>CAZYKZ010000418.1:0-1983 GCA_964648175.1 uncultured Anderseniella sp.
AGGCCATGTTCCGCAAAGAAGCGGCGCGTGAGCTCCAGATACTTGGTCGCGACCCGCAGGCGGTGGCCATGGGTGGCGTAGAACTCGCCGGCCACCTGGTCGAGATCGGCCACCGCAGCGACGTCCAGCCAGCTCTCCGGCACCGCAACGATCACGTCGGCCGGCCCGAACCCCAGCCGCAAGACCACGTCGGCCACCGGGTTGTCCGGCGCGATGGTCTCGCGCAGCAGGTCTTCGCCCGTCACGCCGAGGTCCACGGTGCCGTCCTTCAGCGCCTTCGCAATCTCCGACGCCGACAGGAACGCAACGTCGATGCCGTTAAGCCCCCTGATCTCGCCCTGGTAGCCGCGTGCCGATCCGGTCTTGACGATCTCGAAGCCCGCGCGCGCGAACATCGCCTCCGCCGCCTCGCGCAGGCGGCCCTTGGATGGCAGGGCAAGGGTCAGGTTGGACGAACCGTTCATGCCTCGCCTCCGCTGCCGATCAGACGGCTGGCCTGGATCGCGAGACCCACCGCCGGTACCTGCTGGCCTGCGCCAATGTCGGCCAGCATGGTGTCATAGCGCCCGCCGCCGGCAATGTTCTGGGAAGCGCCGTCAGGTCCGTCCCGTTCGATCTGGAACACGAAGCCCGTATAGTATTCCAGGCTGCGCCCAAACACGGCGGCAAACTCCATGCCGTCCACGTCGAGCCCCGCCGCCATCATCTCATCGATGCGGGCCTCGAACAGGTCCACGGCGCTGGCAAACACAGCCCCGGTGCGCGCTTCGATGGCGTGCAGTCTTTCCAGCGCCGCAGTCGGGGCGCAGCGGATGGCCAGATAGTCATCGATCAGCCCGGTCTGCTCAGCCGTCAGCGGCGGCTGCGACCGGTCCATCAGCTTCTCCTGCAGCCGGCCCGCCACCTGCTCCACGGTGCGGCCCGCGATCATCTGCAGGTCGGCCGCTTCTAGGTGCTGTTCGACAAAGGCAACCGGGTCGAGGCTGCTTTCCTCCATCTCGTCCAGCAGGCCGGAGATGGCGGTTCGCGTCTTGCGTTTGCCGGCAGACAGTTGCCGCAGCAGGTCGCGGAAGGCGCGCGGGCGCCAGAACTGCCGCTTCAGCCGGTTGCGCCAGCGCTCCGGCATGTCGATTGAGTGCAGCAGCGCGTCGAACAGCCCAAGGTCGCCGATCTCTATGCGATACCCGGAAACGCCTGCCGCCTTCAGCGCCGCAAGCGTCAGCGCCAGCACCTCGGCGTCGTCGCGCGCCGTGTTGCCTGCACCGAAAATCTCAAGGCCCACCTGGTCGAACTCGCGCACCGGCGTGCGACCGGCCTCGCCCGGCGTGTGCCGGAACGCCTTGCCGGCATAGCAATAGCGCGCCGGTTGCGCCGGATCGGCTGCCGCTTCGAGATGATAGCGGCAGGCGGGCACGGTCAGGTCGGGCCTCAGGCACAGCTCCTCGCCATCGGGGCTCGTAAACAGGTAGGTGCGCGAACGGATGTGCTCGCCGGAGCGTTCGAGGAACACGTCTGCCGGCTGTATGATGTCCGGGTCGATGAACTCCGCGCCCGCTGCCTCGAGCACCGGCACCATGGCGGCGTTGAGCGCATCGAGTGCGCGGCGCTGGTCGCTGGACTTGCCGGGCATGGTCTCGTCAGCCCTCGTACTGGGCGAGAATCTTGCGGACTTCCGCGACGAGATCAGCCTCCGGCACGGACACCTGCGCCGGGCGCTGCTCGACCCACGCCGCCCGGTCGGCAATGTCCTTGGCGGCTTCGCGGCCCGCAATCAGGTCTTTCAGCTGCACCTGGCCGGCGGCCCGCTCGTCACCACCCTGGATCACGGCCACGGCCGAGCCGCGCCGGTCGGCATACTGAAGCTGCTTGCCGAACTGCTTCGGGTTGCCCTGGAACAGTTCCGCGCGGATGCCGGCCGAGCGCAGTTCCTGCACCATGCGCTGGTAGCGCCCGAGGCTGTCGGCATCGCGGTCCATCACGCAC
>CAZYKZ010000419.1:0-1974 GCA_964648175.1 uncultured Anderseniella sp.
CCCTTCTTGATGGCTTCAATCGTGTCGGCGCCGGAGGTGTCGCCCACCTCGCCTTCGCGCCACACGGGGTTGGCGGGGTCGAAGCCATTGGTGTTGATGTTGTAGTGCTCGGCCGGATAGTTCTCGATCAGCCGGGCCAGCGCGTCGTGGGTGAACAGGCCGGTGTCGCGCAGGCGGTGATTGAACAGGATGGTATCCTTGCCGAAACGGTCCGACATGGTCGCGTTCCAGCCGTTGAGAATCGTGGTCATGTGTCGCCTCATTCCAGATTTCAAATTCCGGATCGGCCTGTGCATGTACAGCCCGGTGTCCCGGCGCGGCACAGCCGATGCCGCCTCGACGCAAATTTGATGCCACGCCTGACAGTCGAGGCGCCTAACTCCAGTGCGTCTGCCTGAGCGCCTCTCCGGTGATCATGGCGGTGGCAACGGCCACGTTGAGCGAGCGCGTACCGGGCTGCATCGGGATGCAGACCTGATCGGGCACGGCCTGCTTCACGCTGTCCGGCACGCCTGATGATTCCCTGCCCATGAGGATGATGTCGTCATCACGAAAGCGAAAATGCGTGTAGCCAACGGCGCCCGACGTGGTGGCCAGCACGAGGCGCCGGCCGGCCGTGGCGGCCAGGAATGAAGACCAGTCCGGCTGGCGCACCACGTCTGCCTTGCCGAGGTAATCCATGCCCGCGCGGCGGAAATCGCGCGAATCCCAGACGAATCCGGCCGGTTCGATGATGTGGACACGCAAGCCCAGGCAGGCAGCCAGCCGCACGGTGGTTGCCGCGTTCTGGGCAATGTCAGGCTGGTAAAGCGCAATTTCGATCACCCCGGGCCTCCTCCAGTCCCTGAAAATGACGCAGCTGACAGCCGCAACGCCCTGCGAACAAAATGCAAAAAAGCGTGGGGACTGCGACACTTGTTATCTGGACTTTCCGCCATGCCGGTGCCACAAACCCGCCAAACCTGCGCGACGTTGGGTGTGGCTGCCTTTTGGCTTCGCCCTGCAGGTCAAAGGGATAACAGTCAAGCCGAGCGAGGGGTAGACCCGTGTCAACTGCAGACGCACACGACGCAAACCGCCGTGATTTCCTGTACATCGCCACCGGGGCCGTTGGCGCCGTTGGCGCGGCCAGCGTGGCCATTCCGTTGATCGACCAGATGAACCCGTCCGCCGACGTGCTGGCGCTGGCCTCGATCGAGGTCAACCTCGAGCCGATCGCGGAAGGCCAGTCGATCACCGTCACCTGGCGCGGCAACCCGGTCATCATCCGCCACCGCACGGCGAAGGAAATCGAGGAAGCCAAGGCAACTCCGGTTTCGGACCTGCCGGACGGTCTGGCGCGCAACGCCAACCTGGCCGAGAACGCCCCTGCCACCGACGAGAACCGCGTGGTGGACGGCAAGGAACAGTACCTGGTGCAGATGGGCGTGTGTACCCACCTGGGCTGCGTGCCGATCGGCAACGAAGGCGACTATGACGGCTGGTTCTGCCCCTGCCACGGCTCGCACTACGACTCGGCCGGCCGCATCCGCAAGGGCCCGGCGCCCGAGAACCTGCACGTGCCGCAGTACACCTACGTCAGCGACACCCAGATCAAGATCGGCTGAGGGGAACCATCATGAGCGGACATTCTACCTACAACCCGACCAACCCCGTCATGAAGTGGCTGGACGACCGTCTGCCGCTGCCGCGGCTGATGTACGACAGCTTTGTCTCCTATCCGGTGCCGCGCAACCTGAACTACTGGTACACGTTCGGCGGCATCCTGATGATCATGCTCGTATCGCAGATCATCACCGGCGTCGTGCTGGTCATGCACTACACGCCTGACACCAGCCTGGCGTTCGACTCCATCGAGCACATCCGGCGCAACGTGAACTACGGCAACATCCTGCAGAAGTGGCACGCCGTCGGCGCGTCGTTCTTCTTCATCGCCGTCTACATCCACATTGCCCGCGGCATGTACTACGGCTC
>CAZYKZ010000420.1:0-1966 GCA_964648175.1 uncultured Anderseniella sp.
GGCTCGAGCCGCCAGGAACTGCTCAATATAGTAACGGTCAATGGGCAGGCCCCGGTCGGTACCAAAGTCGCGGCTGATGGGGTCGAGACGGCGCAGGTCTCCCCAGGCGATGGTGCCAGCTCCCGGGATGCCCAGCAGGCGTCTTCGAAGCTCCATGTAGCCCCGAAACAGCCGCTTGCGAAGCCGCATCAGTAGGCCTTGCGATCCCGCAAGAGGACCAACCCCGTCCGCCAGATGATCTGCAGGTCGAGCAGCGGCGTCCATCGGCGCAGGTACTCCAGGTCGTACTCGATCCTTGCCCGCATGTCATCCACCTCGGCGGTCTCACCGCGGCAGCCGCTGACTTGCGCCAGGCCGGTCATGCCGGGAAGGACCTTGTGACGGATCATGTATCCCTTGATCAGGCGGCGATACTGCTCGTTATGGGCCACAGCATGTGGTCGGGGCCCGACCAGACTCATGCTTCCCTGCAGCACGTTGAACAGCTGGGGCAGTTCATCAATCGACGTCTTCCTCAGGAAGCGCCCGATCGGGGTAATGCGATCGTCGTTCCGCTGGGCTTGCTTGATGCTGCTCCCGTCCTCCATCACGGTCATGGTGCGGAACTTCCAGACGCTGATCTCCGCTCCATCCAGCCCGTAGCGGCGTTGACGGAAGATGGCCGGGCCCGGCGAGCCCATCCTCACCAGGAGCGCAACGGTCAACAGCAACGGCGACAGGACCATCACCGCGATGGACGCGATGACGACGTCCATGAGCCGCTTGATGACGCCCCGGTAGCCGTGGAAAGGCGTCTCGCACATCGCCACGACGGGAACGCCGAGGATATCCCCGGACCGGGACTGGATCAGGTCGAAAACGAAGACATCGGGAACATAGTAGATCGACGCCGTCGTGTCGTGCAGTTCATCGAGCAGCGTGACGACCCGCTGGACATTACGCATCGGCAGCGCGACGAAGATGATGTCCACGCCCTCGGTCTTGACGTACTCGGGCAGCGATGCCAGCCCGCCGAGCACGCGCTCGGACGCCTCAGGCCCAAGGCGCTCCAGGCTCCGGTCGTCGAAGAAGCCGGCAACCTTGACCCCGAGTTCGCCATGGGCCGACAGCTTGTCGTCCAGCACCACGCTGGCTTCGTTGTAGCCCGCGAACACCGCCAGTCGTGTATTGGCCGCGCCGAAGAGGTATCGCCGCAATGCCGCATCGACCAGCAATATGGCTGCGACCAGCAATACGGGCGTGACCATCGTCCAGGTGAGCACCACCCGCCGTGAGAACTCCGCCGACAGCTTCGCGGCGTAGGCAATGGCAAGGAGGATGCCTACCAGGGCGAACCACCGCAGAAGAATGCTGCCGATGGCGTGCCACTCGCCGGACATCAGCGGCGATCCCGTCATGGGAGGGGGCTGGACGACGATGGGGGCCAGGATCGCGACGACGGTCGCCATCACCATGAAGTTCGAGTCGAAGCTGACGTCATAAAGCGTCGTGACGAGCAGAAGTGACCCGACGGCCACCACCGCGGGCACCGCTGAACGCATGAGGTTCAGCAGCGCGACGGAGGTACTGCGCTTGAATACGATCGGCTCGTTCATGGTCGACCAAGGCCCATCCATGCCGGTAGCTCCGCGGGTGGCGGACCTACTTGCCTAATCATCCCTGACTTGGCGCCGCCATAACGTGACCTGCGTCAAGAAAACGCTTTTATGTCAAAGACCTGCTCGCGACGCCCAGCAGTCTGACCAGTATAGGACAGCAGACCCGAAAGGGTCCGGTACTTTGCCGGCGACACGACGGATCGCCGCCGCTGGGCGATCCGCTCACCGAAAGCGTTCCAGGCGCCGCAGCTCCGGAAACCACCTCGCCCAGAGCCCGGCAATTGCCACGCTGGCCACGCCGCCCACCACCACTGCCGGCCGCAGGCCCCACCAGGCGGCCGTCACGCCCGACTCGAACTCGCCCAGCT
>CAZYKZ010000421.1:0-1961 GCA_964648175.1 uncultured Anderseniella sp.
GCGGTGCGCAATGCCTCGCTCAAAGAAATGCAGCGTGCCGGCTGCAACTGAGCAGGGGCCGGTCTCGCCGGAAGAAGCCCGCCGGTTGTTCATGATTTTCGAGCCTTATGATGCGGCCTTGCTGGCCGTATCAGGCGGGTCTGACTCGATGGCGCTGATGTGGCTTGCTGCGCGCTGGATGCGCGAGACCGGCTGGCCGGGCAAGCTGCATGTTGGCGTGGTGGATCATGGTCTTCGCGCGGAAGCCGCCGATGAGGCGCGCTTCGTGATGGCCGAGGCCGGGAAGCTCGGACTCAACGCGCATACGTTGAGGTGGGACGGGCCACACCCAAAGACCGGCATTCCTGCAGCGGCAAGACAGGCGCGCTATGATTTGCTGTGCGGCCTGGCGAGCAAGTTGGGTGCCGTACTTGTGACGGCGCATACGCAGGACGACCAGGCCGAGACGGTGCTGATGCGGCTGGCGCGCGGGTCGGGCGTGGACGGGCTTTCGGGCATGGAAGCTTCATCCCTGCGTGGCGATGTGTGCCTGCTGCGACCCTTGCTGGAAGTTTCCCGAGATAGATTGCGGGAGACGCTGCGCGAGGCGGGTATGACGTGGATCGACGATCCGACCAACGAGAATACCGATCACGAGCGGGTACGGGTGCGCAAGGCGCTGGATGTGTTGGCCGAGGTGGGTGTAAGCCGTGATGCGCTTGCTCTGAGCGCCCGGCGGCTGGGCAGGGCAAGATCGGCGCTGGAGGTGGCAAAGGCCGGGCTGATGCACGTGGCCGTGTCGGTTGTGACCAACAGTTACGCCGAAATCGATCTGCAGCGCTGGTCACATGGTCCAGCCGAATTGCAAGTCAGGGCGATCATGCAACTGGCCCGGATGTTTGGCGGCGGGCAGGAGATCAGCCTCTCGGGCGCCGAACGGGTTATCGACTGGATTGCCCAGTCAGATGCACGGGCAACGACGTTTGCCGGTTGCCGGTTTGCCCGGCGGGCGAAGGTGGTGATTGTTGGCCGCGAGGCTGTCCGGGTGAACACGGACGCGATGAGGGTCAATGCAACTCACCCGGTAATGTGGGACGGGCGCTACGAGATCGCGGTGCCGGAGCAACTGCTTCCGGCGCAGATTTTGCCGGCTGGCGTCTGCAAGGATCTGGATCGCCCGCGTGACATTCCGGATTTCGTCTGGCGGGGCTTGCCACTGGTGAAAAGTGCCATTGGGAAATGGTTTACCCCCGCCGGTGGCGAAGACGCTGGCTCTGGACCGGTATTCCGCCTCATTCACGCTCCAAACAGCGGGCATGATCATGAATGAAACTTAATCCTGTCTGGTGAGTTCGCCTTGGCAAAGGTTGGTAACCTACCTATGTTAGCAGCCAAGTGCTTGTGATGTGTCCGCCCCGCGCTGTTTGCAGGCCGGCGGCAGGGTGCAATTCCTGAAAGGACTGACGTTCCGTGGGCAATTTCCGCAATTTCGCCGTCTGGGTGATCATCGCCATGCTGCTGATCGCCCTGTTCAACCTGTTCCAGCAGCCGGGCCAGACCGTGCGCTCGAGCGAAAAGACCTATTCGGAGTTCATATCCGACGTGGACAGTGGGGCAGTGAAGTCGGTCACCATTACCGGCGACCAGATTTCCGGCATCTCCAGCGACGGCAAGTCGTTCAAGACCTTTGCGCCCAACGATCCCAACCTGATTACCACCTTGCGTGACAAGGGCGTGAACATCCGCGTTGAGCCGGCCCAGTCGGAAGGCGCGCTGTCGAGCTTCCTGCTCAGCTGGTTCCCGATCCTGCTGATGCTGGGCGTGTGGATATTCTTCATGCGCCAGATGCAGGCCGGGTCCGGCAAGGCGATGGGCTTTGGCAAGTCCAAGGCCAAGCTGCTGACCGAACGCCATGGCCGGGTGATGTTCTCCGACGTTGCCGGCGTGGACGAGGCCAAGGAAGACCTGCAGGAAGTCGTTGA
>CAZYKZ010000422.1:0-1951 GCA_964648175.1 uncultured Anderseniella sp.
CGTATTCAGAAACTCGGACTGATCGAGCACATCAGATGTCGCCAAATGGCACATTTCAGACGCCCCCAGCGGCATCGGAAAGTGTCTGCTTTTGATGCTGTGGACGACATCCTTCACCCGGCGGCGAACCAGATATGGTTTTCCGTCAGCAGATGGAGGAAGTGCTATGACACATTCAGTTACAGTTGGTCTCGACATCGCGAAGAACGTGTTTCATGCCCATGGTGTTGATGGGAATGGCGAGGTCATCTTCAGCAGGAAGCTACGACGCGCGAAGGTGACCGGATTTTTTGCAAGCCTCGCTCCTTGTCTGATTGGCATCGAAGCCTGTGGGACATCGCATCACTGGGCGCGTGTCCTTACGGAGATGGGGCATGAGGTGAAGCTGATGCCACCGCGCTACGTGAAGCCCTATGTCAAAAGCCAGAAGAATGATGCAGCAGACGCGGAAGCAATCTGTGAAGCGGTAACGCGTCCGACCATGCGGTTTGTTGAGATCAAGTCGATTGAGCAGCAGAGCGTCCTGGTCATGCATCGCACTCGCGCCATGCTGATCAGACATCGCACACGAGTCGGCAATAGCATTCGAGCACACCTTAGTGAGTTCGGGATTACCGCTCCAATCGGTCGCAATGGACTGCACCGTCTTATCGAGATCATAGAAGACCGGGAAGATGTGTCGATCACCGACATAACCAGGCATTGCCTGGCTCATTTGGCTGATCAGTATCATTTGCTGCAGCGACAAATTCTGGATCTGGATCGCCAGATCAACAAAAGTCACCGGGCGAGTGAGATGAGCAGACGTTTAGCTACGATTCCAGGTATTGGACCACTGGCAGCTTCTGCGTTGGTTGCCACGATTGGTGATGCGTCTGCATTCAGATCGGGTCGTAGCCTTGCAGCCTTCCTCGGCCTGGTTCCCAGACAATCTTCCAGCGGCGGCAAAGAGAAGCTTGGAAAGATATCAAAGCGTGGTGATGCCTATTTGAGATGGCTGCTTGTTGCTGGAGCAATGGCGGTGGTCAGGTATGTGCAACGGCATGGAACTCGTCGCCCATGGCTGGTTCAATTGTTGGCGCGGAGATCTGGCAAAACTGCAATTGTCGCGTTGGCGAACAAGATGGCGAGGATGGCCTGGGCCCTTATGGTGTCTGGAGAAGCGTATAGGGAACCAGAAATACAGCCATCATAAAGTTTGCGGAGACCGAGCCCGCAGAAAGGGTTGGAAAGGGCAATTGTCAAATCATGCATAAGCGGTCGACAACCGCAGATCGGTGAAACCCATGTACCCCCTGGCGCCTTGAGCGCGTGCTTTCGATAGGGAACTGATCTGGCGGAGAGCATGAAGGCCAGTGGTGTTCGCGCCACACAAACAGGCCGTACACACGGGCGCACCCGACCAATATGAAGATTTGATCAAAGACCCTTGCCAACAGGATGTCGTCCACACACGGGGTTATAGCGGACATGGCCGGCGTTCGCTGATGGTGATCAGACCCCTGCACGGTTGCACCGTGCCGCGGTGGTTTCCGACTGGACTTCGCTTGCGAAACGAGCGTCAGTGTCGATGCTGAGGCGCTTGATCCAGGCGCCTGATTGCTGCCCGCCGAATGAGTGCGGGCTCGTGGCAGTACAGGGGGCCGGGTTGGCCGGCCCCGTTAGTCATGGGAGGCAGTCATGCCCAGCAAGAAGCTACCAGCCACTACAAATTCACGTAGACACGCCCAGAAGATGCAGGTCGCCAGTATCAAGCGCGCGTCTGGGAAGCTACAGCCAGCCACCAAGAAACAGCAACTGATCGACCTGCTGTCGGGAGCGAAGCCGGTAACGGCTGACAAGGTGCGCAAGACACTCGACTGGCAACCGCACACGGTGCGGGCGGCAATCACCGGTCTTCGCAGGGCCGGCTTTGTGATCTGCAGCACCAGAGGGTCCAACGGTAGCGGCA
>CAZYKZ010000423.1:0-1941 GCA_964648175.1 uncultured Anderseniella sp.
GCATCACGGCGTCGAAGCTCAAGCAGCTGGTGCTGACCGACTCGATCCAGGCAACGGAAGCGGTGCGGGTGTCCCGCAACATCCGCGTCATCACGGTGGCCGACCTGATCGGCGAGGCGATCCGGCGCACGGCGGCGGAAGAGTCCGTCTCCAGCCTGTTCGACGACTAACCTGCGGAGTGCTGCGGTGAGTAATGTGATCCACCGCGAAACCATCCCGGCACGCGCGCCCTGGTCGCGGGTGATCAGGGAAGGCGAGGCGCTTCGCATCATCGACACCCACGGCCAGCAAGCGGTCGACTTCCTCTGCTACAACGCCGAAGACCCTGCCGAGCGCTACCACGCGCCGAACACGCTGAAGGCTGCCGGCACAATTCTGCTGACCAAGGGCCACACGCTCTACTCGGACAAGGCGCGGGCGCTGTTCGCAATAGAGGAAGACACGTTCGGCGGGCACGACACCATTGGCGGGTGCTGTTCGAAGCCGTCCAACGAGATGCTCTACGGCGTGGCCAACGAAGGCTGCCGGGAGAACTTTCTTGCCGCACTGTCGCAGCACGGGCTTGGCTGGAAGGACGTGGTGCCGAACGTAAACTGGTTCATGACGGTGCCGGTGGGGGCGGCGGGCGATGCGGCCATCGCGCTTGGCTCGTCGAAGCCGGGCGATTACGTGACGCTTCGCGCGCAGATGGATGTGCTGGCGGTGATCTCGAACTGTCCGCAGGTGCTCAACCCGTGCAACAACTTCAACCCGACGGAGATCGAGGTCGAGGTGCTGGCCCCCTGACATGAAAACCCCGGATGCTGGTGTCAGCACCCGGGGATGAGACTAATATGCGGCTGTATTATTGGATGCAGCTGGAGAAGTGAGGCGTGTCGAGCGTTGCGCCTTGTCTGTCTACCGTGAGACGGTCACCGGAGAAGGCGTAGGATGTTCCGATCATGATGGTATGGTCGTCAATATCATAGCCTTCGAAGCAATCCTCGCGGAACACGCCACGATAGCCGATGTACAACGGCGTTTGGCCGGCAATCGGCAGGTCAACATCGAAATCGTACCGCGCGCCAGCGGAGAAGATCTCGCCCTCGCTGCCGGGAAGCTGGATGTAGTCGTGATTGAAGTAGCTGCCTTCGAATTGCAGCCGGCTGCCATCGGCCATGAACCACCGCAACACGCCTCGGGCGAAGAACCCGTCATCCATGGAGAAAGTGGTTGAGGTGATGGCGCCTTCATAGGCGTAGTCCACGTAACCGCCCTGTACGTACAGAGTGATGTTATCCAGGTAGAGCTGCGCTTCGCCGCCTACAAAGCGGATGTCATGCTCAATGTCCGAGAAGTTGACGGATCCAGCGCCGCCAAAGACGCCAAACAACGCCTGTGACGGATTCCTCCAGCTCAAGTGGCCTGCACCAAGAAACGAGAACTCCGGCCCATACGGCGGCAGACCACTGGTCGTGCCGGTGGCGTTGGTATTGTATTCGTACTTGAAGTCGTTCTGGATGGACAGATTGCTGCCAAGTGGCAGGCTCAATCTGCCTTCGCCACCATTCACAAACAAGGCTTCACTGGCGTTATTGCCGGGAAAGGTGTTGTCGATGATCTGCACGCCGGCCCACTGATCCACGACGCCGGAGACGATCAGGCCGATCTCGCGGTCCATGTCGGCGGCATTGGCCGGGGCTGATGCGGCGGCCATGGCGGCCAGCGATGCGGCGATAACAAGCTTCTTCACTACGATTCCCCTGCTTAGAATTCCGTAAGGTGACAGTTGCGATGAAAGGACGGCAGGTTTCAAGCAAAAACATGAACCTATGGGCAGATTATCTCGGGCTGTGGCATATCGGCCACAGTCGACGCCGGTGGCGCCCGCCAACGAAAAACCCCGGATGCTGGTGTCAGCACCCGGGGATCAGGTCAATCAGGGAGGTTTTACTCACTTAC
>CAZYKZ010000424.1:0-1924 GCA_964648175.1 uncultured Anderseniella sp.
GTGTACATCAGCCGCGGCGTCCACATGGCGTCTGCAAACGTATAGGCCACCTGCCCGCGCCCGCCCCAGGCCTGCATGTCGATCCGGTCATTCCATTCGTAGGCCAGATCAGCCGAGAAATACCAGTTGGTCAGCGCACCATCGAGTTTCCCGGTTCGGCCATAGGCATTGACAAAATTCAGACCTTCACGCGCGCCCGGAATGATGGTGCCAGGTGGCGTGGCAATCGGATAGGCGGAGTTCGACTCCACCACATTCGCGTATGTCACGCCAACGAAGCCGCCATCGGCATGGTCATAGCGGAAGTCGCCGCCAGCGAGCGCGGTGAATGCATCGTTGGACGGCACTTCATTCGCATCGAGATAGAAGCCCGTGGCGGAGAAGCCGTCGTACATGAACTTGCCGATCCCGGTCAGTTCCCACGCCTTGCGCGGACCAAACTTGAGGGCGCCGCGCTCGAAGCCATTGCCACCACCATTTGCGATCAACATGCCGGTACCAAGCTTCAACTCCCGCGCGCCCGCGGAAAGATCAACCGACAGGCCGTCCGGATTCTCGGTCAGAAAACCGACATAAGCTTCTTCCAGCGTCACGCGGCCCGTGTCGCCGAAATCATAGGCATCAATGCCAACGGTGCCGGACCAGACACCGGAGAACTTTCCGTAAAATGTCTCGCTGTCCGTCAGCTGGCTGCGAAAACTCACGCCCGGCTTGACGTAGCCTTCCAGCCAGACCTTGTCGGGGTTGTAGTTTGATGACTGCGCAAAGATATCCGCAAGGTTCCAGAACAGTGCCTGCTCTCCAACCAGGTTGAGTCCTGCCTGCAGGTGCGCGCGCACCATGGCGCCGTTCTGGTCGTACAAGACCATAGGGTCGCGTTCCTGGGCGGCCAGCGGCGTGGCAAGGGCCAACGCAACATAACCGGTGCTCAAGACAGTTGACCGAAACCTACGCAGCATCACTACCCACCAAAAAAACTGTGCTTACGGGTGACAATGAAAAAACCTCTGTGTACGTTCAACGCCGTCGTCGCCCATTTTGGGCAGCCGGGAGCTGCAAACACAGGATGCCGCCTGATGCCTGAAGCCGCCAAGTCGTCCCGTGTCATTGTCGAAAGCCATTTCGGCCAGATCTGGCCGGTCCACGTGGAGGGTTTCACCCGCCTGCTGATCCTGCTCAGACAGCAGTTCGAGGGTGACCTGGACATGCTGCTGGTCATGGCGGTGATCGGCGAAGCGACCTTGCCAAGGCATTTGCTCCCAGGTGACTTCAGCTACGGCGAACTGCTCAAGGGCAAGGGTCAGCAGATCAACAAGCAGGACATCAACACCCAGTCCGTAGCCGCCTATAGCGGCATTCCGCGGGAAACCGTGCGCCGCAAGCTGGAACGCCTTACCGACAAGGGCTGGATCGAACGCAACAGCAATGGCGGCTGGACGGCGACACGCAAGGGCTCGCAGGACCTGCAGCGGGCGACCGAAGCAACGCTCGACTACCTCGCGGCCATCGGCGATGCGATTGCCGATGCCGGCAAAGCTGCAAAGGTCTGAGCAACTTCTGGAACATTCCCGTGGAAAACCGGGAACCCCTGCCCCATATCCGGCTTACACTGTCAGCAGTCTCGCGGCGCATAGTTGCGCATGTTCCCGTTATGATCTAGGCATCCCCCCATGGCCGAACACAAACGCATCATCTCCGTCCAGGGCGCGCGCGAACACAATCTCAAGAACGTGTCGATCGAGCTGCCGCGCGACAAGCTGATCGTGTTCACCGGCCTGTCCGGCTCGGGCAAGTCGTCGCTCGCCTTCGACACCATCTATGCGGAGGGCCAGCGCCGCTATGTCGAGAGCCTGTCGGCCTATGCCCGCCAGTTCCTCGAGATGATGCAGAAGCCGGACGTCGACCAGATCGACGGCCTGTCGCC
>CAZYKZ010000425.1:0-1922 GCA_964648175.1 uncultured Anderseniella sp.
AGCTTTGTGGAGATTGATGCGCACAGCGTTGACGGCTTCGAGGCATCCGTCGGCCCGCAGATGCAGCTTGAATCCGGCGTCCGGCTGACCCGGCTCGATGGCGCGCCGGACCTTTCCGCCGCCAGCCTCGAGCCCGCGCCACAGCAAGAGCGGGCAGGCCGCAAGCCAAAGTCACAGTCAGGCCCGAAGAAGAAGTGGCAGCCCCGGGAGGCCGATGCCGGTGATGCGGGTGCAAAGCCCAAGCCGAAGCCGAAATGGCAGCCCCGGGAAGCCGATGCCGCTGATGCGGGTGCAAAGCCCAAGCCGAAGGCGAAATGGCAGTCCAAGGGCGTGCGCGCCGAAGACCCCAAGCCCAAGCGCAAGCTGAAGAAGGGCGGCAAGCAGCCGCCAAAGTTCAAGGGCAAGCCGCAGAAACGGAAACCCCGCGAAGGGTAACGCCGTTCAGGCAAGCAGCCCGGCAAGCGTGCCCAGGGCGGCAGTGGCGGCGGCCAGCGAAACCACGAAACTGATGATCGCGGTCAGGTCGCGGGCGCGGCCCGTTTCCACCGCTTCCATCACGGCCTCGAAATCCTTGTCCGGTGTGCTCATGCATCAACTCCCGGCACAGAGAATACGCGCCGGTCGCTGAGAAATGCTTAACAGGCCCTTGCTGTCATAGAGCGGATTTCAGCAAACCCAGCACCGCCAGGAACGCCAGCAGCGAGATCGCCATGCGGCGGAAGTTCTCCGGCGAAGCGGAGATGAAGCGCCGCCCGCCAAGCCATACACCAATCGCCAGCAAGGGCAGGCTGATAAGCGCTGCGACCCATGTATCGCTGGTAATGAGACCGTTGTAGCCCAGCATCGGCAGCGCCACCAGGTCGATGGCGCAGAGGTAGAAAATGAGCGTTGCGCGGAAGACGATGGCCGGAATGTTCTGTGCCGCGAGGAACAGTGCCACCGGCAGGCCGCCCACCGCCGCGCCGTTGGCAAGGCCGGACACGAGGCCGGCCGCGACATAGCCCGGTGCGCCTACCTGGCGGCGGATCGACCAGCCGGTGAGTAGAAGGGCGCACATCGCCAGCACCCACACAGAAATTACTACTCGCAGCATGTCGACATCGAGGCTCGCCAGCCCCCACACCGACAAGGGCATCATGATGCAGGCCCCGAGCAACATCAGCCCAAGCAACCGCTTGTTGGCGTTGGGCCATGCGGCCGGCGCCTGCCCGATGGTGGCGGCCACCTCCAGCAGCATGACCACGGGCACGAAGTAGAGCGGGCTGGTCACCAGCGCCGAAGCCGACACCACCAGCGCCGAGAAGCCGAAGCCCGAATAGCCGCGGATGAACGCAGCTCCCAGAACGGCGAGGGCCAGGAACATTGCTGCTCCTGGCCCCAGTCCGAACGGCAAGCCGAACGCGATGATGTAGTCGGTCTGGCTCAAGATGAGGCTAGACCGCGCCAGCCTGCGGACGCATGTCGTTGGGGTCGATGCCCGCCACCGCAACCGGCGCCTTCATGGCGTCGCGGCGGAACGGCTCGCCCAGTTCCTGGTTGATCAGGGCTTCGATGAACGTGGTCACGCCGTGCTTCATCTGGTCCTCGACGGCCTTGTCCAGCGCGGCGGTCAGTTCGTCCATGGTCTTCACCTGAACGCCCTTGAGGCCGCAGGCCTCGGCGATCCTGGCGTAGCTCACATCTTCGTCCAGCTCGGTGCCGACGAAGTTGTCCTGGTACCACAGCGTCGTGTTGCGCTTTTCAGCACCCCACTGGTAGTTGCGGAAGACGACCATGGTGATGGCCGGCCATTCCTTGCGGCCCACCGCGGTCATCTCGTTCATGGAGATGCCGAACGCGCCGTCGCCGGCAAAGCCCACGACGGGGGTGTCCGGATTGCCGATCTTGGCCCCGGTGATTGCCGGGAAACCGTAGCCGCACGG
>CAZYKZ010000426.1:0-1921 GCA_964648175.1 uncultured Anderseniella sp.
GACGAGACGCCCCCGCCACCATGCGCCT
The DNA here is from genome assembly GCA_964648175.1 of uncultured Anderseniella sp. GTDB lineage: Bacteria > Pseudomonadota > Alphaproteobacteria > Rhizobiales > Aestuariivirgaceae > Anderseniella. The sequence continues at coordinate 29 of CAZYKZ010000426.1, forward strand.
TGATCTGGCTGGCGCCCATGCGCAGCACTTCGCGTGTACGCTTCATCACCTCAGGAACACCATCTGCGATCAGCGTGTTTCCGACCCGTTGCTGGTAATCCAGCGCCGTGCCCGGGTTCTCGGGAACGTCGTTCGGCCCACGGAAATCCCCGTGTCCGCTCGTCTGGCCAATATAGGCGCCCGAAGGGTAGATCCGCGTACCTACAACAAGGCCCTCGTCGATCGCGCGCTTCACGCCGAAACTGTTCCCGCCGACATCCCGCACCGTCGTGAAACCACGCATCAGTGTATCCTCGGACGCTTTCGCGGCGGCGATGTTCAGGTATCCGAAGCTGGAACCGAGAGTATTGCTGATGGGCGAGAAATTGAACATCGTGTGCCAATGCGCATCGATGAGGCCGGGCATCAGCGTCCGCCCCCCGCCGTCGATTACCGTGGCGCCCTCGGCCGGGATGGAGTCGGTCGAGACGATCTTGATGATGTTGCCCTCGACCAGAACGTTGGCGTTCTCGATGCGGGGCTCGTTCGTGCCGTCGAAGACATGTACGTTGGTGAACAGCGTGCGTGTGGCGTCCTGAGCCAACACTGCTCCGATCTGGATGGCAATTGCAGATCCCAAGGCGAGTGCAAGTCGAACTGGAAAGAAAGACATGTCCTGGTTTCTCCTCTCTCAAGAAGCCGCACGCGGACGAACGACCGTCGCACTACCTCTCTTGCGGCTCAGTAGCGCTGAGCCCGCGTACACCACTGAAACCGTATCAATACGGATGGTCCTGTTGTGGATTTTCAGTGTACGATTCTTACAGTGGGGACCAATTTTCCAAGATTTGTGACCTTGTCAGGCTCGAACCACATAAGAAATGCCGATGAGATGAACAGCCATCGTGCTGGCTTGTACCATCATACGCGCCATCGTGATCACGTCGCTGGTCTGCCGATCATTGAACACCATATCGCGCAAACCGGTCCGGGAGCACCCGAAACCGTATCCATCATTGCTTGCGGCCTGGATATTATCGTTGGCCGGGCTTTGTTGGAGCCCAAGCTAACTCTTCATATGGTTCTGCATCGAGACTGGCTGTTTTTCATGCTGCCACTGAGCTGGAAGGGCGACTATATCTTCAATGGAAACGTGGCCAGTCCGAACGATATGTTCGTTGCCCCTACGGGTAACGGTTATGCGACTGTCAGCGAGATGCGGGACAATATCGGTTTTGGCATTCGAAAGCGCAGGCTCAAGTCCGTCATGCGTCATCTTTCCGGACGTGGAGACGACAGTTTTCCTCTTCACGATCAAAGGGTCGCTCTCAATGAAGCACAAGGCCGTTCTCTCCGCTGTAAATTCCTGCTGGCGATCGAAGCCTCTCGCGCTAAGCCACTGTCTCCCGGCCGTTGCCTGCTTTCAGAAGTCCTAGAGAACGATCTTATCTGCTCGGTCGCCAACGTGTTGCTCGCCCATTCAGCTGATAGCGCACCTGAGGTTCGCGGGCATATCAGCTCACTTGAGGTCATTCGAGCAGCACAGCTCGCATACACCGCAAAACCGCCACATCTTGTTTCGCTCGAGGACCTATGCAGCGCTGCGGGGGTTGGTCAGGCATGGCTCCACAAGTGCTTCGTCGAAATCTACGGCATTCCACCAATGGGCTTTTTGCGGGCTTACCGCCTACGCGAGGCCAGGTCGCGCATTCTGGACACGGTATCCCCACCGCGCTCAATCAAAGAGGTGGCATTAGCTCTAGGGTTCTTCAACGGAGGACGCTTCGCTGCCGATTACCGGGCGCTGTTCAGCGAAAATCCTGCTGAAACGCTCGCCAGGAACGTGAAGCAAATGCATTCATGACTGATCTTTTGATTGTAAAAGACACTTCCGATGACATCGTGATTTGCCCA
>CAZYKZ010000427.1:0-1913 GCA_964648175.1 uncultured Anderseniella sp.
TACGACACCATGAAGGACAAGGAGATCGGCCGGGACGAGGTGATCGAGAAGTTCGGCGTGCCGCCGGAAAAGGTCATCGAGGTGCAGGCGCTGGCGGGAGACTCGGTGGACAACATCCCCGGCGTGCCCGGCATCGGCGTCAAGACCGGCGCACAGCTGATCGAGGAATACGGCGACCTTGAAACGCTGCTTGCGCGGGCCGAAGAGATCAAGCAGCCGAAGCGGCGCGAGAAACTGATCGAGTTTGCCGATCAGGCGCGCGTCTCGAAGCAGCTCGTCACGCTCAAGACCGACGTCCCGCTGGATCACGAGCTCGACGAGTTCGGCGTCATCGAGCCGGACCCGAAGCCACTGATCGGCTTCCTGAAGGCGCTGGAATTCACCACGCTGACCCGCCGCATTGCAGGCGATCTCGACGCTGACGCTGGCGAGATCGAACCGGTTGCGGTGACCTTCAAGGGCTGGCCGCCGGAGGGCGAGGCGGTCGATGAACTCGGTGCTGCAAAGCCACAGGCCGCAGCCACGCCTGCCTCTCCTCAAGCTGCTGCCGCCGCTTCGGAACCGGTTGCCGGTCAGGCGGCCTTGGTCATCGCCGAAAGGATGCGCGCCATCCCGCTCGACCATTCTGCCTATGAGACCGTCACTACGATGGACCGGCTCAAGGCATGGGTGGAGCTGATCCGCGAGACCGGCTACGTCGCCGTCGACACGGAGACCACGTCGCTCGACAACATGCAGGCAGACCTTGCGGGCATCTCCTTGTCGGTAGAACCGGGCAAGGCCTGTTACATCCCCACCGGCCACCGGGCCTCGGACGGGCTGGATTTCGGTGGCGGCAGCCTGGACCAGCTCAAGCAGGCGGATGTGCTGGCGGCGCTGCAAGACGTGCTGGAACATCCCGGCATCCTGAAGATCGGTCAGAACCTCAAGTACGACCTTACGATCTTCGCCCGTCTCGGCATCAATCTGGCACCAATCGACGACACCATGCTGATGTCCTACGCGCTGGATTCAGGCCGCAATGGCCATGGCATGGACGAATTGGCCGAACTTCACCTTGGCCTCAAACCTATCTCCTTCAAGGACGTGGCAGGTTCGGGCAAGTCGCAAGTCACCTTCGATCTGGTGCCCATTGACCAGGCGACCGCCTATGCGGCGGAAGACGCCGACATAACGCTCAGGCTGTGGCACGTGCTGAAGCCCCGGCTGGCGGCGGAACATCGCGCAACCGTTTACGAAACGCTGGAACGGCCGCTGGTGCCGGTACTGGCGGCAATGGAGCGCGAAGGCATCCTGGTAGACCGCACCGTGCTGGCGCGCCTGTCGGCGGAGTTCGCCAGGGGCGCTGAGGCGCTGGAGGCCGAGGTGCACAAGCTGGCGGGTGAACCGTTCAACCTCGGTTCGCCGAAGCAGCTGGGTGAAATCCTGTTCGGCAGGATGGGGCTGCCCGGCGGCAAGAAGACCGCCACCGGCGCCTGGTCCACCGACAGCCAGGTGCTGGAAGAACTCGCCGGCGAAGGCGTCGAGCTTGCCCGCAAGCTGCTCGACTGGCGCCAGCTTACGAAGCTGCGCTCGACCTATACCGATGCTCTGACCGGGCACATCAACCCGCAGACGGGCCGCGTTCACACCTCGTATTCGCTGGCCGCGACGTCTACCGGCCGTCTCGCCTCGACCGACCCGAACCTGCAGAACATTCCGGTGCGCACGCCTGAAGGCCGTCAAATCCGCACCGCCTTCGTGGCATCGCCCGGTCACAAGCTGGTGTCGGCCGACTACAGCCAGATCGAGCTGCGCGTGCTGGCCCACGTGGCCGACATTCCGCAGCTGAAGAAGGCCTTTACTGACGGACTGGACATCCACGCCATGACCGCGTCGGAGATGTTCAACGTGCCCATCGAGGGCATGGACCC
>CAZYKZ010000428.1:0-1903 GCA_964648175.1 uncultured Anderseniella sp.
AATCGAAGACTTCCTTGTCGACCGGCATGGCGTTCTTCACGCCCATCACGAACTGGACATAGAGCGGCTTCTTCAAACGCCCGTCCTCGGACATCTTCACGGCCTGGAAAATGTGGCTGAGGTCGAACGCCTCGATCTCCGGCTTGATGTCGTACTTGATCATCTCGGATGCGAGCCAGTCCACCAGCTCCGGCGAGTTCTCGTAGACACGGGTGGGGAAGTTGTTCGAGCCAACGGTCAGCGAGGCCATGTCGGGCTTCAGCGGCAGCATGCCCCCACGCTCGCGGCCCGAGCCCGAGCGCCCACCAGTGGAGTACTGGATGATCATGCCGGGGCAATGCTTCTTCAGGCCTTCCCCGAGCCGGGCGAACTTGTCCGGGTCCGATGTCGGCGTCTCGTCGTCGTTGCGCACGTGGCAATGGGCAATGCTGGCGCCTGCCTCGAAAGCCTCGTGCGTCGACTCGACCTGTTCCGATATGGAGATCGGCACGGCCGGATTGTTGGCCTTCTTAGGTACCGATCCGGTGATGGCGACACAGATGATGCAGGGCTCGGACATGGGGCGAATTCCTCCGGTAGTTCCTGCCATCTTTCTTGCGCCGATGGGCTGGTGGCGTCAACCGGTCAGCACTGCATCGCGGCCATGCAGATGGCATCGTGAAAAAGAAACGGGCCGCACCCAATCGCGGTACGGCCCTCAAGTCAGGCAACTTCAAGGGAGGAGTTGCTATCAGTCTACAGCGCCCTTGCCGGCTTCAGCCTGCTCTTCGGGCGTCACATCAAGAACGGCGGCATGGCTGGTGATCTTGACCTCGCCTTCCTTGCAATTCTCCATGCACGGCTCCTTGCCGGCAGCCAGCACCGGCGTGTCCGGGCGCGGGTCATCGACGAAGTTCTTCTCGTTGGGCAGATGAATCGAGGTGAAGTTCTCCTTTGACAACTCGAAGTCCGCATCGACGATGTCGTTCATGTGCAGCAGGTACGCGGTGATGGCGTAAACCTGGTCGGGTTCGAGCGACTGGGCATTGCCGAACGGCATGGCACGGTGGATGTAATCGTATACCGTCGAGAGATACGGCCAGTACGACCCGATGGTCTTTACCGGGCGGTCCGACTTGAGCGTGCCCTGACCACCAGCCAATACCGGCCACCGGTCGACGCCTTCGCCGAAGTCACCGTGGCATGCAGCGCACTGTTCGGCGAAAATTTCCTCGCCTTCCGCCACGGTGCCCTTGCCTTCGGGAAGGCCGGTGCCGTCAGGCCGCACGTCGATGTCCCATGCGGCCACTTCGTCCGGGGTCGCCTCACGGCCGAGGTTGAACTGTCCGGCAAGCGCCGGCGTGACCAGTGCCGCCAGCGCGGCTGATGCGATGAGGATCTTAAGAGACTTCGACATTTTCCACCTCGCCATTGGCCTTCACGTGCCAGGTCTGGATACCGTTGTTGTGATAGATCGAGTTGGTGCCGCGTTCGGCGCGAAGCTCGTTCTTGGTGGGCTGGACGTATCCGGTCGAGTCCATCGCGCGCGACTGCAGCAGCAGCGGCGAGCCGTCCCAGTCGAAGTCGTAGTAGAAACGGTGGATCGACTTGTCGAGGCTCGGCCCGTCAATGCGGGCAGGGCGCCAGTTCTTGCCGCCGTCAATGGACACGTCCACCCGCTGAATGGTGCCGCGTCCCGACCAGGCTACGCCCGTGATCACGGTCTGACCCTTCGAATGAAGCAGCGGCGCCTGCGGGCTGGGGTTGGTGATGACCGACTTTGCGTCCATCTCCCACGTGAAGCGACGGGCCTTGCCGTTCTCCAGAAGGTCGGTGTACTTCGACGTTTCCTCGCGGTGATGCCAGGGTTCGTCGCCCACCTCGATGCGGCGCAGCCACTTGACCCACATGTTGCCTTCCCAGC
>CAZYKZ010000429.1:0-1893 GCA_964648175.1 uncultured Anderseniella sp.
GAGCACATCATTCGTAATGATGGGGTCGGGGGTTCGAATCCCTCTTGCGGCACCAATAAAATCAAATAGTTATACCCATCACCACAAAACGAAAACTCTCTCAGCAAGCACATAGCAAGCACGCTGAGAGGACTTAACGGCTCGCCATAACCAAGCAGCCTATGAACAATTGATTCTCCATTTTGACGATCTTGCCTGCCAATCATCGGTGGAGTTGCCCGACCGAAAGCAAAAAGAGACGCCTTGGCCAATCGCCAGTTTGCCGCCCTGTTTGCTCCTGCAGACGAGAACTACCATAAGTAAGGTGGCAAGGATTCTGGCCGATGATAGCTTGAGGCGATGTCCGCTTTCAGGGGCGCAGCAGACATTCTGCGAGAATGCGAAAACCGGCCGCTTCTGACCCCACGCAGACATCCCTGGCGCAAATCGGACCATGGCAATGGTGGTGTCGATAGATACCACTCATATGACTTTTTGACGCCTAATCGTTCGTGATAAGATCAGGTGTACTTGTGGGCGCTGGGTACCGCCGCGCTACCTTCATCTGAGCAGCTCCCATGGCAGATCAGCCATACGCCACACCGACGGACGATCAGATGGCCTGGCGGGATGCGTCCGCTGAGCCGGGAACACTACCGCCACACCTAGTTGCCTTTCTGCAGTGTGGAATCGACCCTATACTCGGTGCCAGACGTAATGATGGCTGCCCCCTTGTCGGCGCCGGTGTTGGTTGCCGGGTAGCTGACAAGAACATCGTGCGTGTGTTCGTCCCCTACCGCCAGAACACAGAACTGCTGGAAGCCCTCCGAAGCGGTAGTGCTGTCGCCGCGACGTTCTCCCGTGCACGTGATCACCGGTCGATCCAGCTCAAGGCTTCGACCGCAGGGGTTGATGAACCGCAGCCCGATGATCTTTGCGAGATTGCACGGCAATGCGCGATCGCCACTGACGAGCTGGTCAAACTGGGCTACACGCGCATTCAGGCAGCTTCGCACCACGCCTATGAACCTGGCGATCTGAAGGTGGTATCCTTCAGACCCGAGCGGGTCTTTACCCAGACACCCGGCCCGGGTGCAGGCGCGGAACTCAAACGATGAGTGGCGTTGAGCTTCGACATTTGCGCGGTGCACTGGAGGGGGTCGCGGCATCGATTCTATGCACCTGCGATGCGGATGGGATGCCTAACGCTTCAATGATCAGCCAGGTGCACTGGGTTGACGACACCCATGTCGCCCTTTCCTATCAGTTCTTCAACAAGACCCGCGCCAATCTGCTTGCCACCAGGAAAGCCTGCGTTGAGCTGTTTGATCCGGCGACGCTAGCCAAGTATCGACTGCATCTCGACTACGTCGAAACCCGGACGTCCGGCCCGCTTTTTGAAATCATGAAAGCCAAGCTGGCGGGAATCGCCTCGCACCACGGCCTTGAGGGAGTATTCCGCCTGCTCGGTTCCGACGTGTTCCATGTGGTCGACATAGAGGTTGTTGCTCCTCCAACACTTCAGGCAGTGTCCAGCCGGGCGCCACAGCTGTCCTCGCTCCGCAGCTTGATCACTGCACTGGCGCAATGTCAGGACTTTGACGAGCTGGCGGACACGACACTTGATGGCATGGTTCGCCATCTCGGCATTGACCATGCAATCTTCCTGCTGGCCGAAGGTGACGGACGGCTGTTCGCGGTTTCATCGCGCGGATACGCGGCCTCCGGTATTGGATCAGAGATCCTACCCGGCGAAGGAGTGATCGGGGTAGCTGCCCGGGAAGGCGTGCCGATCCGGATCGGTCATCTCAGCTCTGACTACCGGTATGGAGCGGCACTCGGGGCGGCGGCTCGCAGCGCCGGGTTGCTGGCAGAAGAGCCAAAAGGCGTACCCTTTCCGGGCCTCGGCACGCC
>CAZYKZ010000430.1:0-1889 GCA_964648175.1 uncultured Anderseniella sp.
GCGCAAGGCTTGCGCATCCTTCGCGAGGGCCCTACCTAAAGCATTGCGCAAGCCATTCCAACAACCGTCGCGATAGAGACCTGTCATGACCAGCCCCTCCTCCCGCTTCTTCGACGAACTCGCCAAGGTGATGACCAACGCCGCAGGCGCTGCGCAAGGCGCACGCCGCGAGGTGGACAATCTCGTGCGGGCCCAGATCGAGCGGGTGCTGGCCGACATCCAGGTGGTTCAGCGCGAGGAGTTCGACGTGGTCCGCGACATGGCCTCCATGGCCCGCACCGAAAACGAAGCACTGCGCGCCCGCGTGGCCGAGCTTGAAGCCCGCATCGAGGCCCTGGAGAAGCAGCCTGCTGCCCCTGCCGCAGCTATCAAGGCAAAGAAGAAGCCGGCCGCCAAAGCCGCGCCTGCAAAAAAGTAGGCTGTCCCCAGTTAGCAACCGCACACAGGGTTGCAATGTGGAGGAATCATACGCTTTGCCGCCCGACTCTTGCGGCGCACGCGTTCATCCGGCAACGTCTCGTTAACATTTGATTCGTCTTGCGGATTCACCGCGGGGCGAAGACGGAACGGGAGATGGATGCCATGACGGCCGCATTGGCACTCAAGTCGCAGGACATTCACCCGCTCGAAACCGTGGAGCAGATCGCCTCAAGGTACGAGTGGATGGTGGACCGCTCGGCTGACGACGAGGTGAACATGATCGTGTCCGGATCATGGACAGACCTGCATCTGGCGCTCAACTGGAACGACCATCTGGAAGGCCTGCACCTGGCCTGCACCTTCGACCTGAAGGTGCCGGAAGCCCGGCGCGAGGAAATCGTCCGCCTCGTCGCGCAGATCAACGAACAGCTTTATTTCGGCCACTTTGACATCTGGCGCAGCGAAGGCTCCCTGATGTTCCGCAATTCGCTTCTGCTCACCGGCCAGGCAGCCGTCAGTGAGGCGCAATGCGAGGCGCTGGTGCTGACCGCCATCGACGCCTGCGAGCGCTACTTCCCGGCCTTCCAGTTCGTCATATGGGCCGGCAAGACCGCCGAACAGGCAATCCAGTCGTGCCTTCTGGAGACAGTTGGAGAGGCGTGACCCCATGACGGCGAAGGTGAACCTCACCGGCAAGCTGGTTCTCATCGGCGCAGGCAAGATGGGCACCGCCATGCTGGAAGGCTGGCTGAAGGCCGGCGTCCGTGGCGATCAGGTGGTGATCTTCGACCCTGCCCCTCCGCCGGAAACTGTCGGCCTGATTGAAAGCCACGGCATTACCCACAACCCCACGCCAGACTCGGTATCCGGCATCGAGGTCATCCTGCTGGCCATCAAGCCGCAGATGGTCGACGAGGTGCTGCCCGGCCTGAAGGCGCTGGCGCGCGAGAAACCGCTGGTCGTGTCCGTCGTGGCGGGAAAGACCATCGCCGCCCTGAAAGCCCATTTCGGGCAGGACGTACCGGTCATCCGCACCATTCCCAACACGCCGTCCGCCGTTGGCCGCGGCATCACCGCCATGGCGCCGGGCAATGACGTGTCTGACGCACAGGTCGAACTCGCCACAGCGCTGCTGACCGCGATCGGCGAGGTGGTTACGGTGGACGACGAAGGCCTGATCGACGCCGCCACGGCCATTTCCGGTTCTGGCCCCGCCTACATCTTCTACATGACCGAATGCCTGACCGAAGCCGGCAAGGCGCTCGGCCTGCCCGATGACGTGGCGGTGAAGCTGGCCCGCGCGACTGTGGCGGGTGCCGGCGAACTGATGCGCGTGACGGGCACCGACGCCGCCACGCTGCGCCAGAACGTCACCTCGCCCAAGGGCACCACCTACGCCGCGCTGCAGGTGCTGATGGCCGGTGACGGCATGGAACCGCTGCTGCGCAAGGCAACCGCTGCGGCCGAAA
>CAZYKZ010000431.1:0-1886 GCA_964648175.1 uncultured Anderseniella sp.
TGCGCGCCAACGCCATCGAGGCGGCGGAGCAGTGCAACATGGTCTGGGTGCCGGAAGTGCATGAACCGGTTAAGTTGGCAGACGCGTTGGCAAGTCTGGAGCCCGGCCGCACACTGCTCTTCTGCGACGAGGCGGCCGACATCGCCAACCCGGTCGAGGCGCTGAAATCCGTTACGCCAGGTCCGCTGGCCGTGCTGCTGGGGCCGGAAGGCGGCTTTTCGGAAGACGAGCGCGCCATGATCCGCGCCGTGCCCGGCTGCGTGGCGCTATCGCTCGGCCCCCGCATCATGCGCGCCGATACGGCCGCGGTGGCGGCGCTGGCGCTGGTGCAATCGGTATTGGGGGATTGGGGGTGACGTCAAATAACTTTGACTTGCCCGCTGGCCGTCCCGCGCGCTAGACGGTGTGTCCCAAAAAATGGAATGACCGGCGCCGTCACAGGGCGCCCGGCGTCGAGGTTGGAAAGAGCGATGAGCGTAGCCGTTCCTGATACCGCTGAAACCCGTGCCACCATCGAGGACAAGGCCCAGCTGGTCCGCTACCTGGAGGCAGGGTGCAAGCCGAAGTCCGACTGGCGCATCGGCACCGAGCACGAGAAGTTCGCCTTCCTGACCGACACGCTGGAGCCGGTGCCCTATTTCGGCGAGCGTTCAATCAAGTCGCTGCTCGACGGCATGGCCGAGCGCTTCGGCTGGCAGCCGGCCATGGAAGGCGAGCACATCATCGGCCTCTCGGACCCCGCCACCGGCGCCAACGTATCGCTGGAACCGGGCGGCCAGTTCGAACTGTCCGGGGCGCCGCTCGAAAACATCTTCCAGACCTGCCAGGAAGTGCACGAACACCTGATGCAGGTGCGCGAGGTGGGCGACGAACTCGGCATCGGCTTCCTCGGCCTGGGCTTCAACCCGATGTGGAAACTGGAAGATATCCCCATCATGCCCAAGGGCCGCTACAAGATCATGCGCGAATACATGGCGAAGAAGGGCAACCTTGGCCGTGACATGATGTTCCGCTCGTGCACGGTGCAGGTGAACCAGGACTTTTCGTCCGAAGCCGACATGCGCCAGAAGATGCGGGTGTCATTGGCGCTGCAGCCTGTCGCCACGGCGCTGTTTGCCTGTTCGCCGTTCACTGAAGGAAAGCCCAACGGGTTCCGCTCGTTCCGCTCGCAGATCTGGACCGACACCGACCCGGACCGCACCGGCATGCTGCCGTTCGTGTTCGACGAGGGCTTCGGCTTCGAGCAGTACGTGGACTATGCGCTCGACGTGCCGATGTACTTCGTCAACCGCTCCGGCCAGTACATTGATGCAACCGGCCAGAGCTTCCGCGACTTCATGGCAGGCAAGCTGCCGGCGCTGCCGGGCGAAAAGCCGACCATGAAGGACTGGGCCGATCACCTCACCACCATCTTCCCCGAAGTGCGGTTGAAGAAGTTCATCGAACAGCGCGGCGCCGATGCCGGCGCCTGGCGGCGCTTGTGCGCTCTGCCGGCGTTCTGGACCGGCCTGCTGTACGAGCAGGCCGCGCTCGATGCCGCATGGGACCTGTGCAAGGACTGGACGGCAGAGCAGCGTCAGGCCCTGCGTGACGCAGTGCCGGTTGAAGGTCTTGATGCCACCATTGCAGGCCGCAAGCTGAAGGACGTGGCCATCGACGTGCTGGCCATCGCCCGAGGCGGCCTCGACGCCCGCGACATCCGTGGACCCGGTGAAAAGACGGAAGCCAAGTTCATCGACGTGCTTGACGAGATCGCCCAGTCGGGCAACTCGGCGGCTGACGAGTTACTAAATCTCTACAACACGCAATGGGACCACAACATCGAGCGGGTCTATCGCGACTTTGCTTTTTGAAGTGGCTTGATGCGACATGTCGATGTCGCAAAG
>CAZYKZ010000432.1:0-1884 GCA_964648175.1 uncultured Anderseniella sp.
TTTGTTTTTATCGGCAGACCTTGAGGTCTGCCTTCTGGAGTACGGACGGGCCTTCGCAGCCGCCATACCTGGGCAAAACGATACGGTGCGATCTGGAGGGTGACAATACGGGATTGTCTGGCAATCTGGCAGTTTTAATAGTTGGCAACTTCCTGTTGCAGTCGCGCCAAGCGATATTGCAGACTTCTGCAGTAAAGTGACATTTCAAGCGGTAATTCAAAATTGCCTGACAATTCATCGAACCTGGTGATGCGCCCTGCAGAAGGCACGGCACGGCGGCCACGGCGGCTCTATGCGACTGTCGCTGCGCAGATTGCCGGGCTGGTGCGGGAAATGGAACTCGAGCCCGGCGAGAAGCTGCCGGCCGAGGCATTCCTCGCCCGCCGCTTCGGGGTCAGCCGGCCCACCGTGCGCGAGGCGCTTGTGGCGCTCGAGATCGCCGGTGTGGTCGACATACGCATCAATGTAGGCGCCGTACTGCTCGATCCGGACGCCCGGCTGATGCCTGCCCCCGGTTCCATCCACAGCTATACGGGCGGCATGGATCTCAACGATCTGGGCAAGGTCGACACGACGGAAGTGACCCGCTTGCGCATCCTGCTGGAGAGCGACGGCGCCCGCCAGTCCATCAGGCACGGCGGTGTGACGTGGGAAGGCGACCTTGTTGCCGCTCACCATCGCCTGGCACACATAGAGCAGCGCATGAGGGCAGGAGAGCCGGTGCACTTCGACTCCTGGCGCCAGGCCGACTGGGAGTTTCATGAGGCATTGCTGTCGGCCTGCGGCTCCAGGCTGCACAAGGGTCTGCACAAGGCCGCTTTCGACCAGTACCGCAAGATCGTGCAGGTGGAATACCGCACCATCGGTTTTCGCGGTGACCAGATCATCGCCGAACACAAGGCGATCCTCGACGCTGCGCTGGCGCGCGATCCCGAAGCCTGTGCCGTTGCCCTCGAAAATCATATCCTCGCCTTCTTCAGGCAGATGGCGCCAGGCGCGCATGGCGCCCGCCGGCCAGCGGTGACGGCATGAAGGTGGGATTGGTCGGGCTGGGCGTGATGGGGCGCAACCTTGCGCTGAATTTCCGTGATGCAGGGCACGACGTTTGCGCCTGGGACCCGTGGCCCGAGGCACGCAACTGGCAGGCGGACCGTGTTGCCGTCTACGATGAACTGGAAGACCTCGTTCACGCGATGCCCACACCGCGCGTTGTTCTGTTGATGGTCAAGGCGGGCGAGCCGGTGCGCCAGCTCGCGGTGCAACTGGCGGACCTACTGGAACCGGGCGACGTGGTGATCGACGGCGGCAATGCCCACTTCGCTGATACAATGGCCAATTCCGCCTTGCTTGACGGCCGCAGCATCCATTTTGCCGGACTTGGCGTTTCCGGCGGGGCGGAAGGCGCGCGCAATGGGCCGTCCATGATGCTGGGATGCGACGAAGCGGTGCGCGATTTGCTCGTGCCGGTTTTGGAGAGCATCGCCGCGCACCACGATGGAAAGCCCTGCATCGCCTGGTTCGGCACCGGCGGCGCAGGGCACTTCGTCAAGATGGTGCACAACGGCATCGAGTACGCCGTTATGGAAGCCATTGCCGAGGCCTGGCAATTGCTGGCCGCCAGCGGACTGGATGCAGGCGCTGCGGGCAATGTGATTGCCGGCTGGGCCGGGGGTGATCTGGCCGGTTACCTCATGGAGATTTCCGGTGAGGTACTGCAGGCGAAGGACGGTGCAAGCGGCAGCGCGATGGTCGACATCGTCGATGACGCCGCCGGCCAGAAAGGCACCGGAGGCTGGACCGTTCAGGAGGCGGTCGAGCTTGGCGTGCCCGTGCCGTCCATCATGGCGGCGCTGACGGCGAGACAGGTTTCTTCTCATCCGGACT
>CAZYKZ010000433.1:0-1880 GCA_964648175.1 uncultured Anderseniella sp.
TATCGCCCGCACCGGCCCACCGAAAGTTGCGGCAAGTTCTTCCGCCTTGCTGGCCTCGATGTCCCAGATGGCGATGTCTTTGGCCCCGAGCTGCTTGAGCGCGCCGGCAAGCGCGCGAGCAACGCCGCCGGCGCCCGCCATGGCGACGCGTCCCGGCGCAGCATCGCCCATGATCCAGCCCCAGGCCGAGACGAAGCCGGTGAAGTCGGTGTTGTGCCCCGACAACGGCGGCCCGAACACCAGCGTGTTGCAGGCGCCGAGTGTCCTGACCTCGGGCCGCATGCGGTCTCCGGCATAGGCCGCCGCATGGGTTTTCCAAGGGTGGGTGATGGTGACGCCAGTCCAGCCGCGCGCCTTGAGGCTATCGACCGTTGCGTTGAAGTCGAAGCTGGCAAGGTCTGCCGTGTCGATCAGCTCGAACGAGAAACTGATATCGGCCTCATCGCACAGAAGCCTGAGCGCGCCGGGCAGGCGGGTCTTCTGGATATGCGACCCGATCAGGCCTGCTGTGAGTTCGGTCATGGTGATGGAAAGTCCAGGCTTTTGTTCACGCGCAGTAGGGTGAATCGGACGTCCACCGGTGAATGTTGATGTGCGGCCTCACGGCAAGCCGGGCGCGCGCTTCTTCCCACATCGTCCGCCACACGCGCCAATCGCGCAGCTCGCTTGCCGGATTGGCGCGGCTGCGGGCAATGAAGTGCGGAAAGTGCGAGCGTCCCGTCGGCTCGCCGGTGCGGTTGAACCGGATGTCGAACGACCAGCGGAAGCCTTGCGTGCGGTTGACCAGCGAGGCATGCGGCACCAACGGGTGGAAGATCACCACGCCGCCCGACCTGACCGGCAGCGGCATGGCCTTGCTCTCGTCGAGGTGGCTGTCCGCAATCGCCGTTTGGGTCTTTGGGCAATGGGGCAGGAGGCCCTGGCGATGTTGCCCTGGCATGACTTGCAGGCAGCCATTGTCTACGGTCGCATCTGACACGGCGCACCAGACGGTGACCATCGTGGTCCGGTCGGCTTCGGCGTGGGTGACGCCCTGGTCCTGATGCCAGTCGGTCGAGGTGATGTGGGCGCGGATCTCGTCGGCATGCAGGTCGGTGGACGGCGGCTTGATGCGCACGTGCTGGATCGGGTTGGACGTGATCTCCGGGCCGATCAGGTCTTCCACCAGGTCGAGAAGACGCGCGTTTGTGAGCATGTTGAACACGGCAGGGCCGAAGTGCATCGGAGTGTCGGCCATGATGCGGTCGCCGGGCAGCGATATGTCCATCGGCTGGAACCAGTCGCAGCCGGCCCGGTAGGCCTCGAGCAGCTTGCTGTCGAAATCGAGCCCGTCAGGTGCTGCTGCAACCTTGCCTTCCCTATGCCAGCGCTCGTACAGGCCATCCAGAAGTGCTGCGTATTCGGCGCGCACCGGGTCAAGAACCTCTTTCTGATCGAGCACGTTCTCGATCACGAGGTATCCGTTGTCCTCGAAGAACTTCATCTGTGCCGTTGTCAGAAACCGCATGGGAAACGACTCTTGATGATCGCGTTACAGTGATCCGCCTTCCTACCTGAACATCATCGTGATTTCCGGGAACAGGAAGATCAGCGACAGGACGAACAGCTGGATGCCGATGAACGGCATGAAGCCGCGGAAGATGTCGGGCAGCGAGATGTGCGGCGGGGCAACGGACTTGAGGTAGAAGGCGGCCGGACCGAACGGCGGAGAGAGGAACGACACCTGCATGTTGACGCAGAACAGGATGCCGAACCACACCGGCACGAACGTACGGGCATCCGCCAGCGGTCCGAACAGGCCGAGTTCCTCCACCGGCAGTTTCAGCACGATGGGCAGGAACACCGGCATGACCAGCAGCACGATGCCGACCCAGTCCATG
>CAZYKZ010000434.1:0-1877 GCA_964648175.1 uncultured Anderseniella sp.
TTCCATGGTCGCCTTGTCGGTCTCGATCTCGGCGATGATGTCGCCGGACGACACCTGGTCGCCCTCCTTCACCAGCCACTTGGCCAGCTTGCCCTCTTCCATGGTCGGAGACAGGGCCGGCATCAGAATATCAGTTGGCATCGTTCAGCCCTCCCTCACGCTTCCACGTATACGTCGGTCCACAGCTCCGACACATCGGGCAGCGGGTCGTTCTGCGCAAAGTCGGCGGCCTCGGTCACGATCTTGCGGATGCGCGCGTCCACCGCCTTGATGTCGTCGTCACTGACCCCGTGGTCGGACGACAGGCGCCGCTTGACCTGCTCGATCGGGTCATGCTCCTCGCGCATCTTCTGCACTTCCTCGCGGGTGCGGTACTTGGCCGGGTCGGACATGGAGTGACCGCGATAGCGGTAGGTCTTCATTTCAAGGATGATCGGGCCCTTGCCGGCGCGGCAGTGCTCGGTCGCCCGGTCGGCCGCCTCCTTCACCGCGCGTACGTCCATGCCGTCCACCTGCTCGCCCGGAATGCCGTACACCGAGCCGCGGTTGAACAGCTCTTCGGCCAGCGCTGCCGAGCGCTTCACCGCCGTGCCCATGGCATAGCCGTTGTTCTCGATGACGAAGATCACCGGCAGCTTCCAGATCGAGGCCATGTTGAAGGTCTCGTAGACCTGGCCCTGGTTGGCTGCGCCCTCGCCGAAATAGGTGGCCGAGACGTGATCGTTTTCCCGGTACTTGTTGGCAAATGCGAGCCCCGCGCCCAGCGGCACCTGCGCGCCAACGATACCGTGGCCGCCGAAGAACTGCTTCTCGCGGGAGAACATGTGCATCGAGCCGCCCTTGCCCTTGGAATAGCCGCCCTGGCGCCCGGTCAGTTCCGCCATCACGCCCTTGGGGTCCATGCCGGTTGCCAGCATGTGGCCGTGGTCGCGGTAGGAAGTGATGACCTGGTCACCCTCCTTCATCGCCATTTCCATGCCGACGACGACCGCTTCCTGGCCGATATAGAGGTGGCAGAACCCGCCGATGTGACCCATGCCGTAAAGCTGGCCCGCCTTCTCCTCGAAGCGGCGGATCAGCAGCATGTCCTCATAGGCCTTGAGGTCCTGGTCCTTGGTGAAGGGGGAATTCGATTTGCCGGCGTCCTTGCCGGATGCCTTCTTGGCGGCTTTTGCCATGCGGATACTCCCTCAATTCCGGAGGCTCGAACCCTCCTGTCAAGGCAGTCATAACATGGAAAACGGCGGGATGGCCGATCCGGTAGTCTAATTAACTGAAATTTGGTTACGGGCCAATTTTTTCAACAAAAACAATGTCTTTAATTGAACTTAACCAAAATCGAGTTATCTTTCTCGTAGCCGAGCATGTCCCGGACGAGTTCCGACGCCATGTCCGGATCGACGCTTTCCGGCCGCATCAGTTGAACGCGCGCTTCAAGAGCTTCGCGCTTCTCCCGCACGGCTGCAAGGGCTTCTTCCTGCGCCGCGAGTTCCGTCTTCAACCGGGCATAGTTGTCCTTGCCGCGCGGACCTTCCAGCCCGTGCCAGCCGAACCACGCCAGCAGCGCACAGCAGCCGAAGAACGTCAGCACGTCGAACAGCTTCGGTTTTCTGAACATGGCGGCGTGGTCCCCTGCGCACTTCGTCATTCCGGCGAAAGCCGGAATCCATAAGCAAGCACCACGCTACCGCCCGTGTGGTTAACGCAATGTTAAGTTAACCAGCAACCTCAACCCTTCAGGATGCTCTTGCCCGCGTACACCGCCTGAGACCCCAGCATCTCCTCGATGCGGATGAGCTGGTTGTACTTGGCCAGCCGGTCAGACCGCGCCAGCGAGCCGGTCTTGATCTGCCCGCAATTGGTCGCCACGGCGAGGT
>CAZYKZ010000435.1:0-1863 GCA_964648175.1 uncultured Anderseniella sp.
CCCATGTCGCCTTCAAGTTCGGCGCGCGGCGTCAGCGCGGCCACCGAGTCGATCACCAGCACCTCGATGGCGCCGGAGCGCACCAGCGTGTCGGCAATCTCGAGCGCCTGCTCGCCGGTGTCGGGCTGCGAGATCAGCAGCTCGTCCACGTCCACGCCCAGCTTGCGGGCATAGACCGGATCGAGCGCATGCTCGGCGTCGACGAAAGCGCAGATGCCGCCACGCTTCTGGCACTCGGCCACGACGTGCAGCGCCAGCGTGGTCTTGCCCGACGATTCAGGCCCGTAGATCTCGATCACCCGGCCCTTCGGCAATCCGCCGATGCCCAGCGCGATATCAAGCCCGATCGAACCGGTGGAAATGGCCTCCACCTCGATCGCCTTGTTCGAGCCCAGCTTCATCACCGAGCCCTTGCCGAACGCCCGTTCGATCTGGCCCAGTGCAGCCTCGAGCGCCTTCTGCTTGTCCATGGAACCGCCTTCCACAACCTTGAGATTCGTCTGCCCCATTGCTCTCACCGCTCCTTATTTCACATTGCCCTGCGGACTGCCAGACCAACGCTTGCGTTCCGCTTATGTTCTCAACAATTGTACACTTTTTGTTCCATTGCAAGAACATTTTCCGAGAACTTCGAAATTGGCGGTTTTGTGCGGTTTCTAGTTCGTTTTTCGCGTAGAACGTTCAGAAGCCGGTCTCGCGCAGGAGCACCGAGACGACCCGGTCTGCAACCTTGCGGGCAATGCTGCGGCGTTCGCCGCTGGCCACCACCACGCCGCGAATCTCGCGTGGCCACTGCCCGCTGTCCGGCACGGGATGGACCGTAGAGAACATCACCGGAAACATCGCAGCCGTGGTATGCAGTTCGCCATGAGGCCCGGCGCTTGCATCGACATGGCCACCGTTGACCGACGCCAGCAACGTCAGCTCACGCGCGGCGCTGGTGCCGGTACCGATCCCGTTCAGGCTGACATCGAGCGTCCCGAGCGACGGATCATCCGGCACGAAGGTGCCGGCGCTGTCCGGCCCGAGCCGGGCCACGTCGCGCTCGTTCACCACGCCGCGCGCAACCACCGCCGCGGACCCTGCGACATGCACCAGCCGCGTCTTCATGCCGGTCCACATGCCCGGTGCAAGCCCGCGCGCCACCGCCGTCACGGTGCCCGCCTGCCCGGCCCGGATCACCAGCCGGTCACGGCGCAGCGCATGGCCCTCAAGCTCGCGCAGCAGCAGGCCACGCTCCCGCTCGAGTACCGCCCTGTTGGCGCGATCCCGGTCATCGCCGGCAATCCGCGCCAGCCGCTGGTCGACCAGAGCCAGCCGCAGCCGGGCCAGCGTCTCGGCATGGTCAAGTTCAGGCGACTCGAGCACCAGCAGCACGTCACCCGCCGATACAGCCTGACGCGGCGCCACGCGCACCTGCACCACCCGCGCCGGTTCCGGGGCGAAGTGCTGCTCCTCGCTTGCCATGCCCAGCACGGCCGGTACATGCACCCGCGAATCCAGCGGCAGCAGCAAACCCGCCAGCACCACCGCCAGCACCACCGCACGCCCCCGCCAGCGGCCTTCCTGCTTGATGCGTTGCTTCATGGCGATCCACTCCTTCACTTCAGCCGCAACCGGCTTGACGATGAAAAATGCGACCTCGACCGCTGCGAGAAAGATGCCCAGCAGCTTGAACGAGATGTGATAGACCAGCAGCGCGATGCCCATGAACAGGAAGAGCCGGTAGACCCACGTGGCCCACGCATAGGCCACCAGCCCGCGCTGTAATGCTTGGGTAAACCGCTCGGGCGGCGGATCGTCCAGACCGAACAGCACGTTCCGCATTGACGTCCGGCCCAGCGCAAAGGCGCGCGGCTGCAG
>CAZYKZ010000436.1:0-1859 GCA_964648175.1 uncultured Anderseniella sp.
GACCCGTTTCGCACCGGCGCCTATGCCCGCGCTGCCACTGCGCTTGACGCAATGGAGCAAAGCGTTGCCGACATCCATTCGCGCGAAGGCGTCGACGGTCTGATCGCTCTGCCGGCGATCGGCAAGTCGCTGGCGGCGGCAATTGCAGAAATGTTGCAGACCGGCAAGTGGCAGCAGCTTGAACGGCTGCGCGGCTCGCTTGATCCGGAAAAGCTCTACCAGACCATTCCCGGCGTCGGGCCGAAGCTTGCGGCGGAGATCGTGTCGGCGCTCGACGTGGATACGCTGGAGGAACTGGAAGCGGCGGCTCATGACGGGCGGCTCGAGAAGGTGTCGGGCGTTGGCGAACGGCGGGCGTCCTCGATCCGGCATTCGCTCGCCAGCATGCTGCAGCGCCGCCGTCCGATGGCGCGGACGCAGGCAGATGCGCGGCCATCAGCATCTGACTTGCTGAGCGTGGATGCGGAGTATCGCGACAAGGCGAAGGCGGGCAGGTTGCCGGTGATCACGCCGCGCCGGTTTTCATCCAACCAGTTGCCGATCCTGCATACGAGCCGGGGCGAATGGCAGTTCACGGCGCTCTATTCCAACACGCCCAGGGCGCATGACCTTGGCCGGACCCGGGACTGGGTGGTGATCTACTATCACCACGACCACGAGCCGGAAGCGCAGTGCACGGTGGTGACCGAGCACGCCGGGCCGCTCAGGGGCTTGCGCGTGATCCGGGGGCGCGAGCGCGAGTCAGGCGAGGCTTACGCCCATCCCGGCCATAGCACGGCGACCGGGGCGGATTAAACACCGAACGGATAGGTATCCGGCATACCCTTCATCTTGCCTGCTGGCAGGGGCGTGATTGCGCTCGTCTCGTCGATCCAGATGTACTCGTCGAACTGCTTCGGCAGCACGGCTTCGAAGTAGTGGCTGGCGAGCTCAGTCTCGGGCCGGTAGATGACGCCGATGGCGCGCTCGAGACGCGGCTTGGCGAGCTCCTCCACGAGGTCGAGTTCATGGCCGGGGCGCATGGGCAGGATAAGGCCCGGCAGGCCGGTGAGGTGGAACTGACGCTCGTAGCTTTGCGGGTGCGAGGGCTGCACGGCCTTGACCGTCATCGGCCCGTCCCAGACGGAGGCGGCGGCTACTGTGCCGTGATCGGTGCCGAAGCCGATGTTGAAGGTCTCACCCGGATAGCCCTTGCGGCACAGCTCGCCAATATTGTGTTCGCCGCGCTGCGACATCTCGGTGGCGGAGGCGTCGCCGACGTGGGAGTTGTGCGCCCACACCACCGCTTTTGACCGGGGGCCGTGAAAATCCAGCACGTTCTGGAGCGTCTCGAACATGTGGCCGTCACGCAGGTTCCACGAGGCGCGCGAGCCGTAATACATGATGCGGTAGTAGCGCTCGGCATTGGCGACGAGCTGGGCGTTCTGGCTGGCGTCGAGGAAGCGTTCGCCGTCGCGCTCGACGTAACTGTGCCGCCTGGCGAACAGGTCGGCGAGCATCCTCGACACTGCATCCTCGCAACTGCGGTACACATCGCGCAGGGCGGCCCGGCCATAGGCGGCCGGATCGGCTTCCCACGGCGTGAGGCAGCCATAGCGGTGGCGGGCAAGTTCGGCCAGTTGCGGATCCACGTCGTCGAGGTAGGCGGTTATGGCGTCGACCGACACATGCAGGCTGTAGAGGTCGAGCCCGTAGAAGCCGGCACGGCGCTCATGGGCCAGGTCCGCATTGTGCTTATGCAGCCAGTCGACGAACTCACGGGTTTCCTCGTTGCGCCACATCCAGGTGGGGAATCGGGCGAACGCCTCCCACTCGCTCGGCTTCGAGTCGCGATGGCGGACATAGTGGTCGATGCGGGC
>CAZYKZ010000437.1:0-1858 GCA_964648175.1 uncultured Anderseniella sp.
TTGGCAAGTTGCTGGCGGCTGACCTGCCGCCGGTGCTGCGATGGCGCCAGACCATAACGGCTCTTGTAGGCGCGCGAGAACTGCGCCAGCGACGAGAACCCTGAAGCCAGCCCGACGTCACGCACGCTCATGCGGGAATAGGTCAGCAGCCGCTCGGCCCTTTCAAGCCGCAAACCCAGATAGAACCGCATCGGCCCCATGCCGAGCGCCCGCCGGAAGCGCCGCTCCAGCTGGCGCGGCGACATCGCCGCAGCAACCGCCACATCTTCGAGCCGGAGCACGTCCTCAAGGTGCTCTTCCATGGCGGAGATCGCTGCAAGCACATGCGCATCGTCGGTGCCGAAGCGGGTACGTGCAGAAATGCGCGCCCCACCCGGATCGCCGCCATGGCGGGCATGCACCAGCGTGTCGGCAACCCGCGTGCCCAGTGCCTGGCCATGCAGCGAGCCGATCCAGCGGATCATCATGTCGAGCGGCGCCGTGCCGCCGGACGCGGTGAGCCGAGGGCCGTCGATGACGAAGATCTCGTCGGACACCTGCACGCGTGGAAAGTCCTCCCGCATGGCGCCCAGCGTCTCCCAGTGGCAGGTGGCCTCGCGCCCGTCCAGCAGCCCCGCATCCGCCAGCAGGATCGCCCCGGTGTCGAGCCCGCCCAGCCAGACCCCTGCCCCGTCCAGCCGGCGAAGCGCGGCGCGCATGGCTGGCGTCATCGCCTTGTCGTGATCATAACTCGAGCACACCACGGCAAGGTTGGGCCGGCCAGCCTGCGCCAGCGGCCCTTCCACCGACACCGGAATGCCATTCGACGCGATCACCGCCCCACCGTCCAGCGACACGAAGCGCCAGCGGAACAGTTCGCCGCCGAACCGGTTGGCCACACGCAACGGCTCCAGCGCCGAATAGAGTGCAATCATCGAGAATCCGGGCACCAGCAGGAACACGATGTCGAACGCGGCGCGATGCATGAAACCTCAAATACCTGTCGTTTTTCCTCAAATCACAGTTTGCGGCCCGGCTACACTCCCCGTCAACACCAATCACCGCCAGCGGGAGGAACAATCATGAACCCCAAAGTCATCATTACCTGTGCCGTCACCGGCGCCGGCGACACGGTCGGCAAGCACCCGGCCATTCCGGTCACGCCCGAGCAGATCGCCAACTCCGCACTCGAAGCAGCGTCCGCAGGTGCGGCCGTCGTGCACTGCCATGTGCGCGAGCCCAAGACCGGCCGTGGCACCCGCAACGTCGATTATTACCGCGAGGTGATGGAGCGCATCCGCGCCAAGAACACCGACGTGATCATCAACCTGACCGCCGGCATGGGCGGCGATCTGATGATCGGCGACGGCGAGACCCCGCGCAACTTCGACGAGAGCAACACCGACCTGGTCGGCCCCGCCGAACGTCTGCTGCACGTCAAGGAACTGCGCCCCGAAATCTGCACGCTCGATTGCGGTTCGCTGAACTTCGGCGACGGCAACGGCATCGTGGTGCAGACGCCGGTGCAGCTGCGCGAACAGGCAAGGCTGATCCAGTCCTACGGCGTGAAGCCGGAGATGGAGATCTTCGACTCGGGCAACCTGTGGTTCGCCAAGCAGCTTGTGGCCGAAGGGCTCATTTCCGGCATTCCGATGTTCCAGCTTTGCCTGGGCATTCCATGGGGTGCACCGGTCAATACCGAGACCATGACCTACATGAAGTCGCAGCTGCCGGAGGATTGCGTGTGGGCCGGCTTCGGCATCGGCAAGTGGCAGATGCCGATGGTGGCGCAGGCCATCATTCTTGGCGGCCACGTGCGCGTCGGTCTTGAGGACAACCTGTATCTCGAAAAGGGCGTCTACGCCTCCAACGCCTCGCT
>CAZYKZ010000438.1:0-1853 GCA_964648175.1 uncultured Anderseniella sp.
AAGAATCTCAATCTCCGTGACACCGGGCCAGTTTGGCGCTAGCGTAGGGCCAGATATCCAAAACCATAAGACCAGCGAGGGACGGCAAGCGATGCGCGACTGGCTGTTGCAGATCAAGCGGGGCGAGTACGCCAGCCTGCAAACCCAGATCAGGGAGGCCTTCGTCTCGGCCATTCTCGATGGCCAGCTGGGCCGCGAGGAGCCGGTGCCGTCGACCCGCAAGATGGCCAAGGTGCTGGGCGTTTCGCGCAATACCGTGATGCTGGCCTACCAGGGCCTGCTTGACGACGGATACCTGGTGGCGCGGGAACGATCGGGCTACTACGTGTCCGAGAAGGCCATTCCGCAGCATGCGGCAAGGCCCGAAGTGACCCAGCGCAGCGAAACCAGCGAAACCGCACCCGACTGGGACAACCGCTTCGCCCGCAAGCCCGCAGCACTTGAAAACATCATCAAGCCGCTGGACTGGTCGAGCTACAAGTACCCCTTCATTTATGGCCAGGTGGACCACAACCTGTTCCCCATTGCCGAGTGGCGCGAGTGCGCGCGCCAGACGCTGGGCAAGCGGTGGTTCAACGCATGGACCGACGATCACGGTGCGCACGACGATGCGCTGCTGGTCGAGCAGATCAGGCGGCGCATCCTGCCTCGGCGGGGCATCATGGCGTCGGAGGGGGAGATTCTGGTGACGCTGGGCGCACAGCATGCGCTCTACATGATCTCGAGCCTGCTGGCGAAGCCGGACACGAAAGTAGTGGTCGAAGAGCCGGGCTTTCCCGATGCCCGCAACATCTTCTCGCTGCACACCCGCAACGTGCTGCTGCGCGAGGTGGACAGCCAGGGGCTCGTACCTGATGCCATTCCGGCAGGCACAGAGATGGTGTTCATCACGCCCAGCCACCAGGCGCCGACCACCGTCACCATGCCACTGTCACGCCGGCTGGAATTGATGGAGAAGGCGCGCAAGGACGACTTCATCATCATCGAGGACGACCACGAGTTTGAAACCAATTACGTCAACGAGCCCTGCCCGTCGCTCAAGTCTCTGGATGACGACGGCCACGTGATCTATGTCGGTTCGCTGTCCAAGTCGGTGTTCCATGGCCTGCGGCTGGGCTTCCTGGTGGCGCCCAAGCCGTTCATCGACCAGGCCCGCGCGCTGCGCCGGCTGATGGTGCGCCACCCGCCCAACAACAACCAGCGCACTGCCGCGCTGTTCCTGTCGCTTGGCCATCACGACACGCTTATCCGCCGGCTGCACCGGGCCTACCGGGCGCGCTGGGAGGTGATGGCGTCTGCCCTGCAGAAGCACCTGCCCGACTCGTCCCGGGTGCCGAGCTTTGGCGGCACCAGCTTCTGGGTCCAGGGTCCTGACGCGCTGGATGCCGAACGGCTGGCCGAAGCGGGCCGCGAACATGGGCTGCTGATCGAGCCGGGGCGCATCTTCTTCGGCCGGCCCAACCCGCCGCGCAACTTCTTCCGCCTCGGCTTTTCTTCCATCGACGAGAAAATGATCGAGCCCGGCATCGAGCTGCTGGCGCGGCTGGTGAAGGAAGATGTATCGTCGAGCCGTGCAGCAGCGGAGTAGCGATGATGACGGCAGACCTCTCGAAGGGTGCGGCGTGGATGAACGGCGAGATCGTGCCGATCTCGGAGGCGAAGATACCGGTGACAGACTGGGGCTTCACCCGCTCGGACTGCACCTATGACGTCGCCTCGGTGCGCAATGGTGCGTTCTTCCGGCTGGAGGACTATCTCGACCGGTTCCAGGCCTCGTTGAAGAAGGTGCGCATCGCGGTGCCGCAGTCGAAGGACGACATGCGCGACATCGTCCACTCCATCGTCGCGGCCTC
>CAZYKZ010000439.1:0-1852 GCA_964648175.1 uncultured Anderseniella sp.
CAGGTGGTGGACATCCTGCGCTACGTGATCAATGGCGAACTGGACGGGTATTGAGGGGGGCAAGTTTGAACGGAAGGCGCCTTTGATGTAACCTATACGGACGATGCTCGCCGTTACAGGAGGGAGCAATGCCCAAGGGTCCATCTGCCACGAGGCAAGAACTTGAGGCTGGACGTGGCTACGAAGCACTTTTTGTGCCGGCACTCTTCAAACCGTGGACCAAGCATCTCGTCAATGGTGCACGTGTAGAGGACGGATGCGACGTACTGGACCTCGCATGCGGGTCCGGGGTTCTCGCACGTCATGCACTCGAAGAAGCAGGCCGGTCCGGCAGGGTAGTGGGCATTGACCCGGCGCCCGGCATGATCGCAGCAGCAATGGAAGTCGAGCCTGATGTCGAATGGATACTGGGCCGCGCGGAGGATCTGCCATTCGAGGACGAAGCATTTGATTGCGTCGTCTCCCAGTTCGGGATGATGTTCTTCGATGGCCGTGCAAAGGCGGAGGCCGAGATGCACCGGGTCCTGAAGCCCGGCGGGCGCGTGGCCGTGGCGGTCTGGAACTCGATCGATCACAACCCCGCCTACCGGGAAATCAGCGCTGTACTGGACGAACAGGTAGGTACCGAAGCTGGCGACGCGTTAAGGCTGCCATTCAGTCTCGGCGATGGCGACCAGTTGGCCAGGGAGTTCACGGAAACCGGATTTCAGGATGTAGCCTGCGAGACAAGAACCGAGCAGGCCAGCTTTCCCAGTTCCCGCACCATGGTTGAAGCAGAGTTGCGTGGCTGGTTGCCGCTTTTCGGCATCAACCTCCCGGAGGAAAAAATCGCTGATGTGCTGGTGAAGTCGGACGGCAGGCTGTCGAAATACGCCACGCCGTCGGGAGAAGCGGTCTTCCCGACTTCGGCTCATATCGTGACTGCTTGCAAGCTGCACTAACGGGCAAACGCCATGTCGGACAAGTTCGCCGGCTTCACAGGGGACATACCCCATCACTACGATGCAGGGCTCGGCCCGAACATCTTCGTGGATTTCGCCGACAGGCTGTCCATGGCCGCCTGCGAGCGCGAAGCGATGAAGGCAATCGAACTGGCCGCCGGTACCGGTATCGTGAGCCGCAAGCTGCGGGACAGGATGCATCCCGATGCTTCGCTGCTGGTTACCGATCTCAACGCGCCGATGCTTGAAGTCGCGAGGCGAAAATTCTCCGAGAGAGAAAATGTCGAGTTTGCCGTGGCGAATGCCATGGACCTCGCATTTGACGATGCTGAATTTGACCTCATGGTATGCCAGTTCGGCGTGATGTTTTTCCCCGACAAGCGTGCCTCGTTCCGTGAAGCTGCGCGCGTCCTGAAGCCGGGCGGGCGCTACGTGTTCAACGTGTTCAGCGAAATGCAGAAGAACCCATACTCACAGATTGCCTATGGCGTTCCCGCACGGTTCTTTCCCGAGGATCCGCCGGGTTTTTACAAGGTTCCTTTTCACTATGGCGAACCCGATATCGTCCGGGAGGACCTCAAGGCGGCTGGATGGCGCGACGTGAAGCACGAGACGATCCGGTTGAAGAAGAAGATCGCCGATCCTGAAGGTTTTGCCAGAGGGCTCGTTTACGGCAACCCGCTAATCGACGAAATAAGGGCTCGAGGTGGCGTGGACCCCGAGACCGTTGCAGCCGCGGTGCTCGATGCACTCATGGAGACATTCGGCCCTGAAGACATGACCATGCCGCTGGAGGCAACCATCTTTACCTGCACCGTAACCTAGGAGGGCAGACCGGTGTTGCGGTTGCCAAGCTCCGGCCTACCACTGACCCTTGCGGAACTCGCCGCCGGCGATCTCGTAGTAATCTC
>CAZYKZ010000440.1:0-1850 GCA_964648175.1 uncultured Anderseniella sp.
AGGGTACCGGCCAAAATTTTTTGTGCCGGTTGTCAGGTTGCGGCGCGATGGTTAACGCGGCAGCGGCCACGTCAGCACGGCCCGCGCTAATATAGCGAGGGCTTCAGCTGCAGGCCGCCTAGCGTGCTGCGGCGCTCGTAGATGTCGTACCCCAGGCGGTTTCCGACCTTCTCGTAGTTGGCCCAGAGCTCACGGAAACCCGGATAGTGGGAGAAATCCTCAATGTAGTCGAACTCGATCTCGCCAAAGTACTGCTTTCGCTTGGTCACATCGACGAAAACCAGTTCTGGCCTGAAGCGCTGCATGTCCTCATAAACGGCTTGCCGGTTGTAGTGATCGATTTCGCCCAACAACGGATTGCTTTCGCCCTCTTGCGCTTGCCGGATCTTCAGGCCCGGAGTGAGCCACAGGCAGGGAAAGCGTGACGCCCACTTAACCTGCGCCTCGGTCACCAAAGGAAAGCCCAGCGACACCATTGAAGACATGACCATCACCGATTGTACTCCAGGCCGTCGGGCAATCTCTTCCTGCCAGGCTAGGGCAAAAGGGTTATTATAGGCAGGGACAGCCAAGGGGATCATGATCTGGATGCAGAATCCGGTCACCACCGCGATCCTGGCCAGCCTTGCAGGGACCCCCCTTGCGCTGTCAACCGAACCGATTGCCAGCAACGCGCCAACGCAGGCGAATAGGGTCGCCTGCATCGGATAGGCTTGATAGGCAAACCCCTTGGCCTGCACAAGGAACGAGCCCAGAAAACCGATCGCAGCCGCAGCCATCACCATGGGCACCGCATGGTGGAGGCTGTCGCGCTTGATCCACGACCAGCCGGCGGTCGCAAGCCCCAGTGCAAGCACAAGCTTGGGCCTCGATGCCGTCTCCAGCAGTGTCCTACCGTAACCTGTCTGGTAGACCTCGACACCGTATCGCACGATGCGCGACAGGTACTCGGGCGTCACCAGCAGCACGAGGCCCACATAGACGGCGCCGGCCAACGCCAGCAGAATCTGCTCGGGCCGGAACAGAGCCTTCCGCCCCAACCGCACCAGAAGCAACAGCTCCACCAGCGCCGGGGCAAGCAGGAAGTATGGCTTCAGGTAGAATCCGAGTGATGCCATTGCCGCAATGACCAGTGTAGCACCGGCAGATACCCGTGCCCCATCAAGCCGCAATGCAGCAAGCAGGAACCAGGGCGTGCCAAGGATTATCAGCAGGTGTTCACGCTGGCCGAAGTTGTCGCGTGGCAGGACCGCCAACATGAAGGCCAGCGCTACCGGCAGCGCAAGCCGCAGCCTCTCTGGTTGAATTCGCCTGATCAGCGGCGCGCAAACGGCGAGTGACAGCCCGGACAGGACGAACACATAGGCCTTGAAGGCGGCCGAAAGCGTCAAACCGGTCAGGTTGGACAGCAGCACGCCGGGAGACATCAGCCAGTAGATCAGCGGCGGGTTGATCTCGATCAGATCGACATATATCCGTGCGCCCGCCAGGTACTCCTGCGTCAGGTAGAGCGACCATGCCACATCATGATGGATCATAGATGGGAGCCGCAGCCACACCCCCAGTGCGGCCACCAGCGCAGCCGCCAGCCAGCTCGCGATATACCGCCGTTGTGTCAGGGCATTGATCATCTCAGCCTGCAGCTGGCTTTGCAGGGCGAAACGCCCACATGCGCGACATGACATACCCAAGCGCGGGAACCATAACCGCCACCGGCAGCATCGACGTCATGCTGATGTCCTGGCTCCCGGTCACCCACGCTCCCTACATGGAGAAGGTCGGCGCCCAGATCGTCGATCTGGGACCCATCTACACCGGGGCCCGGCTGGGCTGGGCGGTGCCGACCTACA
>CAZYKZ010000441.1:0-1843 GCA_964648175.1 uncultured Anderseniella sp.
CTGAAGCAGGGCGAGATCATCTGCCTGCTGGGGCCATCCGGTTGCGGCAAGTCCACGCTGATGCGGCTGGCGGCGGGCGTCGAGCGGCCGGACTCTGGCCGCATCCTGCTGGACAATGTGGAGGTGGCTTCGGACAAGACGTTCGTGCCGCCGGAAAAGCGCTCCGTGGGTCTGATGTTCCAGGATTATGCGCTGTTTCCCCATCTTACGGTGCTGGACAATGTGACCTTCGGGCTGATGGGCGTTGACCGAAAGAGCGCCGACAGCGCTGCCCATTCGGCGCTGCTGCGCGTCGGGCTTGACCATCTGGCGAAATCCTATCCGCACGAACTGTCAGGCGGCGAACAGCAACGGGTGGCGCTGGCGAGGGCGATCGTGCCGCGCCCGGCCGTGTTGCTGATGGACGAGCCGTTCTCCGGCCTTGACCAGCGGCTTCGCGAGCACGTGCGCCACGAGACGCTGGCGATCCTGAAGGAAACCCGGGCAAGCTCGATCCTGGTTACCCACGACCCGGAGGAGGCGATGGGCATGGCCGACCGCATCGTGCTGATGCGCGAGGGCAGGGTGGTGCAGATCGGCACGCCCGACGACCTGTACCGGCACCCGGCCGATCCGCAGGCGGCGCGCTTCTTCTCGGACGTGAACGAGCTGCGCGTGCGGGTGGTTGAAGGACACGCGGAAACGCCGCTCGGCAATTTTGCAGCCCCCGGGGCGGAAGAAGGCGGTCCGGCTCTGGTGATGTTGCGCCCGCAAGCCTTCGTGCGAACCACTGACGGATTTGAAGGCGCGCTGCCGGCAACCGTCGTCGACCTGCGCTATCTCGGCGACAAGGTGGAGTTGTCGCTGCAATTCGACGGTCTGAATGAGGTTGTGTTCGCGCGCGTGGCCACCACCGGTTGCCCGAAACTGGGCGACACGGCGTGGTTCCGGCTCGACCCCGACCATGTTTTGGTATTTGACAAACCGGGCGAATGACCCCACTTGAGCCAGGCGTTAACATCACTTCCAGAAGCGGCTTGCGGCCTTGTTGCGGCGCTCATACCTTTCTGCGATAGTGCGCCCACTTTTCAGATTGGCTCGGGTGGAGCCTCACGTGTGTAGGGAGAATTCTCATGTCTATCGGACCGTGGCAAATCATCATCATCGTGCTGCTGCTGGTCATTCTGTTTGGCCGGGGCAAGATCTCCGAGCTGATGGGTGACGTTGCCAAGGGCATCAAGAGCTTCAAGAAGGGCATTGCCGAAGACGCCGACGATGCAAAGGACAAGGCGGCAGAGACCGCCAAGACCATTGAGCACGACGCCGAGGAAGCCATCGAGAAGGTCAAGGACAAGGCCAAGGGCTGACGCTCCTTTTTTCTTGTGACTGCGGCCGGGCCCCAGCGCCCGGCAGGCAGACGGGGCAATTGGCGTTGCCCCTGCGTACTGGAACGCAAGCTTCATGTTTGACTTCGGCATAGGCAGTTCGGAACTGATCGTTCTGGCGGTTATCGCGCTGATCGTCATTGGTCCGCGCGACCTGCCCAAGGTGTTGCGGACGGTTGGCCAGGTGATGACCAAGGTGCGCGGGCTTGCGCGCGAGTTCCAGGGCCACATCGAGGAAGCTGCAAAGGAAGCCGGTCTCGATGACCTGAAGAAGGACATCAACCAGGCGACCAGCGGCATCTCCGCCAAGAGCCTGCTGGATGACAAGCCGCGTACGCCAGGCAAGGTTGAAAAGCCCGCGTCCTCCGAAACGCCGAAGTCTGCCGAAACGAAGCCTGCCGAAACCAAGCCTGCCGCCGCCGAGCCGGCCAAGACGGAAGCCGACAAGGCATGAGCAAGCGTACCGAGACGGACGAGGC
>CAZYKZ010000442.1:0-1831 GCA_964648175.1 uncultured Anderseniella sp.
CCCGCACCTACTCGGCGGCAACTGCCTTCATGGCCGCCTGAGCGCAATGGCAAGAGGCACCGACAGGTAGGTCGGAGCGGGCTGCAGCCAGTTTGAGACGCTGGGCGATTAGCTTCGCCTCTGCTGTGTCGCCAGCACCGCGTTGCCGGAGGCACTCGTCAAGACCTTTTAGGCTCCAGATATTGTCAGGATGGATGCAGGCGCGGGGCAAGTCACCAGCAAGGCCAAGATCCTCGCGATAGGCCTGTTCCGCAAGCTCGATCCTGCCCTGCTCAAGCGCCAGTGCGCCGAGCGCGTGGCGTACGGGCTGGATCCATCCCCAGGGTTCGTCATAGGCCAGCGCGTCTTCCAGCTCGATTGCCTTTCGGAGATGCGCGAAGGCCTTGTCGTGATTGCCTTTCCGATACTCCAGTTCACCGTCCAGCATCTGTTCGGCCACATCGAGCAGATCAATGCATCGGTTGTTATGGAGATAGCGACTCTCAGGTACCTTTGCGCGCGCCGTCATGAATTTTGCTCGTTCGGCCTCTGACTTTGACACTTCGCCCAGCGCAGCGTGCGCCACGGCCTTGGCGTAATGCAGCGAGGCAGTGGTATGGCAGTAGAGGTGCTGATCTTCAGGCAGCGGTTCAGCAATGATGTCGCGCCAGCGGCCAAAGCGGATCTGCACATGGGTTTTCATGGAGATATAGCTCTCCAGGAAATCTGCCATGGGCGGGCTTTCCAGCTTCATCAACTCCACTGGGATTTCGCTAATCATCTCCTCCGCTGCAGCCATGGCCGGCTCGTATTGGCCGAGGAACATCGCGCCGTATATGGCGAAATGGTAATTGTGGACACGGTAGGAAGTGTAGAAGTTCATCCGACCCTGTCTTTCGGCGATCTTCAGGTCGGCCTCGATCCCCTTCTGGTTCCAATGCAGCGCGTCGCGGTATTCGCCGCATTGAATGTCGATGTGGGTCGGCATGTGGACGAGGTGGCCAGCGTCAGGCACCAGTTCGCGCAGCCGATCGCCGGCCATAAGGGCCTTCTCCGGGGTTGGCGACATTTCCATCAGATGAACGTAGAGGTGGAGGATGCCGGGGTGAACGCGGCCTTCGGGCGTATCGACGAATTTCTCCAGCACCTTTTGTGCTTCGACCGTGCCGGCCCCCTCAGCGACCGTGTTCTTCCAGATGTCCCACATTTTCCAAGGGGTCTGGTTCAGGATCGCTTCGGCATAAACAGTGGCCACCTCGATGTCGTCCGGATGGGCTTCGTAAGCCTTCTTCATCGCGGCTGCAAAGTCATCGTTCCACGGTGCCTGCTCTTCGATCGGCTCGCGCTGAGGGTACCGGGCTGTCAGGGCCTCGATCAGGGCGCGCTCGACCGGGGTCACTTTATCGACCAGTGCAAGCGCGGCTTGTGTGCTGTCATAGGCTGTGCCGAGAGCGCTGGACTTGGTGTCCGGGTCCATCATCCACCACTCAAAATTATAATTCGGGCCGGCGGCATAGGCGACGCCCCAATGGGCCATGGCACAGTCAGGATCGCGCTCCAGGGCCTTCTGGAAGCATTCGATCGCCAGTTCGTGGTTATACGAGTATGTCCAGACCAGGCCGCGGTCGAACCAGAGCTGAGCATCGGGAGAACTCGTGGTGACCTTCCGCGAGTAGACGTCGATGTCGAAGTAATCCATGACACGTTTCTCCCTGAAAGCTGTGGTGTTCGGTTTCCTTACCAATGTGAATGCCGTTGCTGGCAGTTCAGTGCTGCAGTCCCACCTTCAGGGTGGCGCTCAGGACTGTTACGGTCAAGCAGCAAGTCAGCTTCTACTTCGGCTGGTTTTGCT
>CAZYKZ010000443.1:0-1825 GCA_964648175.1 uncultured Anderseniella sp.
CCTTGCCCAGACGGCCGACCAGCGGCATCATGTCCGGCGTGGCGATGGCGCGGTCAAAATTGATCTGACCGCCCTGCACGGCTTCCACCAGGTCTTCGGCGCCAACGATGTCCGCACCGGCAGCCTTGGCTTCCTCGGCCTTGGCGTCGCGGGCAAACACGGCCACGCGCACGTCACGGCCAGTACCGCCCGGCAGCGAAACCACGCCACGGACCATCTGGTCTGCGTGACGCGGGTCAACGCCCAGGTTCATGGCAATCTCGACGGTCTCGTCGAACTTCGACGTGGCGCGTTCCTTTACCAGCTTGATCGCGTCGGTGAGCGAATAAGCCTTGTTGCGGTCGAGGCCTTCAGCGGCCTTTGCGTATCTCTTACCCTTGTGAGCCATGTCCGTTTACCCCACAACTTCCAGGCCCATCGAGCGGGCAGAACCAGCAATGATCTTTTCCGCGGCATCGAGGTCGCGGGCGTTCAGATCGACCATCTTCTTCTCGGCGATTTCACGCACCTGAGCGCGCGTCACCTTGCCGATGAACGAGCCCTTGCCGGGCTCCTTGTGGCCGGACTTGATCTTCGCAGCCTTCTTGAGGAAGAACGACGCGGGCGGCGTCTTCATCGAGAAGGTGAAGGACTTGTCCTGGAATGCCGTGATCACGACCGGAATCGGCATGCCGGCTTCCATCTGCTGGGTCGCTGCGTTGAACGCCTTGCAGAATTCCATGATGTTCAGGCCGCGCTGACCGAGAGCGGGACCCACCGGCGGGGACGGGTTGGCCTGCCCTGCCGGAATTTGCAGCTTGATATAGCCGAGTACTTTCTTTGCCATTTTACTTTCCCTCGCCCTTGGCAATGCTGCCGCGGGCTGTTGAGGTTAGTGGTCCGGTCCGGGTTTCCCCTCGCCTCCCACCGTTCACACGGTTACAGGCAGACAAGCCCTTAAAGCTTCTCCACCTGGCCGAATTCCAGCTCGACCGGGGTCGCCCGGCCGAAAATCGAAACCGCAACCTTGAGCCGTGCACGCTCCTCGTCGACCTCTTCCACGAGACCGTTGAACGATGCAAACGGGCCTTCGGCCACGCGAACCTGCTCGCCGATCTCGAACATGATCGTCGGGCGCGGGCGCTCCACGCCTTCCTGAACCTGGCTCAGGATGCGGGTCGCCTCTTCCTCGGTGATCGGCATGGGCTTGTTGTCATGGCCCAGGAAGCCGGTCACCTTCGGCGTATTCTTGATCAGATGGTATGCCTCATCGGTCATTTCCATCTTTACCAGCACGTAACCGGGGAAGAAGCGTCGCTCCGACTGGATCTTGCGACCCCGGCGCATCTCGACCACTTCCTCGGTCGGCACAAGCACTTCCTCGAACAGATCCTCCAGCCCCTTGGCTGCAGCCTGTTCCTTGATCGACTCGGCCACCTTCTTCTCGAAATTCGAGTAGGCGTGCACGATGTACCACCGCTTCGTCATCTTGCGCTCCTGCCGACCCGTCCGCTCAGGTCCTGAAGAGGATCAGATCGACGACCCACTTCAAAATCGCATCAACACCCAGGAAGAACAGCGCCGCCACCGCCGAGAGGATCAGCACCATGATGGTGGTGATCACGGTTTCACGCCGGCTGGGCCAGGTAACCTTGCGGGTTTCCTGACGCACCTGCTGAAAGAACTCGAACGGATTGGTCTTCGCCATGTTCCTGTTTCACATTCCGCCGCGGCGCTGATCCGCCTGCGGTCCTGTCTGTCCGGTGGCAGGGGCGGAGGGTCTCGAACCCCCGACCTGCGGTTTTGGAGACCGCCGCTCTACCAACTGAGCTACACCCCTAACCGG
>CAZYKZ010000444.1:0-1820 GCA_964648175.1 uncultured Anderseniella sp.
AAGTCATCTCCATTCAGGAGCTGGCCAACCGCATGAGCGAGCGCGCGGTGGATGTGATCAAGTTCCTGATGAAGCAGGGCGAGATGCACACCATCAACGACATCATCGATGCCGACACCGCACAGCTGATCGCCGAGGATTTCGGCCACACCGTGAAGCGCGTGTCGGAATCGGACGTCGAAGAAGGCCTCATGGGCGATGATGATCCGGCCGACAGCCTGAAGCCGCGCGCACCCATCGTGACCGTGATGGGTCACGTCGATCACGGGAAGACGTCGCTTCTCGACGCGCTGCGCAACGCCTCCGTCGTGGCGGGCGAAGCTGGTGGCATTACCCAGCATATCGGCGCCTACCAGGTCGAAACGCCGGGCGGCATGGTGACGTTCATCGACACCCCGGGCCACGCTGCCTTTACCGCCATGCGCGCCCGCGGCGCCAAGGCAACCGACATCGTCATCCTGGTGGTTGCCGCCGACGACGGTGTCATGCCCCAGACCATCGAAGCCATCAGCCATGCCCGTGAGGCTGGCGTTCCGCTTGTCGTAGCCATCAACAAGATGGACAAGCCCGACGCCGATCCGAACCGGGTGCGCACCGATCTCCTGCAGCACGAAGTGATCGTGGAAAGCATGAGCGGCGATGTGCTCGAGGTGGAGATTTCGGCGCTCAAGGGCACCAACCTCGACAAGCTGCTGGAAGCCGTCCTGCTGCAGGCGGAACTTCTCAACCTGCGCGCCAACCCGGACCGTCCTGCCGATGGCATCGTGGTCGAAGCCCAGCTCGACAAGGGCCGCGGTCCTGTCGCCACCGTGCTGGTGCGCCGTGGCACGCTGAAGGTCGGCGATATCGTCGTCGCAGGCGCGGCCTGGGGCAAGGTGCGTGCGCTGGTCAACGACAAGGGCGACAATGTCGCCGAGGCCGGCCCGTCCGTGCCGGTCGAGGTGCTCGGCATGAACTCCGCCCCTGAAGCCGGCGATCAGATCGTCGTGGTGGAAAACGAAGCCCGCGCCCGCGAAATCACCGACTACCGCGAACGCAAGATGCGCGAAACCCGTGGCGCGCCGGCCGCGCGCTCGTCGCTCGAACAGATGATGAGCCAGCTCAAGGAAAGCGGGAAGAAGGAATTCCCGATCCTCATCAAGGCCGACGTGCAGGGTTCTGCCGAAGCCATCGTGCAGGCGCTCGACAAGCTTGGCACCGATGAGGTGGCAGCCCGTGTCGTGCACTACGCGGTGGGCGGCATTTCCGAGTCCGACGTTCAGCTGGCGCAGGCCTCGAAGGCGGTCATCATCGGCTTCAACGTGCGCGCCAACAAGCAGGCTCGCGACGCTGCCGAACAGAACGGCATCGAGATCCGCTACTACAACATCATCTATGATCTGGTGGACGACGTGAAGGCGGCCATGTCCGGCCTGCTGTCGCCAGACCTGCGCGAAACCTTCCTCGGCAACGCGGAAATTCTCGAGGTGTTCAACATCACCAAGGTCGGCAAGGTGGCCGGCTGCCGCGTGACCGAAGGCTCGGTGCAGCGCGGTGCGAAGGTCCGCCTGATCCGCGACAACGTGGTGGTTCACGAAGGTACCCTGTCGACGCTCAAGCGCTTCAAGGACGAGGTCAAGGAAGTTCAGGTCGGCCAGGAATGCGGCATGGCCTTTGAGAACTACCAGGACATGCGCCAGGGCGACATCATCGAGTGCTTCACGGTCGAGTCCGTCAAGCGCACGCTGTAAGGCCAGCGCCGGAGGCTTAAGATGGCCAAGACCAAGGGTCCATCCCAGCGCCAGCTGCGTGTCGGAGAACTCATCCGGCACGAGCTGTCG
>CAZYKZ010000445.1:0-1813 GCA_964648175.1 uncultured Anderseniella sp.
GCGCAGGCTGCCTTCAAGGCCAAGCCCCGCCGCGGGCGCCCCGTACAGGAACCGGGCATCGACGCTGACCTGGGCTGCCTCGTTGACCGCAACCTCTGCCGGACTGGCCGCCAGATCGAACTCGAGCCTGTCAGGCACGAAGTCTTCCACCAGGAAGCGCATTCCGGCAGCCGGCTCGGCCTTGATGTCGGCATATATCTGGACGTTCCAGGTGCCACGCATGGCGTTTGGCGGCAAGTCATGCGCCACGGCGTGCCCGCCAAGAGAATCTGCGTTAGCCACAATCCTGCGGTCCTCGACGCCGTCGGGCCGCTTGAAGACGAAGGTGAGCGGCAACCCCTGGAGCGCGTTTGCCGAAGCGTCACGCACCAGTGCAGCGGCGTGAACCGTCTCGCCGGCACGGTATATGCCGCGTTCGGTCCAGGAGAAAACGTCGACCGGCCCGGGCGCGGCGCGTCCTGTGACCCCCCGGTCGGACAGGTCGAAGCCGCTGCCGGTCAGGTCGAGCAGCACGAAATCGTCGTTGCCATTGCGCGCCAGGATTGCAGCTGGCGCCATGCCGCCGGTACCGCGCACCAGCCCGGCGGCAAAGCTTGCCCGGCCGTTCTGGTCCGTCGTGGCGGTTCCCAGTATCTCGTTGTTGCGCGCAAGCAGCTCGATGCCAGCGCCAGTCAGCGGCTGCGCCGACGACAGGCTGCGCACGAACACGTTCAACCCGTCCTCGCCAGTGAAGCTGGACAGGCCCACATCTGAAATGACGAACCACTGGGTCGCCCGGGCCTCCCACGTCTCGCGCCTGTCGCCCTCCGGCACTGCGGTGACCACGTAGACGCCGGGCTTCCTGTCCGGGACGGCCTTGTCGAGGGGTAGGCTTGTAGTGACTTCACGGTTGAGTTCGCTGGCAATCTCGATGGTGCCGCTCCAGACCGGCTCACCGATCTCTTCGCTCAGACGGTTGGCGTCATAGCCTTCGAGCTGGCGTAGGAACTTGCTTTCGCCCAGCAGGCGGGACACCCCGCGCTCACCGACGCGGTAGACCTGTAGCGTTGCACTTGGCGTATTGACCGAAACCAGCGGAATGCCGTGGCGTCCACTGGCGGGCAGCACGTAACTGTCGCCGGTGAAGCGAACGGCAGGCGCGCGATCACGTACGTACACCTGCAGCGATACCGGCGCCTCCAGCACCTCACCCACGGACGAAGGCAAGCCCTGGCGCACGCTGACGCGATACGTCTTGCCATGCTCAAGGCCCTCGGCACACACCTGCTGGCCCTGCGCCTCGACCGAACGGGCGGCTGCCCCGTTCACGCTCACGAACGGGGCATAGTCGACGCCACTGCGCACCAGCGGCTCGGAAAACTGAATGCAGATGCGCGGGCTGGAGCTGTCGCTGTCGACCGAGTGATCGACCACCCGAAAGCCCTGGCGCTGTCGCAATTCGGCATAGGCGGCGTTGACCTCTGCCGAAGG
This sequence comes from uncultured Anderseniella sp., assembly GCA_964648175.1. Taxonomy (GTDB): domain Bacteria; phylum Pseudomonadota; class Alphaproteobacteria; order Rhizobiales; family Aestuariivirgaceae; genus Anderseniella. Next base: position 1,471 of record CAZYKZ010000445.1, read on the forward strand.
CACAAGCGCAAGGCTTGCCTTGTACGCCTCCAGCGCCGGGCGATACAGGCTGCGCTGGTCGAGCGCGGCCGCCAGTGCCGCCAGCGCCTCAGCCCGCACCGGCGCGGTCCGGCTCAGGCGGTAAGCAATCTGGGCGGCCGAGCTTGCTGCCTGCCGGAACTCGTACGAGCTTTCGCCTGGTCCGGCTTCCAGACCGGCCATTGCCCTGGCAAAGCCGGTCCACAATGCCGGATCGGCCGGGTCAAGCTGGAGCGCAGCAATGAACGCCTCTCGCGCACCGCGCAAGTCGCCATTGTCCAGCGCCGTCTGCGCCTGGTCCCGCAAGCCATGAAGTCCCCGCGTG
>CAZYKZ010000446.1:0-1811 GCA_964648175.1 uncultured Anderseniella sp.
CCGATGATGCCGAACGCATGCTGGATGCCGTGCATCTGCAGCACCTTCACGAAAGCTTCTTCAGTGGTCATTTTCATGGAGCTGTTCCTCTTGGGCTGGCAGGGGCGCATGCTACCCGGGGCAGATGCTTCCGCCTGCAATAAACCGATGCTGCATGTTTACCGGCACTGGGCTGGTGCCAGCCAGAACCAGTTTCGCCAAAGCACATGGACAGTTCGAGCTTTTGAGAGCGGAAGTCTCATTTTTTGGGGTCAGTGTTGTGGGTCCGACCCTGTCAGATGCTTGCCGTCTCGGCCGCGGGTCCAGGTGTCGTCACGGGCGAGGAAGTCCTTCAGCGTCTTGCCTGGCTCGTTGGGAAAGCGGGTGCCGGTGACTTCGAACCGGGTGATCCGGTCCAGCCGGAAGGTACGGAAGCCCTGGCGCAGTTCGCACCACCCCGCCATCACCCACACCGGGCCGAAATAGGCCAGCGACAGGGGGCGGACCTGCCGGGAGGTGGCATCGCCGTGCACGTCTCGGTAGTCGATGTCGAGCATCAGCTGGTCTCGCAGCGCATTTCGCAAGTCGGCAAGCTCGAAGCCGATTGGCTCCATGTAGTGCAGTGACGGGGCGAGCAGGGCCGTATTCGTCATGAACTTGCGCAAGGCTTCCGGAATCACTGCTTCCACCTTGGCGATGACGCTGCCGGCCGCCTCGGCCAGTTCCTTGTCGGCCCACGACTGCACGATGCGCGCGCCCAGCACCAGCGCCTCGATCTCGGCCTCCTTGAACATCAGCGGCGGCAGGTCATAGCCCGCCCGCATCACGTAGCCGATGCCGGCCTCGCCCTCGATCGGCACGCCCGACGCCATCAGGTCGGCGATGTCGCGGTAGATGGTGCGTTCCGACACTTCCAGCTTCTCGGCCAGGTCGCGCGCCCGCGTCAGCGGCCGCTGGCGCATGAACTGGATGATTTCGAACAGGCGGTCGGCGCGGCGCATGGCTCAAGGCCCTCGATGCGGTGAGCAATATGGAAAGCCTACCTCAATCCTCCTGACATCATGCTGTCAGGAGTGCTGACAGGCAACTGACACAAGGCTGGCAGCAGGCGTGGCGCATGGTGGCTCCAGTTCAACGAAAGGAGCCCACGCCATGCACACGAACATCAACACCGCGACCCGCACCTCATGGTTTGGCGGCAGCATCATCTCGGTCCTTCGGTCGCTGCGCACCAGCCTGCGCAACCGCAGCGAAGTCTCGGCGCTTGCCGAAATGACGGATCACCAGCTGGCCGACATTGGCCTGACCCGTGATGACGTGCGCAGTGCGCTTGCCGCTCCGCTGGCGTGTGATCCCGCTGCTTCGCTGATCAAGGCGCGGCGTAACAACATCCGCCAAGGGTGAACTTTCAGGGGCGTCGAATTGTCGGGTTGTTCTGCCGGGTCAATGCCGCTATCCTGCAGAAATCCAACAGAACCCGACCATTTGACCGCCCGCGAAAGGAGGCTCGCCTTGACGCGCCCTACGACATCCATTGCACACCGCCTTGTTGAAGCCCGCGAAGCCGCAGGCCTTAGCCAGGCCGAGGCTGCCCGCCTTGCCGCCGTTTCCCTGAAAACCCTCAAGGCCTGGGAAACCGGCAAGACGTCGCCGCGCCCGAACAAGCTGCAGATGCTGTCCGGCGTGCTGTCCGTCCCGCTGCTGTGGCTGCTGGGCGGTGGCGAGCAGTATGAGCCCGTCGACACTCGCACCAGCCGGCTCGACATGCTTGAGCAGAAGGTCAGCAGGCTGGCCGACCTGCAGCGCGAGATCAACACGATTTCGGGTGAAAT
>CAZYKZ010000447.1:0-1806 GCA_964648175.1 uncultured Anderseniella sp.
TGCGAAGGAGAGGCCGGTTCGGGCGTCGATTTTCATGCGCGCGCCTATTCGCCCGGCACCGGCATCGGCGAAGACCCGGCTACCGGTTCGGCTGCTGCAGGGTTCCCTGGCCCCATGTTCAACTTCGAAGGACCATGGGACGGCACGCGCAAGTGGGTCATCATGCAGGGCGAGGACATGGGCCGCGCCAGCCGCATCGAACTGGAAGCCGATGCCACGAAGAAAGAACTGAAGGCGATCCGCGTCGGCGGCCATGCGGTGCGGGTCAGCCACGGCAAGCTGATGGTTTGAGGTTTGCCGGTCCAAGGCGCTTGCGAACGTGTGCGCCTTGCCGTAAAAGTCCGTTAACGGTTCGGGGCCACACTGGCCTCTCAACCTATTTGGCGAAGACGGGCACATGACCAGCGCATTTGAAATTGCGGGTTCTGTTGCGGACGGCAAGCGGCTTGCCGGCCTACTCCTCCTTATTTGCCCCTGACCATCGGCTGCCTCGCCCTTGATGGCTGCAGGCGGATGCTCAGGGGACGAACGCTTCACAAGACAACAGCAGATTTTCAGGCGGAACGGGCGAAGTTCCCAGCGCCAGACCTACAAGGGACCATGAAGGCCAATGAGCAAGGCACAGGATCAGATCATCATTTTCGACACCACGTTGCGTGACGGCGAGCAGTCGCCGGGCGCCACCATGACCTTCGAGGAGAAGCTGCAGGTGGCGGCACTGCTCGACGAGATGGGCGTGGACGTCATCGAGGCAGGCTTCCCGATCGCGTCGGAAGGCGACTTCGAGGCCGTGTCGGAGATTGCGCGGCGCACGAAGAACTCGGTGATCGCCGGTCTCGCCCGCGCCATTCCGGCGGACATCCGGCGCTGCGCAGACGCCGTGAAGCACGCGAAGCGGCCGCGCATTCACACCTTCGTATCCACCTCGCCGATCCACCTGGAATTCCAGATGCGCAAGAGCCAGGAGGAGGTGCTGGACATCATCCACGAAACGGTGACGCTGGCGCGGTCCTTGTGCGATGACGTCGAGTGGTCGGCAATGGACGCGACGCGCACGCCGCTGGATTACCTGGCGCGCTGCGTCGAGGCGGCCATCGAGGCGGGTGCGACCACCATCAACCTGCCGGACACGGTGGGCTACACGGTGCCGGACGAAATCCGCACCATGTTCAAGACGGTGCGCGAAAAGGCATCGAACTCCGACAAGGCGATCTTCTCGGCCCACTGCCACAACGACCTGGGCATGGCCGTGGCCAACTCGCTGGCGGCAATCGACGGCGGCGTGCGGCAGATCGAGTGCACCATCAACGGGCTGGGCGAGCGGGCCGGCAACGCGGCGCTGGAAGAGGTCGTGATGGCGATCAAGACCCGCAACGACGTGCTGCCCTATGCCTGCAACGTGAAACCCGAGTACCTGACGCGGGCCTCCAAGCTGGTGTCGGCTGTGTCGTCGTTCCCGGTGCAGTACAACAAGGCCATCGTGGGCCGCAACGCTTTCGCCCACGAAAGCGGCATCCACCAGGACGGGATGCTGAAGAACCAGCAGACCTACGAGATCATGACGCCGGAATCGGTGGGCGTGACCAAGACCTCGCTGGTGATGGGCAAGCACTCGGGCCGCCACGCCTTCAAGTCCAAGCTGGAAGAGCTGGGCTACGAGTTGTCCGACAACGCGCTGCAGGACGCCTTCGTGCGGTTCAAGGCGCTGGCTGACCGCAAGAAGCACATCTACGACGAGGACATCGAGGCGCTGGTGGACGAGGGCATCTCGTCGGCCGAGGACCGCATGAAGGTGGTGGCGCTGAC
>CAZYKZ010000448.1:0-1791 GCA_964648175.1 uncultured Anderseniella sp.
TGGGCGAGGTCACAGTGCCGGCAGGCACGCACGAAATCGTCATCGACAACCTGCCAGCTGGCATTCCGGCGTCGTCCATACAGGTTGAGGGCAAAGCATCGGCAGCGGCAGAGATCGGTACGGTGGATGTCTCGGTGGTGCAGCTTGACCCCGTGCAGCAAATGCAGGGCGAGCGCAAGCGCCTGCAGGACGAACTGGATGCGCTTGGCCGGGACCGCGCGCGCCAGGAGCGTACGCGCGCCGATGCGGATTTCCGCCGGGCGACCCTCGAACGGCTGACCGCATCGAGCGGAAACAGCGACAAGGCCACTATGACCCCTGAGCAACTCATGGCCGTGCTCTCACTGACGTCCAAGGAACTGGCAGACATTTCCCAAACCGTGCTGGATGCCGAAGCAGCCATCGCGCGCATCGACGAGCGTATCGGCGTGGTTGAACGCAAGATCGCGGAACTGGCGGCAACGCCCGAAGCCCGCACCCGGGTGGCGGTCCAGGTTGCCGCCGGCGCAGAAACGAAAATGACCCTGTTGCTGAGCTACTCGGTGCCCGAGGCCGGTTGGCGTCCGGTATATGACGCCCGGCTCAAGCTACCACAGGACGGAGCAAAGAGCGGATCTCTCGAACTGGTCAGCCGCGCGCTGGTCTACCAGCAAACCGGAGAGTCGTGGGATGATGTGGAGCTGAAGCTGTCCACCGCAACGGTGACCGGTCGCACGGCCGCGCCGGAACTCGAGCCGGTGGCTGCCGGCCCGCGTCCGCCCGTGGTGGCGTACAACACCGGGGGTGTCGGCACCATGGCTGCCGATCAAGCAGGGTCGAAAGTTGTGCGCCGTGCGACGAAGCAGGAAGCGCTGTCTGCCGCGCCCGCGCCTGTCAGTCAGCGCGAGGCGGAAGTGCTGAATGCCGGTTTCCATGCGGTCTATACGATCGCCGGCCGGTCGAGCGTTCCGAATACCGGCGCCGCAAAGTCGGTGCGGATCGGGTCGACGCTGGCGACCCCCGATCTGCGCGTCGACACCGTGCCGATGCTTGATCCGCAGGGCTACCTAACGGCGGTGTTCAAGGTGGCCGGCGAGACGCCGATGCTGCCGGGCGAGGTGTCGCTGTTCCGCGATGGCGTGTTCGCCGGCAAGTCGCGGATCGGCCAGTCGGCGCCGGGCGAACAGGTCGAGCTTGGCTTCGGCCGCGATGATCTCGTCAAGGTGGTGCGCCGGCAACTGGACGACACGGCAGGCTCGTCCGGCATCATCACCGAGCAGAGTACGCTCACCCGGCTGTACGTGACGGCTATCGAGAACCTGCACAGTTTTCCGGTGACGGTGCGTATGAGCGAGCGGAAGCCCTATTCGACCCACGAGGACGTCGTGGTCGAGATGTTACGCGAGACCACGGCGCCGACCACAACGGATCCTGACAACCGCCGCGGCATCGTGCAGTGGGACGTTCCGTTGCAGCCGGCCGCCAAGACGGAAGTGACCTTCGGCTACAAGGTGACTTATCCGACGCAGATGAGCGTGGTCCTGCCGGACTGAACTTGTCCACTGCGGCAATGCGGCTTGAGGCTTTTGCTTCCCAAACCCGCCGCAACCGGTTAGAGACTTGCAACGGCCCTTCCGGCATCAAAGCGGAGAGGGCCGTTCGCTTTTTCTGGAACCGGTCCGGACAGGATAATCGTCATGGCAAACGTGGTTGTGGTTGGCGCCCAATGGGGCGACGAGGGCAAGGGCAAGATCGTCGACTGGCTGTCGGAGCGCGCCGATGTGGTGGTGCGCTTCCAGGGTGGCCACAATG
>CAZYKZ010000449.1:0-1789 GCA_964648175.1 uncultured Anderseniella sp.
CGGCATACTGCCTGTAATAGTCCCGGATGCGCTGGCGGCCCCTGGCTTCCGCCAGCAGCGGGTAGGCGGCAAATGCCGGCAGGTCGATGCCGTCATGAAAGACGAGGGTGGTTTCCATGCCGCCGTCGATCAGGAACAGCCGGTCGTTTCCGTTTGGCAGGTTGTGGCGATACTTGCTCATGATATTCTCCGTTCAGTGATGGTTTGCCGAAGCCGTGGCGGGCTGCCAAGGCATCTGGCGCAGACCATGAGCGAGCTTGCGAAAAGCAGCTAGGCTACTCGTGGTCCAGTCTGGTGAGTTTCTTCTAACGCCATTTATTTCAATGGCTTGAACCACTTTGCAGGCATATTGAGTCAAGCCGGGACTGATTGCCTCAAGAGGTTTGCTGTACCGGCGGTCAAGCAATATCGGAGCCTGAACCCATGAGCATGCAACGCAGCGGCAAGCGCGACGAGATACTGGACGTTGCCAGCAGAAGCGTGATCGAGAAGGGATTTGCGGCAACCTCGATCGAGGAAATCATTGCCGATGTCGGCATTACCAAGAGCGGATTTTTCTATCATTTCGCCGACAAGAACGAGCTCGCGAAGGCGCTGTTCCAGCGCTACATCGATGCTGAAGACCAGTTGTTTGACGAGCTTGAGAAGCGCGCCTTCGAACTGAACGAAGATCCGCTGCATGGCTTCCTCATCAATCTGAAGCTGCTGGCGGAATTGCTGGGCGACCTGCCCAACGGGCACCCGGGCTGCCTGATTGCGTCCTATTGCTACCAGTCGCAGTTGTTCAACGCCGAGATCCGCCAGATGAACCAGTCGGCGCTGCGTTCATGGAATACGCGGTTTCGGGGGCGGCTTGAGGAGATTGCGGCTGTCTATCCTCCAAGCCGGGAGGTCGACCTGGACGAACTTGCCCAGATGCTGATCACGATCGTGGAGGGGGCCATCATAACGGCGCGAGCCATTGGAGACCCGGGTGTGTTGCCACGGCAGATCATGCTGTATCGCGACTACGTGCGCTCGATATTTCAGCCATAAAGCAGGGGAGTGCGGGCGCGCATTGTCACCATGACGCGTTTACGGATTGTGCGGCCTTGCGGTTTATGTCAGTGTTGCTGACCTAAATTGGAGGCGGCGATGGCGCACGAGTTCTACACGCTGGACGTATTCACGACCGAGGTCTTTACCGGCAATCCGCTGGCCGTCGTGATGAACGCGGACGATCTGGATGGCGGCGCCATGCAGCGCATCGCGCGCGAGTTCAACCTGTCCGAGACGGTGTTCGTGCTGCCGCCCGAAGACGAGGCCAATACTGCGAAGCTGCGCATCTTCACGCCGGACCGGGAGCTGAGCTTTGCCGGTCACCCGACAGTCGGGTCGGCGGTGCTGCTGGCCGAGCTGTTTGGCATCGCCGACGAAGTGCGCCTGGAGGAAGGCGTCGGACTGGTGCGGGTGGGGCTCGAACAGCGGGAGGAGGGGCTGTTCGCCCAGCTGTCCGCCGCCGTGATGCCCGAACCCTGGACCAATGTGCCGTCTGACAAGAAGATTGCCGAGGCGCTGACGCTGAAGGTGACCCAGGTCGGGTATGGCGCACACCGGCCGACGGTGTTCAATCCCGGCAATCACCCGATGCTGTACGTTCCGCTGAAGGACCGTGCGGCGCTGGCAGAGGCGAAGATTTCGCACTTCCACTGGCCGGCGCTCGGCGCGGCGGGGGCATTCCTGGCCTATCTCTATTGCGAAGGAGAGGCCGGTTCGGGCGTCGATTTTCATGCGCGCGCCTATTCGCCCG
>CAZYKZ010000450.1:0-1777 GCA_964648175.1 uncultured Anderseniella sp.
TCGATGGGAATGCCGCCGCGCGGATACCAGTAGCCGCCGATGCGCAGCCATTTGGGCCGCAACAGCTTCTTCAGGTCGAGCCCGATGCGCACCGTGCAATCTTCATGGAATGCGCCATGATTGCGGTAGGAACCGAGATACAGTTTCAGCGACTTCGATTCCACGATCCACTTGCCCGGCACATAGTCGATGACCAGGTGGGCGAAGTCCGGCTGGCCGGTGACCGGGCAGATCGAGGTGAACTCGGGCGCGGTGAAGCGCACCAGATAGTTTTCCCCCTGATGTGGAGCAGGCACGCGCTCAAGTTCTGCCTCTTCGGGAGAGGCGGGCAGGGGCGTGGCCTGACCCAGTTGCGATACGGCGGGCTTCTTGCTCATCTGGCTCAGGCCGCTTTTGCAGCGTCGAGTGCGCCGGCGATTGCTGCATCCAGCTTGTCGACGATCTCGGCAATGTGGCTCTCGTCGATGGTGTAGGGTGGGGCCAGAAGCACATGATCGCCGGCCAGCCCGTCCACCGTGCCGCCCATCGGATAGCACATCAGCCCGCCCGCAAGCGCGCGCTTCTTGATGTCTGCGTTGAGTCTCAGCGACGGGTCAAATGGCGCCTTGGTTTCCTTGTCGGCAACCAGCTCGACGCCAAGGAACAGGCCCCGGCCACGCACGTCGCCGACATTCGGGTGCTGGCCGAAGCGGGCCTCCAGCGCGCTCAGCAGCTTTCCGCCCATGGCGTTCACGTTGGCGAGCAGATTGCGGGACTCGATCTCCTTCAGCACGGCAACCCCGGCGGCGCAGGCGGCCGGATGACCGAGATAGGTATGGCCGTGCTGGAAGAAGCCCGAGCCTTGCTCGATTGCCGAGTAGATTTCACCGGAGCACAGCATGGCGCCGATCGGCTGGATGCCTGCGCCCAGTCCCTTTGCAATGCACACCATGTCGGGCCGAACATTGTCACACTGTTCGCTGGCAAACAGCGAGCCCGTCCGGCCCATGCCGCACATCACCTCGTCCAGAATGAGCAGCACTCCATACTTGTCGCAAATCTCGCGGATGCGGGCATAGTAGCCCGGCACGGCAGCGACTGCGCCCAGCGTTGCACCGACGACCGGTTCTGCAATGAAGGCCGCAACGGAGTCGGCGCCAAGTTCCAGGATCTTATCCTCAAGCTGGTTGGCCACGCGCAGGCCATAAGCTTCCGGCGTTTCGCCTGCCTCGGCCCAGCGCCAGTAGTAGCACGGGTCGATGTGGTGCATGGCGGCAGTGAGGAATGGCTCGAACTGCTTGCGCCGCCACCGGTTGCCGCCGGCCGCAAGTGCGCCCAGCGTGTTGCCGTGATAGCTCTGCCAGCGGGCAATGATGTGCCGGCGGTTAGGCTCGCCTTTCTCGAGAAAGTACTGCCGGGCAAGTTTCATCGCTGCCTCGGTGGCTTCAGATCCGCCGGAGACGAAGTACACCCGGTCGATACCTTCCGGTGCGCGCGCGATCAGCATGTCTGCCAGCTCTTCTGCCGGCTCGGACGTGAAGAAGCTGGAGTGCGCCCAGGCCAGCTTGTCGAGTTGCGCCTTCACCGCCTCGTGCACCGGCCCCGGCGAATGCCCGAGGCAGGAAACGGCTGCCCCGCCGCAGGCGTCCAGATAACGCTTGCCGGCGCTGTCGATGATGTAGGGACCGTCACCGGCAACCGCGACGGCGGGGTTCAGCTTCGTATGGCGGGGGAAGACCTTGGACATGGGGATTTCCTGTCAGGCCGCAGCGCGCAGGCCGAGTATCTCGCGCGCCTG
>CAZYKZ010000451.1:0-1776 GCA_964648175.1 uncultured Anderseniella sp.
AGCGCTCCCAGCGCCAGGTGTGGCGGCCGAAACGGTAGGCGCACTTGCGCGCGGCGCGCTTGTAGGCGCGGCGGTAGTTCCAGCGGTGGCCGCCATAGTAGCCGTGGCCATAGTGACCATGGCCGTAGTGGCCTTGATTGGCATGAGCGGCGGCGATGCCGATGGCTGTGGCGGTGCCGAGGCCGAGGGCGAATGCACCCTTCTTCGACAGGGCGTTGGCCGGCGATGCGGTTGCAGCGGCAATGGTGAGGACGGCAATGGCCGGGATCATCAGCTTCTTGAACATGGGGTTTCTCCTTGGTGACTGTTGTTTTCTCGGTTTGTGTGTGCTGAGCGTTGCCTCAACTGTCCCCATGTCTAGCGAGCCGGCGCTGAACTGAACCTGACCGGGGCGTTCATCAGGGGTTCATCTCCGCGCCACGCCCTGATCTTGCCGGTTTCGCTTGACCTCCCGCCTGCCTGTCCCGCAACAATTCCGCCCATGACATTGCAGACTTCATCTCCCGCCGCCTGCGGTCTCGACCCGTCCCGCCTTGCCCGCATCGACACCTGGATGCGCCGCTACGTGGATGATGGCCGCTATCCCTTCGCCGCCACGCTGATCGCCCGCAGGGGCCGGCTGGCCTGGACCGGTCACTACGGCCTGTCGGACGTTGCCGCCGGCACGCCCTACACGCCCGAGACGCTGGTGCGCATCTACTCGATGACCAAGCCGGTGACCTCGGTTGCGCTGATGATGCTGTACGAGCAGGGGCTGCTTCACCTTGACGATCCGGTGAGCGCCTTCATTCCCGAGTTCGCGGACTTGCGGGTGCTGGCGCCGGGCGCGGGCCGCCTCGACCAGACCGAACCGCTTAAGCAGCCGGTCACCGTGCATCACCTGCTTACCCACACGTCGGGCCTGACATACGGCTTCAACAATGACGCACTGTCCGAAACCTACGCGAAAAACCGGCTCGACTTCGGCCAGCGCGCAGGCGGCCTTGCAGAAACGGTGCGACGGCTCGCCGAGGCGCCTCTGCTGTTCCAGCCGGGCACGCGCTGGCATTACTCGGTGGCGACGGACGTCGTTGGCCGCATCGTCGAGGTGGTGTCGGGCCAGACGCTCGACAGCTACTTCGCCGATCACATCCTCGGACCGCTGGAGATGAACGATACCTCGTTCATCGTGCCGGCATCGAAGCTTGGCCGTCTCGGGCCATGTTATGCCTTCGACCCCCAAGGTGGCCTGCCGGAATTCCCGGCCAGTTTCGCCGAGGGCGAGGTCAACACCCTGTCAGGCGGCGGCGGGCTGGTGTCGACCGGGCACGATTACATGCGCTTTGCCGAGATGCTGCGCCGGGGCGGTGCACTGGGGGACGTGCGGCTGCTCGGTCCCCGCACCGTGAAGCTGATGACGTCCAACCACCTGCCGGGCGGCGTCGACCTTGCCACGCTGGGCCCCAGCGCCTGGTGCGAGACCTCCTTCACCGGCGTCGGGTTCGGCCTCGGCTTCGCGGTCAACATGAGCCCGGCCCGGTCCATGCTGTCAGCGAGCGTTGGCGATTTTTCCTGGGGCGGCATGGCGTCCACCTATTTCTGGTGTGACCCGGCCGAGGAAATGTCGGTGGTGTTCCTGACGCAGCTTCTGCCCTCGTCGAGCTACCCCAACCGCAAGGAACTGCGCGCGCTGGTCTATCAGGCCATCGTTGATTGACGAGCAATGCCAGGAGAAGTGGGCACCGGTTCTCCGTCCGGCATTGCGAGCAGAACGACTAGAGCAACAGCCGTTCACCT
>CAZYKZ010000452.1:0-1774 GCA_964648175.1 uncultured Anderseniella sp.
ACCACAGGTCGGGCTTGATGTCGAACTCGGCCACGATCTGGCCCTTGCCGGCGGATCCGCCCTCGGCAGTGATCGAGGTGATGCGGTCGAACATCAGCATTGGTGGCAGGGGAAGCTGGGCGTTGCCGGGCCCGAACAGTTCGCCGCGGCCGCACGCCAGCAGTTCCTCGTAACTGAAGTGCCCCTGTCGCTCACTCATGCCATGCAAATCCTGAAATCTCGTGCGGGAAAAGCCAGAAGCCGCCCCCGCGATTGCCCCGTCAACTCGAGGCTTCGTAACATATCGAAACATAGTGTGAAAGCAAGAAGCTGCCCTGCGGCCATACGCGTAACCATGCACTTTGTTGCGCATTTGCACACAATGCCGTTTGAGGCTATATACTAGGTGAATTCCAGTTATTTCAGGTACAAACCAGCATGTGCGGGTTTTGCCTCGACGAGCGACCAAATGATTGCAGCTGACAAAATGGAAATCCGCCTGCGCAAGGCAGGGCTTCGGCCGACGCGGCAGCGCCTGTCTCTGGGCGCCATCCTGTTCGGCAGTGGCGACCGTCATGTGAGCGCGGAACAGCTTCACGCCGAAGCCGCCCGCGCCGGTGTTCCGGTATCCCTGGCCACCATCTACAACACCCTCAACCAGTTCACGGAAGCGGGGCTGTTGCGGGAAGTGGCCGTCGAAGGACACAAGTCGTATTTCGACACCAACACCTCGAACCACTATCACTACTATCTGGAAGACGAGGGGCGGTTGATGGACATTGACAGCGAAAACCTGTCGGTCGACGGCTTGCCCGAACCGCCCGATGGCATGCGCATCGGCCGCATCGACATCATCGTCCGGCTGGAAAAGGACGACTGAGGTTCATTTGCCATTTCCGGAAGAATGCCGCCGCGACCGTCTTGGCCGCGGCGATTTCATTTTCCGGGCACTCAGTCCTTGTAGACCTCGCCCGGATAAACACCGAACAGCCTGTCCTGTGAGACATAGCCTTCGTAGTCGCCGAAACGTGCTTCGCACCATTTGCCATCACATGACTTGAGACTGCCCACGGCGCCAGAAGCAATGTTGGCCACGAGTGTTGATGAGGCCGATGCCTCGCGCATCAGCCCGATGGTCTCTCCCTTGGCCCATGGTGCCGCGATGATGGTGCGGCGGCCCGACAGAAGCGAGTGATAGACCCAGCCCTCGGCCCCGTCACTGTCACGTATGCGGCGCCAGTGATCGAACTCTGCAACGATTTCCACAGGCAGGTTCTTGCGGGTGAACACCCACGCCACCCCGTGTTCGTTGGATGGTCCCCGGCGCACGTTCACGCGCTCGGACTTGAGGCTGACGAACCTCGGCAACGGCAAGCCTGTTTCGGTGCCGGGCTGGACCGCGGCGGACGCTGCGACTGCCTGTGACGCAGCCTTGGCATTGCCCAGCGCCGCCGGATCCCTGGCATCGGACATGGCATAGACGATGCCGCCTGCCACAGCAGCCGCCAGGACAGCGAACATCAGCTTTCCGATGGTCAGTCTTGCCAAAGCCGTTTCCAATCCAAGTCGCCGCGGACCGGTTGCGCCCTACCCCGGTGAAACGCCGCCGCCTGCCATACCGCAGGCCTAGCCCACCAGCACAGTTTACATGCGCGCTTGCGCAACATAAACAGGAATGGAGAAATGATTTGCAAGGGGGCTTGTCCTGCCAGGACCGGCCCAGATCCTCGCAGGACCTGTCCGGAGTTCAGCATATGCCTACCCGCAAGCCAATCGTGATCGTTACCCGAAAGCT
>CAZYKZ010000453.1:0-1769 GCA_964648175.1 uncultured Anderseniella sp.
CGGCCCGCTTGAGCGAGTTCTCCACGATCTCTTCAAGGTCGGTCTTGTTGCGGGCAAGGCCATGGATGCGGGGGCCATAGGCGATGTTGTCGAAGATCGACTTTGGAAACGGATTGGGCTTCTGAAACACCATGCCGACGCGTGCGCGAAGCTGCACCACATCGAGGGCCGGGTCATAGATGTCCTCGCCGTCGATGGTGATCCTGCCGCCGACGCGGGCAGTCGGAATTGTGTCGTTCATCCGGTTGATGCAGCGCAGGAAGGTAGACTTGCCGCAGCCCGAAGGACCGATGAAGGCCGACACTGCGCGGTCCGGAATCTTGATGTCGAGCGGATAGATTGCCTGCTTGTCGCCATAGTGGACGGTCACGCCCTCGGTGACGATCTTCGGCTTGCGCTCCTTCATGATGACCGGCTCAGCCGGGGTCATCACGGTCTCGAAGCGGGTTGGCTTTTCTGCAACTGCAGCATCCATGACTACTCTCCAGAACCTTCAGACGGGGCGCGGATTACCAGCGCCGCTCGAAGCGCCGGCGCAGGAACACCGCCAACGCATTCATGATGAACAGGAAGCCGAGCAGCACCATCGTCGCGCCAGCAGTGCGCTCCACGAAGCCGCGTTCGGCCGAACTCGCCCACATGTAGATCTGCACCGGCAGCGCGGTGGCCGGTTCCAGCGGCGTCGATGGCACGTCCACCACAAAGGCCACCAGGCCGATCATCAGCAGAGGCGCGGTTTCGCCGAGCGCCTGCACGAGGCCGATGATGGTGCCGGTCATGATGCCGGGCAGCGCCAGCGGCAGCACATGATGAAACACCGCCTGCATCTTGGATGCGCCCACGCCAAGCGCGCCTTCGCGGATGGAGGGTGGCACGGCGGTCAGTGCAGCGCGCGAGGCGATGATGACGGTCGGCAGCGTCATCAGCGTCAGCACCAGGCCGCCGACGAGCGATGCAGACCGTGGAAGCCCCATGAAGTTGATGAACACGGCCAGACCCAACAGGCCGAACACGATCGACGGCACAGCGGCGAGGTTGTTGATGTTGACCTCGATGAGATCGGTCCAGCGATTCTTGGGCGCGAATTCCTCAAGGTAGATGGCCGCCGCCACACCTATGGGCACGGCCAGCAAGGCCACAGTCAGCATCATGAAGAACGAGCCAACGATGGCGACGAGAAGCCCTGCTGTCTCGGGCTGGCTGGACGCGCCGAAGGTGAACAGGCCGGTATTGAACTTCTTGGCCAGGATGCCCTTCTCCACGGCCGCATCGACCCAGGCAAGCTGGCGGTCGTTGAGCTGGCGGCGGTCTTCAGGAATGTCGCGATCGATGGCGCCTTTCAAAAGCGCGTCGACGTTGCCATGGGCCAGCAGCCAGACGGGGCGGGTCTGGCCAATCAGCTCAGGGTTGGCCAGCACCATGTCGCGCAGCTGCACATCGATGCCGCGAGACAGGAGTTCGTTGGCGTCACGGCGTTCGGCCCGCTTGCTTTCATCGATGCCAATCGCTTCGTAGAGCGCAGTACGGGCAAGCTTGTCCCAGTTGGCAAGCCGCAGGGTCTGCTCGTCGCGCTTGCCGTCGGGCGTAATCACGTCTTCGGCGAAGGTTACGTTGAGCAGGAACTTCGACTGCAGGAACGCCGTCCAGCCGGTGCCGATAATGGTTGTGAACAGGATGACCAGAAAGGCGGTGGCAAAGCACAAGGCTGCAATGCCGTACATGCGGAACCGGCGCTCGGCGGCATAGCGCTTCTTCGTGCGCGCGCGGGC
>CAZYKZ010000454.1:0-1768 GCA_964648175.1 uncultured Anderseniella sp.
ACTGACGGGCCCGGTGTTTGCCGACGAGGCCAAGGCCGCCGCCAACGCCGCACAAACCTGCATCGGTCGCAACTCTACCGTGGAGGACCTGGCCGGCCCCTGCCTGTTCCTGTGTTCTGACGCGTCGGCCTACGTAACCGGCCACGTGCTGATGGTGGACGGAGGCTTCACTGCCAAATGAAGGCGCTCGTCTACACCGGTACCGAACAGATGGCGTTTCGCGACGAGGCCGAGCCTGCCCCACGCGAAGGCGAAGTTCTGGTTCGCATCGCCTCGTCCGGCATTTGCGGCTCCGACATGCATGCCTTCCTGGGCCATGACGAGCGCCGCCCTGCCCCGCTGATCCTTGGGCATGAAGCCGCGGGAACAATCGTTTCCGGCCCGCGCACCGGCGAGCGGGTGGTGATCAATCCGCTGGTCACGTGCGGCGCGTGCGACGCCTGCCGGTCGGGCCGGAACAATCTGTGCCCGACGCGCCAGATCATCTCGATGCCGCCGCGGCCCGGCGCATTCGCCGAATTTGTGTCGATGCCGGAGCAGAACCTCGTGTCGGTGCCGGAGGGCGTTGCGTTCGACAAGGCCGCCCTGGCCGAGCCCATCGCCTGTGGCTGGCATGCGGTGCGGCTGGCAAGGCGGGTGCTGCACCCCGCAATCGAGGACGCGCGCTGCCTGGTGATCGGCGGCGGCGCGATCGGCGTGGGCGCCGCGCTCGTGCTGGCGGCCCATAAGGCGGGCCATATCACCGTGCTGGAGCCCAACGAGGCGCGGCGCAAGGTGGTATCGGGGATTGGACCGTTCGAGGTACTGGCGAGCGATGAGGGTCTGCCTGCGCAGTTCGACCTTGTGGTGGAAGCGGTGGGCTATGCGCCGACCCGCAAGATCGCCAGCCGGCTGGCAAAGCCGGGCGGGGTGATCGTGCACATTGGCCTGGGAGAAGCAGAGGGCGGGCTCGACATCCGCCGCATGACGCTGCAGGAGGTGACGTTCATCGGCACCTATACCTACACGCCGGCCGACTTCCGCGACACGGCCGAGGCCATCTTCGACGGCAGGCTCGGCGCGCTGGACTGGATGGACGTCCGGCCCCTGTCGGATGGCCTGCAGGCCTTCCGGGACATCCGCTCCGGCAAGGCTGCGGCGCCGAAGATCATCCTGAAACCCTGATCAATCCATCAGCGTGACATTCACGCCGAAGGGCCCCTTGTCGCCGTCCATTTCCTTGAAGCGGAGATGGCTGCCAACCTTCAACCGGTTCCAGAATTCGCCAGTCAGACTGTCGCGCTGGAAGTAGACCTCGCGCCCGTCCGGTGTCTCGATGAAGCCATATCCCTCATCGGCGAACAGGCGCACGACGTTGCCGTGCTGCACCTCCGGGTGACGCTTGGTGCGGTAGGCATCCATCTGGCGGGCGCGGTCCTCCAGCAGCCGGCGGGCGGCGTCGAAGGCATCGCGGATGGCGACATAGATGTCCTCGTGAGCCTGGTTGATGCCGGTGTGGCGCGACACCGCCAGATCATCGCCGGGCACCGACATGTCGATGCGGATCTCGTAGAGATTGCCCTTGTTCTTGTCGTGGTGAGGCGCATCCACCACCACCCTGCAAGTAATCAGGTGCGGGTGGAACTGTTCAAGCTGGGCGATGCGCTCGCGAATGTTGCCTTCGACAGCATCGGAGTGCGCCACGTTCTGGAAGCTGATTTCGGGTTCTATCTGCATGATGACAAATCAGACGGCAATCGGCCCTGCCCTTCATTGACCTGCGTCAATA
>CAZYKZ010000455.1:0-1763 GCA_964648175.1 uncultured Anderseniella sp.
GTCTCCTTGACCACGTGCAGCAGCATGTCCGGGTCCTGGTCCTGCGGCGCCTTGGACCGGTCGCCCTTGGGGTCGGTGTTGGCCGACACGTGGAACGGGTCGCGCGCGATGACCGAGTGGATGTGGTTCTCGATGTTCTTCGCCCACTGCGGGTCGATCTCGGACAGCACGTCCTGCCCGTCATAGAGCGACCACATCTCGCCCACCGTCTCGTCGCCTACGCGGGTGACCACGCCGCCCACCGTTTCAAGCACCGTGTCGGTGGCGCGCCGCTTGGCCCACCAGTCGTCCTGGGTGTAGGGCAGGGCGTTGCCGATGGCGTTGACCTCGCCGTCCTCGACCACGGTCATCACGTCGCGCGTGGCGGCGTCGTGCTGCATGTCGTAGATCTGCGCCCGGATATCCACCAGCGGCTTGAACTGCGGATGCGTGGTGACGTCCTTGACGCGCTCGCCATTGATATGGATTTCGCGCCCGTCGCGGATCGAGTCCTTGTACTGCTCGCCGGTTCTGATCATCGTGCCTTGTTCCCTGCCATTGATTTGCGGTGTGTGTCTGCGCCATGAATGTGCAAACCATCAATGTGCCGCAGGATGCTGATTAGCGAAAATACATCATTTCTCAGCAGGTGATAGGAAAAAACTAAGCGAATGTGAGTGTGCGCATTGGCCTTTTTGAGGGTTTGCAATGCGGCGCATGAATTGGTAAAAATAGTTTACCAATGAAGGTTGGGGAAACGCGAAAGGAACGACAGTCATGGAAATGCCGGTACCGAACCAGGCCATCCTGGCGCGCAAGGCCCAGATCGTGGCGGGATTGAAGGCCATCCTGCCCGAGGCCGAAGCCGTGATCTCCG
Organism: uncultured Anderseniella sp.; assembly: GCA_964648175.1. Lineage (GTDB taxonomy): Bacteria > Pseudomonadota > Alphaproteobacteria > Rhizobiales > Aestuariivirgaceae > Anderseniella. The sequence continues at coordinate 857 of CAZYKZ010000455.1, forward strand.
ACCCTAACGAGACCCGCGCCTACGAGTGCGATGCGCTGACCGCCTATCGCTGCCAGCCGCTGGCGGTGGTACTGCCGGCAACGACGGAAGAAGTCGCCGCCGTGCTGAAGTTCTGCCACGCCGAAGGCCTGCCCGTGGTTCCGCGCGGTGCGGGCACGTCGCTGGCAGGCGGCTCGTTGCCCACCGCCGACAGCATTGTACTGGGCGTGTCGCGGATGAGCGGCGTGCTGGAGACCAATTATGCCGACCGCTATATCCGCGTACAGACCGGGCGCACCAACCTGTCCGTCACCGGCGCGGTGGAGGCAGACGGCTTTTTCTACGCACCCGATCCGTCGAGCCAGCTCGCCTGCGCCATCTCCGGCAACATCGCCATGAATTCCGGCGGTGCCCACTGCCTGAAATACGGCGTGACCACAAACAACCTGATGGGCGTCAAGATGGTCACCATGCAGGGCGACATCGTTGATATCGGCGGTGCGCACCTCGATGCACCCGTCTACGACCTGCTCGGCGTGATCTGCGGGTCGGAAGGCCAGCTTGGCATCGTCACCGAGGCGACCTTGCGCATCCTGCCCAAACCCGAAGGTGCTCGCCCCGTGCTGATGGGCTTCGACTCGTCCGAAGTGGCCGGCGAATGCGTGGCCGACATCATCAAGGCCGGCGTGCTGCCGGTCGCCATCGAGTTCATGGACCGGCCCTGCATCCGCGCCACGGAGGATTTCGCCAAGGCCGGATACCCGGACGTGGAAGCCCTGCTGATCGTCGAGGTGGAAGGCTCCGAGGCGGAAATCCGCGAACAGCTCGACAAGATCAACGCGATCGCCATGAAGCACAATCCGGCGGAGCTTCGCGAAAGCACCGGGCCGGAGCAGTCCGCCGCCATCTGGAAGGGCCGCAAGGCCGC
>CAZYKZ010000456.1:0-1761 GCA_964648175.1 uncultured Anderseniella sp.
TTCTTCGCCATGGCCCGCAGGATGGGCAGGACAAGCGTATGGTCGCCGCCCAGCGTCAGCGGGATGCAATCCTGCGCCAGGATGCGGTCATAGGCCTTCTCGATCAGCTTCACCGACTTCTTCAGGTCGAAGGTGTTGATCGCCACATCGCCGATATCGGCCACCTGCAGCGAATCGAAGGGAGCGGCACCGGTTGCCATGTTGTAGGGCCTGAGCATGCAGCTCTCGGCGCGGATCTGGCGCGGCCCGTGACGGGTGCCGGACCTGTTCGAGGTGCCGATGTCGAGCGGAATGCCGACGAAGCAGGCATCAAGCCCGCGCGCTGACTTGGCCATCGGCAGGCGCATCATGGTGGCAGGACCTGCAAAACGCGGCATGTCGTTGCCGCCGAGCGGCTGATTGAAAGATGACGGCATAGTTTCAGTTTCCAGTGCTGGAGGGCTTTGAATTGAGCGAACGATAGGCGCGGATGACCTGGCTGTCATCTGCCTTGCCATGACCGGCGCCTGATGCAGCGAGGAACATCTGGTGCGCCGCCGCCGACAGCGGCAGACCATGGCGCGCCGCACGGCCATGGTCGAGCACGATACCCAGATCCTTGACGAAGATGTCGACGGCGGAGCGCACTTCGGGCGCGTCCTGCAGCATGCGCGGACCCCGGTCGTTGAGCATCCAGCTCGACGCGGCAGACACCGAGACGATGTCGAACACAGACTTCGGATTGACACCGGCGGCCTCGGCCAGTTGCAGGGCTTCGGCGGCGGCAGCAATGTGCACCCCGCATAGAAGCTGGTTGATGAGTTTGGCCGTGGAGCCTGCGCCATGTTCCTCGCCAACGTGGAAGACATTCTTGCCTACCACGTCGAGTACGGCGCGCGCGCTTTGGAACACGTGGGCCGGGGCAGACGCCATGATGGTGAGTGACCCGCCTTCCGCACCTGCGACGCCGCCGGAGACCGGCGCATCGACCAGCGCAAGTTGACGCTCGGCCAAGGCTTCGCCCAGGGCTCTCGCCTGAGCGGGCGGCTGGGTGCACGAAGCGATGACGCAGGCGCCCGGCGGCAGTGCATCCGCAGCCTTGCCCGACCCGAACAGCACGTCGTGCGCCTGGTCGCCATTGACCACCATCAGAACGAAAAATTCCGCATCCCTCGCTGCGTCAGCAGCACTGGGAGCGGCGTGGCCCCCGGCGGCCGCCAGCTTGTCCAGCGCTGCAGGGTTGAAGTCAAAGCCCGACACCTCGTGGCCGGCCTTCACAAGGTTTACCGCCATCGGCAGGCCCATGGCGCCAAGGCCGACAAAGCCGATCTTCATCAATGAAACTCCCCAATTGCCTGCACAGAAAAGCCCGGCCAATGCATCACGCAAGGGCCGGGCCGTTCAATCGAAAAATGGCGCTTTCGCTCAGCTTGCCTTCTTCAGCTCAAGCCGGCGGGCGTGCAGTATCGGCTCGGTATAGCCGTTGGGCTGCTTGCGGCCCTCGAACACCAGGTCGCAGGCGGCCTTGAAGGCGATCGAGTTTTCAAAGTTGTCCGCCATCGGCTTGTAGTTCGGATCACCCGCATTCTGCTTGTCCACCACGGCGGCCATCTTCTTCATGGCCTTCATGACGCGCCCGCGGGTGACCACCTTGTGGCGGATCCAGTTGGCGAGGTGCTGCGAGGAAATGCGCAGCGTGGCGCGGTCTTCCATGAGGCCGACATTGTTGATGTCCGGCACCTTGGAGCAGCCGACGCCCTGGTCGATCCAGCGCACCACGTA
>CAZYKZ010000457.1:0-1752 GCA_964648175.1 uncultured Anderseniella sp.
AAGTACGAGGAGTGAGACCGGAATGCTCGGCCATGCGTTCAACTGGATTCTGGCTCGTGTAATGCTCGGCGATCCACTCCTGGCACCCGACAATCACCTGGTCGTCTATCGACCCGCAGCGGTTCATCATGGCGTATGGCAGCTGACCGTCTTCGTGGCCTGACAACAGAAACACCTTTGCTGTTTCGATGGACTGCTGACGTCCGCAGAACCGGGCAATCAGGTAAAAGACAAGGTCATGCCAGGCTGCCACTCCACCCGCCGTCACGACCCCGTCAGCTTCGGATGTCCGGCACAGGATCAATTCACTGCGCAGCCGGACTTTCGGGTAATGCCGGCGAAAGAGTTCCTTGTATGCCCAGTGCGCAGCTGCGTCGCGGTCGTCAAGCAGACCGGCCTCTGCCAAGACGACAGAGCCGGAACATACCGAACAGACAAGTGCTCCGCGTTCGTGAGTTTCGCGCAGCCAGGCAACTTCTTCCGGGTACTTGCCTTTTGGCGGAATATTGATGGGCGTGTACATGTCACATACGACAACGGCATCTGCCTCCACGACATCTTCCAGTGAAGCGTGAGGTTCTACCAGAATGTCTCCGATACACCGAAATGGACGCCCGCCTGCGGCGACGATCTTGACATTGAGGGCTTCGGCTCCGGGTTCTCCTACGGTCATGTCGGGATACACTGCGCCAACGGAATAGAGCACATCGTAGAGCCCGTAGAGTACTGACGGTGATGTTTCTGGCGTAGCCAGCAAAGCAATCAGAGGTGCTTTCTCATCGGGCATTTTGGCCTCCTGACAATGAGTTTTGTCCAGTATGCCTCGTTTGTGACGAATCCGCCACTAACCCAGCAATTTCTCTCATGTACCATGACTGAAGCTTATGAAAGCGGAGGGATGCCATGACCGTTGAAGCCACCAAACAAGCCGACCTTGACGCCATTTCTGGCGGACTTGCGTCACTGCGGGGTGCCTTGACCGGGGACCTGCTTGTCGAAGGTGATCCGGAGTATGACAAGGCGCGGGGCGTCTGGAACGCCATGATCGATCGCCGTCCGTTGGCAATAGCGGTCTGCAAGGATGCCGATGACGTCGTTTCGGCAGTCAGCTTTGCCCGCGATCACAACTTGGCCGTTTCCATCAAGGCCGGTGGGCACAATGTTGCCGGCCATGCAGTCTGTGATGACGGCCTGATGATTGACCTGTCGCAGATGCGAACTGTCCGCGTTGATCCTGCCGAGCGACGGGCACGAGTTGCCGGTGGCGCGCTTTGGGGTGATGTTGACCGTGAAACCGTGAAATGGGGGTTAGCCACACCGGGTGGCCTGATCTCGGATACAGGCGTTGCCGGCTTGACCCTTTCCGGCGGCGTCGGCTGGTTACGCGGCCGCTATGGATTGTGCATCGACAATCTTCTCTCGATGCAAGTTGTCACAGCGACTGGTGACCTTGTCACTGCAGACGAAACAAGCAACCCCGACCTGTTTTGGGCGCTTCGTGGCGGTGGCGGCAACTTCGGCGTCGTGGTGAGTTTCGAGTTTGCCCTGCACCCCATGAACCCCACGGTCATGTTCTGTGCGCCGATCTATCCTATAGAAGCTGGGCCCGGCCCGATAAGGGCATGGCGTGACTTTCTGGCTGACAAGAACGACCGGATCGGCTCACTGGTTGAATTCTCAACCGTCGCGGAATCGGAGGACTTCCCCAAGGAATACTGGGGAAAGCGCTGTTACACCATAGCCGCAGTCTAC
>CAZYKZ010000458.1:0-1750 GCA_964648175.1 uncultured Anderseniella sp.
CCCATCCGCCGCTCAAGCTCGGCAAACACCCGGTAGTTGCCGGCATCATGAAGGCGCTTCAGTTCAGACTCGAAAAACGCGGCATAATTCATCGTCGATTCCAACTCGCTCAGAACACGAATCCGGCAAATTCACACCGGATTCCACCCCAGTTTATTGCCCATCGGGCCACCCTTGGCCATGCTGCCCCTCGCCGCAGCCGCAATTCTCATGCTGCCTTGCCAAGGGAGAGCTGGCTTACCGCCTGATGCTGGCTCAGGAATACTTGCCCGCTGAGTTCATCAAGGAAATGGGACTTTAGCAGCCTGTCCATCACCGGGCCCTTGACCTCGCTCAAATGGAAGGTGACGCCGGACGATTTCAGCCGTTCGTTGATCGCTTCGAGCGATTCCAGCGCGCTCATGTCGATGGCGTTCACCGCCGGGCACATCAGGATGACGTGCTTGAGCTTGGGGCGCTTGGCCACGGCGTCATAGATATAGTCCTCGAGAAAGCGCGCATTCGCAAAATAGAGGCTCTCGTCGACGCGCAGCGTCAGGATGTCGTCGTGGGTAATGACCTTGTGCCGCAGCACGTTGCGATAGTGTTCGGTGCCCGGCACCTGGCCCACTTCGGCCACATGCGGCCGCGAGCTCTTGTACAGGTGGATCAGGATCGAGATCACCACGCCCGCCGTGACGCCGATCTCCACGCCAAGCGCCAGCGTGGCCAGGATGGTCACCAGCACGGCGATGAAGTCGGCAATCGAATAGCCCCAGGTCTTCTTCAGGATCGAGAGATCGACCAGCGACAGCACCGCCACGATGATCGTCGCCGCCAGCGTCGCCACCGGCAGGTAGGCGATCAGCGGCGTCAGCGTCAGCGAAGCGATCGCCAGACCCACCGCCGTATAGGCGCCCGCCGCGGGCGTTTCAGCGCCGGCGTCGAAGTTGACGACCGAGCGCGCGAAACCGCCGGTTACCGGGTAGCCGCCGGTGAAGGCCGCGCCGATATTGGCCGCGCCAAGGCCGATGAGTTCCTGGTCCGGCGTGATGCGCTGGCGCTTGCGGGCCGCCAGAGTCTGCGCCACCGAGACGGACTCGACAAAGCCGATGATCGAGATCAGGACGGCAGAGCCGATCAGGCTGGTCCACATGTCCAGCGAGAACGACGGCATGGTGAGTGGCGGCAGGCCCTGCGGCACGTCGCCGACCAGCGCCACGCCCTTGCTGCCAAGATCGAGACCCCAGGCCAGCAGCGTGGTGACGGCCACCGCGAATACGGGCCCGGCCTTGGCGACGATGTCGGCCAGGCGTGGCTTGAGCCCCAGCTTCACGAGAAGCGGCTTTAGCCCCTTGCGCACCCAGAACAGAAAGGCGGCCGACATTGCGCCGATTGCCAGCGTGATCAGGTTGGTACTGCCAACGTGCTCGACCAGCGACACGATCAGTTCATAGAGATTGTGCCCTGACGCCTTGATGCCGAGGATGTGCTTGAGCTGGCTCGCGGCGATGATGATGCCGGATGCGGTGATGAACCCTGCGATCACGGGGTGCGACAGGAAGTTGGCGAGAAAGCCCAGCCGCAGCACGCCGAGCAGGACCAGAAACAGGCCTGACAGGAAAGCCAGCGTCAGCGCGGCGGCAATGTATTCGGGCGACCCCGTCTCGGCGATACGCCCCACGGCCGCCGCCGTCATCAGTGACACCACCGCCACCGGTCCGACGGCGAGCGCCCGGCTGGTGCCGAAGATGGCGTACAGGATGATCGG
>CAZYKZ010000459.1:0-1750 GCA_964648175.1 uncultured Anderseniella sp.
CCGCCGGCGTTTCCGCCGCCGTTTCCACCCCCGTTACCTCCGCCGTTGCCGCCTCCATTGCCGCCGCCATTGCCGCCGCCGTTGCCGCCGCCGTTGCCCTTGGCGAAGGCCTGTCCGCCGCCCGAATCAAGGCTGATAAGTGAGGTTGAAATGGTCAGGGGTGCCGTGATCACGGCGCAAGCCAGCGCAGCGCAGGCGAATGGATGTGCAAGTTTCATAACGCTTCTCTCCCAGGCGAACAGGTTAACAAGTGGGAAAGAACCGTAGCTATGCGGACATTATGGCTGCGTTAAATGCGGCTCCAAACTTCTAGTCAAAACCGGTTCAAATTTCACGGGATTCGCGGCGGTTTACAGCTTGGATGTTTCCGTCTCACCGAAGATCACTGTGGTGCAATCCTCGTCGCGGACATGAAATTCGCGATGGCCAAGTTCATGGGCAAAGGGCATCCGCACGCGGCCCTTTGGCAGATTGCCCAGCGGCACCCTAAGGCTTTCGAAGAGCGGGTCCAGCCCCTGGACGTCGATATAAACCGACTGCTGCCGGTCAGGACTGCCGAGATCCACGCCGGGGCGAACCTCCTGAAGCCTTATCGATACCTTGTCGCGGCGCATGAAGGCATAGGTCTCCGCCTCGAAAACAAGCCGGAAACCCAGCACACCACGATAGAATATCACCTGACTTTTCAGGCTTGTGCAGGGAACAACCGGTGTAATCTGGTGTAATTCGAACACTGTTCTATCTACCCCCTGCCACATCAACCAGTGCGCCGGTCACATAGGAAGCCGCCGGCGAGATCAGCCAGACAACGGCCTCGGCAACTTCCTCCGCCGAACCACCCCGGCCCATGGGCACGAACTGCTGAAGCCGCTCGATCCGGTCGGGCTGGCCGGACGAGGCGTGGATGTCGGTATGGATGAGCCCGGGCCGCACCGCGTTGACGCGTATGCCTTCGCCGCCCACCTCCTTCGACAGGCCCAGCGTCATGGCATCGATGGCGCCCTTGGAGGCGGCGTAGTCGATGAACTCGTTGGGAGAACCGATCCGGGCAGCGGCTGACGACAGGTTGACGATGGACCCTCCGTTGCCGCCGTACTTCGTGCTCATGCGCCGGATGGCTTCGCGGGCGCACATGAAGGAGCCGGTGACGTTGACCCGCAGGGTGTCGTTGATACGGTCCGGACCCATTTCGTCCAGCCGCGCCTTTGCAAACAGGATGCCGGCATTGTTGACCAGTCCCGCCAGGGGCGGCATCTGCGCATCGAGGGCGCGGAACATGCTGATGACTTCGGCTTCGATGCCGACATCGGCCTTGACGGTGACCGCCTGGCGGCCCGCAGCCCTTACCTCCTGCGCCAGTGCATCCGCCGCATCGGCGGAGCGGGCGTAATTGATCGCGACATCGTAACCGTCTCGCGCCAGAAGCCGGACGCAAGCCGCGCCAATGCCCCGGCTTGCCCCGGTGACCAGAACCGTCCCCTTGCTGTCCATTACAGGCTTTCCCTTCCCTGCCAGATCTCGATTCTTGCCACGACTATCGTCAAATCGCCAGCTCCCAGACAAGAAATGGCCGCAAATTGCAGGTTTAAGTCGCGCCGTTTTCCACAACCGGGGACTTCATCATGATTTCGATTACACGCAAGCTCGCGATCGCGGGCCTCGCTTCCGTTGTGCTGTGTGCAGGCGGCGTTGCCGCACAGGCCCAGAAGGGCCACGCCTCGTGGTACAAGATGGGCAAGGTGACCGCCAA
>CAZYKZ010000460.1:0-1749 GCA_964648175.1 uncultured Anderseniella sp.
GCGCTTTCGTCAGCGCAGATCAGCACGTCCGTCTTGCCGAGCCCCTTCAGTGCATCATCGTCAGCGGCGGGCAGGGGCTGCTCGACAAGCTCGACGCCTGTTTCGGCACACACGGCGAGACGGTTGTCGAGTTCGTGTGGCTTCCAGCCTTCGTTGGCGTCGATGATCAGACGGGCCTTTGGCGCGGCAGCGCGGATGGCGCGCAGGCGCTCATCATCGCCGTCGCCGCCGAGCTTGATCTTGAGCAGGGGGCGGGCGGCGGAGCGGGCCGCTGCCTCGGCCATCTTCTCTGGCGTATCGAGGCTCAGCGTGTAGGCGGTGATGACGGGCTTTGGCTCTTCCCGCAGTCCCGCCAGCTTCCACACAGGCGTGCCGGTTCGCTTGGCCTCGAGGTCCCACAGCGCACAGTCGAGCGCGTTGCGGGCGGCGTGAAGCTTCAGCAGGCCCGGCACATCGGCGCGGCTGCAGCCGGCCTCGATGGCGGCGCGGGCGGCCTCGAGGTCAGCCATCGCGCCGTCGATGGTCTCCTCGTAGCGGGCGTAGGGCACGCACTCGCCGTGGCCCACCGCACCGTCCTGTTCCAACGTGACGTGGACCACCTCGGCGGATGTCTTGGAGCCGCGCGAGATGGTGAAGCTGCCCGCGATGGGCCAGCTTTCATGGGCGACGGTGAGCTTGACCGGAGAAGCCATCAGGAGGGGTAACGCTTCTGGATCTCGTCGACGATTGCACCCACGCCGGTGCGGATCGGGTCGACGCAGGGAAGGCCGTGCTCCTTCGCCATGGTTTCCATGTAGACCTTTGCATCCTCTTCGGAGAGCTTCTGGGTGTTGATGCACAAGCCCACGCACTGGATGTCCGGGTTGGTCAGCTGGCCCTCGACGATGGTGCGGTCGATGACCTGCTGGATGGTGGGCAGCGGGTGCTCGACGCCGCGCATCTTGGTGCGGGTCGGTTCATGACAGACCACGAAGCAGTCCGGCTGCGAGCCATGCAGCAGGCCCAGCGTGACGCCGGCGAAGGAGGGGTGGAACAGCGAGCCCTGGCCTTCGATGCAGTCCCAGTGGTCTTCGTCGTTGGCCGGTGAAATCCATTCCGCAGCGCCGGAGATGAAGTCGGCAATGACGGCGTCGAGCGCGACGCCGCGGCCGGAGATCAGCACGCCGGTCTGGCCGGTGGCGCGGAAGTCGGACTTCATGCCGCGCTTCTGCATTTCAACGTCAAGCGCCAGGGCGGTGTACTTCTTGCCGACCGAGCAGTCGGTGCCGACGGCCAGCACGCGCTTTCCGGGGCGCCTGGTGCCCTTGCCGGTGGCGAAGGAGATGTCGGAGAAGCGCACGTCGTGCAGCTTGGCGCCATGCTTTGCGGCGGCCTCGGCGATGGCGGGGATCGACGACAGGCGCTTGTGCAGGCCGGTGGCGACGTTCATGCCGGCCTCGATGGCCTTGACGATTTCGGCCACCCAGTGATCCGGCAGCACGCCGCCGGCATTGACCACGCCGACGACCATGGTGCGTGCGCCCTTGGCCACTGCTTCCTCGATGGTCATGTCAGCGAGACCGGTGTCGGCCTGGCAATTGGGCAGGCGCATCTGGCCAAGGCACCAGTCGGGCCGCCAGTCGACCACGCCTTGCGCGGTCTTGGCCGCAAGCTGGTCGTGCACGTCACCGAGGAACAGGAGATAGGGGCGTTCGATTTCCATCTTTCAACTCATGCAGTCTGTGTGGAGAAGGCGGCATTTAGCATGGT
>CAZYKZ010000461.1:0-1746 GCA_964648175.1 uncultured Anderseniella sp.
ACGCTCTGCTTGCCAGTGGCGCGGGCAGCGTCTTCCTGCACCGCGGCAAACGCCAACGTGGGATTCGACAGTTGGTTCAGCTCCGCCTGGGTGGCGCATCCCGCTGTGAGCAGGGCAATGCCGCAGGCAGCAACTGATTTTAGCGCATTCATTGAGCACCCCCTTCCGCCGGAGGCGTTCCGACCCACGGCTCGGGTTCCACGACCTGACGCGGGTGATAGCCCGATAATACGCTGCGATAGGAGGGCGTAGCGGACTCCCGCTCAGCCTCCACCGGATCACGGTGCGACAGCACGTCATGCCGGTCCGGTTCCGCCTGCGCTGCACAACCCGCCAGCAGCAAAATTGCTGCCAACCCAACTCTGTTAAACGGCATTGTTTCAACGCCCGAAAGCGCCCCTGCATTTTTGCAACCCGTCCTGATCTGCTCAGGCGAAGCTGTCGTGTCTTGGATGAAACCAGAATGGCGGACAGATGCCGCTGCCCGGGACGAGAAGCTCCGGGTCACGGCACGCACCGTCGCACTGACGATTGTCAGAGGCGGCGATTGGGAGGGGGAAGCGGAGACGCCGGAGCCCAAACGATGTGGGAGCGTTGGGCGTCGACACCAAAGACCTCGATGTGCCGGCCTCCGGTATCGGCATTGGCCAGCACGAGATCTGCGACATGGCAATTGGCTTGGTCGCAGCAGTTCCTGTCGGAAGAACCGGAAGGCACCTTCTTAGCGCCTGAAACCGGACAAGGCGTAGCGTGATTGCCGGCATGCCCGTCAACTTCCGACGACAGGTCAGCGTGCATGGAGTGGCCGGTCATCGCGGAGTGAGCCCCGTGGCTCGTTGACCCGGCATTCGACGGAATGTGTGTGCCGCTGTTGGCAGCCGTCAGCGTCTGGGCAAAAACCCACACCGCAATGACCAGCATGTTCACAAGCTTGCTCACGCAACACCCCTGCACGATAAATGTCTACCGTACTTGCTTCCAATTTCGGATCAAATGACAAGTTCGTTAGTAGGCAACATATGTTCAGCCCCCTGTAGAGTCCGAGTCGGGTCAAAACCGGCCGGTTTCGCCCTTCCCGGAGAATGTCTGCTGTTCCTCCGACAACGGACTATCTGGCCGAGCGTCCAAACCGGCAGCTTCGTGCCATTAGTTGCCGTTGATCACCCCTCCAATGAGGAAGGACCCGACTATGTCGTTACAGGCTTGCTTGCAGAAATGAGGTAGCGGTTAAGCGAAAAGAAAAAGCCGCCTTCCTGGTTCAACCGTTCCTGATCCGCCAGCCAACTCATCTGTTCAGCCGAACTAAACTCTGGTGAATCGCTCATTATCGACACCGCAAATTCGGCTGATTGCCGGGCATACGTGTCTTCTGCAAAATTCAGATTCAGGACGACAAAACTGTCGACATCAATGTCTGAAAAACCTGCCTTGGCCATCTGTGCTGGCAGTTTCCTGGGCAAGTGGGCATTTGAATATACTGCCGTGTAGGCTTTCATTACCCGTTCCATCAGAGCAGGGTTACCGCTTCGCCAGATTAAGGTCTGCCAATCGGTATCAAGGATGATGAGGCGACCTCGAGGCTTAAGAACGCGAAAGGCCTCGGCAAGCGCTTTATCCACGTCATCTAGAAAGCAGAAGAGTTGAGCGGCGACCACCACGTCAAATGTGGCGTCTTTGAATGGTAAGTCCTGCGCATCTCCATGCAAGAACTGGCCTTCTGGGCAGAAATGACGCGCCATCTCAATG
>CAZYKZ010000462.1:0-1744 GCA_964648175.1 uncultured Anderseniella sp.
GACTGCTGCTGCGCCCACTGGCGCACCACCTTCTGCTCCTCGCGCATCTGCTGCACCAGTCCGTGGACGGCCGTCGCAAGCTGCTCCATGGCCTCGGCGCTGTTGCCGCCCTGGTTCGCCTGCACCGAATTTTCGAGCGTCCGCCCGATCCGCTCCATGCCGGAGCGCAGCGTCGACATCTCCGCCTGGATGTGCGGCGGCAGGTCGAGACCCACCCCATAGTCGCCAGCGTCGATGTCGGTCAACGTCGCCAGCCAGTCTTCAAGGTCATTGTAGAACCGGTTCTGAGCCTGGCTTGCCTGCAGTTCCAGGAAGCCCAGGATCAGCGAGCCGGCCAGACCGAACAGCGAGGACGAGAACGAGGTGCCCATGCCCGCCAGCGGCGCCTCGAGACCCGCCTTGAGTTCCTCGAATACCGTGCCGGATTGCGCCGTGGAAATGTTGAGGTTGCGGATCGTGTCGCCCACCGCGGCAACCGTTTGCAACAGGCCCCAGAAGGTGCCCAGCAGGCCGAGGAAGATGAGCAACCCGATGATGTAACGGGAAATGTCACGGGCTTCATCGAGACGGGAAGCAAGTGAATCGAGCAGAGAGCGCAGCGTGATGGGCGAGAGAATGGTGAGCCCCGACCGGTCGCGCAACTGCGCCGCCATTGGCGCCAGCAGCGTCGGCTTGTAGGGAATCTCCAGCCCCGGGTCGGCAATCCGGAAGCTGTTCACCCAGTTCACTTCCGGCCACAGCCGGAACACCGTGCGGAACGTGTAGGCCACGCCCAGCACCAGCACCAGCACGATCATGCCGTTGAGCCCAGGATTGGCCATGAATGCGGTCTGGATGTTGGGGTAGAGCACGGCGGCGGCGATGCACATCAGAATGGTGAAAACCGCCATTCGCACGAGGTAAACCCGTGGCAATTCGAGAACCTTGAGATGATCCGATGTCAGCATGCCGCTTGTGTCCTGCCCGTTTCAGCGTATTCCCCCGGCCGCGCCACTATCCCCTCCGGCCTGGGTGATTTGCCGCGCCAGTGTAGCCGATTGCTGCGGGTTGTCACCCCGCTATCCAGCCGATCCTGCAACCGGGCCATGGCGTTTTCTTGTCGGAACTGCGATCATCGCGGCCATGCTCTATCTCGCCATAAAGGCCCTGCTGTCGGGCCTCATCATCGCCATCGTATCCGAGGTGTCGCGCCGCGCGCCTGCACTCGGGGCACTCATCGTGTCGCTGCCGCTGGTCTCGCTGCTGGCCATCATGTGGTTGTGGCACGATACCCGCGACACCGTACGCATTGCTGACCATGCCCAGGCGACCTTCTGGTACGTGCTGCCATCAATGCCGATGTTTCTGGTGTTGCCGTGGCTGTTGCGGTCAGGCTACGGCTTCTGGCCGTCACTGGCAGGTGTGTGCATCATGACCATAATGCTGTACGCCATCATGGTGTGGACGCTATCCCGGTTCGGGATCACGCTCTGAGCTAGGCAGATTTGGCCGCCTTCAGGCAGTCGCCAAGCTGGGCCGAGACCAACTCGTTACCGGCCAGAATGTTGCCGGTGGCCATCACGTCGGCCGCGCCGTCAATGTCCCTGGCGAAACCGCCCGCTTCGCGCACCAGCACGATACCGGCGCAGATGTCCCACGGCTTGAGGCCCCGTTCCCAGTAGCCGTCTAGCCGTCCCGCCGCCACCCAGGCGAGGTCCAGCGAGGCGGTACCCGCCCGACGCAACCCGGAGGCCTTGGCCTGCAC
>CAZYKZ010000463.1:0-1732 GCA_964648175.1 uncultured Anderseniella sp.
AGCACCTGCGGCACGGGATCGAACATGCGGCAGATCTCGCTGACCGAACCGCCCTCCTGCACCAGCACGGCAAGCACCTGCAGCGCCGCGATGAGGCCGTCACCGGTGGTGTTGAAATCGGACAGTACCACGTGGCCGGACTGCTCGCCGCCCACGTTGTATCCGTGGCTGCGCATGGCTTCGACAACGTAGCGGTCGCCTACCCTGGTGCGCTCCAGCCTGAGCTTCTGCGACGCCATCAGCCGCTCCAGCCCGAGATTGGACATTACTGTTGCAACCAGCCCGTCACCGCGCAGGATGCCGCGCTTGTGCCAGGAGGTCGCGATCAGCGCCATCACCTGGTCACCGTCGACCACGTTGCCCTTCTCGTCCACGAGGATGCAGCGGTCGGCGTCACCGTCGAGCGAGATGCCGATGTCGGCGCGCATCTTCTTCACCTGGGCGGCCACCTTCTGCGGATGGGTCGAGCCGCACTCGGCATTGATGTTGAAGCCGTTGGGCTCCACACCGACCGGTATTACCTCCGCGCCAAGTTCCCACAGCGCAGTCGGTGCCACCTGGTACGACGCCCCGTTGGCGCAGTCGATGACGATGCGAAGGCCGTCCAGCGTCAGGTCCTTCGGGAACGACGACTTGACGAACTCGATGTAGCGGGCCTGTGCATCCTCGATGCGCTTGGCGCGGCCAATGTTTTCCGCAGACGCAAGCTTGATGTGTTCGGGAGACCGCACCAGCTTTTCGATCTCGTGTTCCTGCTCGTCCGACAGCTTGTAGCCGTCGGGACCGAATATCTTGATGCCGTTGTCATGGTAGGGGTTGTGCGAGGCCGAGATCATCACGCCCAGGTCGGCGCGCATGGACCGGGTCAGCATCGCCACAGCCGGCGTCGGCACCGGACCGAACAGGAAGACGTCCATCCCCGCGGCCAGGAAGCCTGCGGTCAGCGCCTGCTCGACCATATAGCCCGACAGCCGGGTGTCCTTGCCGATCACCACCCGGTGCCGGTGATTGCCGCGCCGGTACAGGGTGCCCGTCGCCATGCCGATGCGCAGCACCGTGTCGGCGTTCATCGGAAACTTGTTTGCGGTGCCGCGCACCCCGTCGGTGCCGAAAAACTGGTCTGGCATCTGGGCCTCTCCATCCAGCCGGAAATTATCGTCATTGTATGGCGCAATACTGCGCGAATGTAGCTAATCTTGGGTTAAGCCGGAAGAACTTCATGCAAGCCCGGCAATGCCTGCCGCCGCCCGCCACAACCTGATCGTGTGAACGCTCTCGCGCACGTCATGCACCCGCACGAACTGTACGCCGGCCATCACCCCGTGCAAGGCCGCTGCCGCAGACCCCGCCTGGCGCCGGCCGGCAACCTTTTCACCCGTCACCGCCCCGATGAAGCCCTTTCGCGAGGCCCCCAGCAACACCGGCACGCCGATCCCGTGAAGCAGCGCCATTCCCTGCAAGAGCTCCAGATTGTGCTGGAAACTCTTGCCGAAGCCGATGCCCGGATCGACGATGATCGAACGGCGCGGCACGCCAGCTGCCTCGACAGCGTTCACGCGGGCATCGAGCCAGTCGTAGACGTCGAGCAGCACGTTGTCATACTGCGGGTTGTTCTGCATGGTCTTCGGATCGCCCTGGGCATGCATCAGGCACACCGGCAGGCCACTGTCTGCAGCTGCCGTCAGGGCTTCCGGCTCGTAGGACAGCGCGGCCACGTCATTGATCATGGCCA
>CAZYKZ010000464.1:0-1721 GCA_964648175.1 uncultured Anderseniella sp.
CCTTCCAGCGGTTGGTCTTGTAGCCGATGGTGTCGGCCTTGACGTTGCCGCGCGGGTCGAGGCTGACCGAGAGATCCTTCAGCATGCCTTCATGCACCGGGTTGGTGAAGCCCATGGCCAGCAGCACCAGGTCTGCGGGCAGTTCGAACTCGGTGCCGGCAATTGGCTTCATGGCGCCGTCGAGGCGTATGCCGTGCAGCGTCTTGACCTTGCCGTTCTCGCCGGTGAGCTTGGTCGTCGCGACAGCAAAGTCGCGCACCGCACCCTCTGCCTGTGAGGAGGAGGTGCGCATCTTCAGCGGCCAGTTGGGCCAGCTCAGGCCCTTGTTCTCCTTTTCCGGCGGCGCAGGCATGATCTCCAGCTGGGTCACCGAAAGAGCGCCCTGGCGGATCGAGGTGCCGATGCAGTCCGAACCGGTATCGCCGCCGCCGATCACCACCACGTGCTTGCCCTCGGCCAGGATCGGCATCACGTCGCCCAGGTCTTCATGGCTGACGCGCTTGTTCTGCTGGCGAAGGAAGTCCATCGCGAAGTGCACGCCATCGAGCTCACGGCCAGGTACAGGCAGATCGCGCGGATGCTCTGAACCACCAGACAGCAGCACGGCGTCGTAGGAGCGTTCCAGTTCAGCCACGTCGGTGTCCACGCCCACGTGCCGGTTGCAATGGAAGGTCACGCCTTCGGCTTCCATCTGCTTCACGCGGCGGTCGATGAGGTGCTTCGACATCTTGAAGTCGGGAATGCCGTAGCGAAGAAGGCCGCCGGGCTTCGCCTGCTTTTCATACACATGGACGGCATGGCCGGCGCGGGCAAGCTGCTGGGCAGCCGCAAGGCCCGCCGGGCCGGAGCCGACGACGGCAATCTTCTTGCCGGTCTTCTTTTCCGGCACGTCCGGCACGATCCAGCCTTCGTCCCAGGCCCGGTCGACGATTGCGCACTCGATGGTCTTGATGGTCACCGGGTTGTCGTCGATGTTGAGCGTGCACGAGGCTTCGCACGGGGCAGGGCAGATGCGGCCGGTGAACTCCGGGAAGTTGTTGGTGGAATGCAGGTTGCGCGAGGCCTCCTGCCAGTCCGAATTGTAGACCAGGTCATTCCAGTCGGGGATCTGGTTCATCACCGGGCAGCCGTTGTGGCAATACGGGATGCCGCAGTCCATGCAGCGCGCGGCCTGCGTCTTGATCTCGTCCTCCGGCAGCGGCACCACGAACTCGTTATAGTTGGTGATGCGCTCGGCGACCGGCAGATACTTCCGGTCGTGGCGTTCGAACTCCTTGAAGCCTGTAACCTTACCCATCTCAGTTACCCTCCCTTACGCCAATTCGCATTTCGCCATCGGCTTCCTGCGCCTGCATTTCCTTCAGTGCCCGGCGGTAGTCGACCGGCATCACCTTGACGAACTTCGGCAGGTAGGCCTGCCAGTTGTCGAGAATGGTGCGGGCGCGCGTCGAGGCTGTGTAGTGCGCATGGTTCGAAACCAGCTGGAACAGCCGCTCGGCGTCGTGGCTGGTCATGTCGCCCTGGATGTCCACGAGACCGTGGCTCTCCAGATCGCCTGACTGATTGGCGATGCGTTGCAGCAGTTCTTCCTCTTCCGGTACCGGTTCGAGGTCGACCATGGCCAGGTTGCAGCGGGCGCGGAAGTCGCCCGCCTCGTCGAGCACGTAGGCGATGCCGCCCGACATGCCGGCCGCGAAGTTGCGTCCGGTCTGGCCCAGCAC
>CAZYKZ010000465.1:0-1717 GCA_964648175.1 uncultured Anderseniella sp.
ATGTCACGGCAACCTCCGGCCTGACCAGCGAAGCACTGGGCACCCGCGGCAGCATTGCACTGGACATGGACCTCGACGGCGACCTGGACCTTTTCGCCGTCACCAACTACCTGGGCACCAACGATCCGCCGGGCGAACTCAACGAGGTCTATCGTAACGACGGCGGCCTGCGCTTCACGCGGATCTCGGGCGGCGCGCTGGAAAGCGCGCCGGCAGGTCAGGGGGCCGTCGCGGTGGACTACGACAACGACGGCGATGCCGACATCTTCGCCGCCAATCGCACCGGGCCGGTCAACGTGCTCCGCAATGACGGCGGCAACTCGTTCACTCTGGTCAGTCCCAGTTCCATCGGCATCACCCAGCGCGCCAGGGATGGCATCAGCTTCGCGGATGTCAACAACGACGGCTGGCTGGACGGGCTGTTCGGGCCTCACCTTTTCCTCGGATCCGGCAACGGCCGGTTCACATTCCAGGAGACCTTCGAAACCACCGCGTATCACTACATGGGTGGGTTCGCGGACCTCGACAACGACGGAGACCAGGACCTGGTCTTCCCGGGTCGCAACTACGTCTATTTGAACGACGGTTTCGGCCGCTTCACCCAGAGCGACACGTTCCAGCTCGGAACCGTCAACGATCCTCGCTCGGTGGCGTTCGCGGACATCGACCGGGATGGCGACCTCGATTTCTTCTATGCGCAGAAGAACACTTTCAATCGCCTGATTCGCAATGACCTCAGTGGTTCCAACCGGTGGCTGCAGGTCGAGCTGCGCCGTCGCTCCGGCCAGGCGGGTGCCTTCGGTGCGCGCGTCTATGTCTTTGAAGCCGGTGGCCTGAACGACCCGGCGCGACGGATTGCGTGGGCCGAGGCCACCAGCGAGCACGGATACCTGGCGCAGGATGAGCCGGTCTTGCACCTTGGTACGGGTTCCCACTTGACCGTGGACGTCCGAATCGTCTGGCCGGGCGGGCGAGTGACCGCGTTGTCTGGCGTCAGCACGAATTCCCGCATAGAGGTACAGGAATAGGCCGGACCACCCATTGACCGACGCTACGCCAGCCCGGGTGGCGGCGTTCCGTGGCCGGAACCGTGATCCATGTCGTGACCCGGCGCGGTCCGCGGCGCACAATCCGTGTGTTTATGTCATGTGGCTGCTCCACGGCACTGCCGCGGCCAGCGACATGCGCGGCGAGGCTGATGAACATGGGCCATGGCCTGAGCTGAATAGCCCGTGCCGTGAGGTGGCCGGACAACGACGGGTTACCGATGCCTGGGACGGAAGCGTTCAGAAGACTGTTGACCAACGCTGGTGCGCTCGCGGTGGGCGGCGTGGTGGCACAGATTGCCTTCGTCACGCTCGAGGCCGTCATCGGCCGGCAATTGGGGGTGAGCGCCTACGGCCAGTTCAGCGCGCTCTACGCCTACGTCCTCGTCATGATCCACGTGCTCGACCTCGGCGTGCAGTGGCAGCTGCTGCAGGAGGGGTCCCGTGATCAGCGTTCGCTGTCTCCCAACCTGGGCACGGCGCTTGTCATCAAGCTGATCACCTTCCTGGTTGCCTACCCCTTGATCCTGGGTGTGCTGGTCTGGTCCGGGAGGAGCACCGAGTTCGTCTGGTCGTTTGCGATTTTCGCGTTCTTCGGCCTGTCGATGATGTTCCAGGACGTGATGGCAAGCATCTTCGGGGCCCTGCAGCGGATGGTCGTGAACGCAGTC
>CAZYKZ010000466.1:0-1715 GCA_964648175.1 uncultured Anderseniella sp.
GCCTTGAATCAAACCGCCGACTGATCCGCAACCGAATTAATGGGTCCTGAGCCTAGAGCATCATCCGATCAGATAGAATCATCTGATCGGATAAAGATGCTCGATTCCTAAGTGCTAGGCTCAGGACTCATTGATCACAGCCAGAAGATGACAGTTGCAGCGATGCAGATGGCCGAGAAGAAGGTGTGGGCTGAGCGGTCATAGCGCATTGCGACGCGTCGCCAGTCCTTTAGTCGCCCGAACATGATCTCGATCTTGCTGCGTGTCCGGTAGAGGTGCGGATCACAGGAAATCTGGCACTTGCGGTTTGCTCTGGACGGAATGCAGGCAGCGATGCCCTTTGCGGCAAGAGCGTCCCGAAACTCGCTGCTGTCATATCCCTTGTCACCGATCAGGGTGCTCGCTTCGGGCAGGTGCGGATACAGCAGTTTTGCGCCGATATGGTCGCTCATCTGCCCTTCTGTGAGCAGAAACATGATCGGCTTGCCATCCTGGTCGGTGACCGCATGGAGCTTGGAGTTCAATCCGCCCTTGGTGCGACCGATGCAGCGTGCAGAACCCCCTTTTCCATCAGACTGGCCGCGGTGCGGTGAGCCTTGAGATGGGTGCTGTCGATCATGATCCGCTCGGGCCTCGGACCTTCCGCGGCCAGGCTCTGGAAGATGCGGCTGAACACGCCCAGGCGGGACCATCGTACAAACCGGTTGTACAGCGTCTTGTGCGGACCATAACCCGTTGGAGCGTCCTTCCACTGCAGACCATTACGGATCACGTAGATGATGCCGCTCACCACCCGCCGGTCATCCACCCGCGGAACACCGTGAGCCAGGGGAAAATGCGGAGAAATCCGCGCCATCTGGGCTTCGCTCAGCAGAAACAGTTCGCTCATCGGGGCCTCCATCAATGGAAGCCTTGAATCAAACCGCCGACTGATCCGCAACCGAATTAATGGGTCCTGAGCCTAATCAGAGATTCAAGAACCATGGTCGGAAGGGAAATACCCATGAAAACCCAACACCTCCAAATTGTCTGTTTAGCAGCCACCGCATCTTTGATGTTTGTATCGACAGCGCAAGCCATGACGTGCCGGATCAGCATGAATATCACCAAGGGTGGATTTGTGGTTGGTGCAGCCGGTGGATCAGGCACGTTGAATTGCAATGGACAGCGTTACCCGATCCGGGTGAGTGGCATAAACGCCGGTTTAGTGATTGGCATGTCCAAGATGTCATTGCACGGAACTGCCCGGCACCTTCGCAGAATTTCCGACATTGAAGGCACCTATGCAAGCACAGGAGCATCTGCCGCGGCTGGTGCTGGAGGCACCAATATCCTTGCTACCAATGAGAAGGGCGTCGAGCTTGCGGTGCGAGGTCGGCAGGTCGGCTTTGAAGCCTCATTAGATCTTGGGGGGATGAAGATCCGCCTCGATTGAAATTGGTCGCACACCTGTCGCAACTGTGGCCGGTATCGCGATCAAGTTGGATTGTGACCAAGCCTGGTTCGTTGAACTTATTGCTTTCGCGCACGCAGACCAATGATGTTCATCCCCTTGTCACGCTGGAGCGTTTTGCTTGCTATCAGCGCGCAGCGGCCACGGTGACTTTCCCCATCTCCCCTGCCGTCACCGGTGGGCGAATTGTTACTCCCCATAACGTCGTCAATTTGCCGCTGTGCGCCCATATCGGATGGGGTAGGCACCCAAAGCAAACGGC
>CAZYKZ010000467.1:0-1712 GCA_964648175.1 uncultured Anderseniella sp.
TCCCTTGTCTGGCTGACGGCAGAAACCGGCAGCAGCGCCAGCGCAGCGATTGCAAGCAGTGCGCTCTTCAAACCCGGCCGTCCCACTTTTTGACCTCCGCTACCAGCGCATCGCACTGGTCTTTTGTGGTCATATAGGAACACACGAAGCGGACGAACATGTTGCCTTCGATCAACTCTTCGGTACCCGGCCCCTCACCCGGCCATTCGTAAAACACCGCGCCAGCTGCCTGCAGGTGCTCGTACAGGCCGCGCGGCATTATCGGGAACACCTCGTTGGCCTGCACCGGCAAGGGAAGACGCACCTTGCCGGTCTTCTTCAGTTCAGACGCAAGGTAGGCCGCGATTTCGTTGGCGTGGCTGGCGTTATTCAGCCACAGGTCATTGTCGAGGTAGGCGTTCATCTGCGCACCCAGATAGCGGCCCTTGGACAGAAGCTGCGCCGAGCGCATGCGGCGGTGGATGAAATCTTCCGACAGAGACCTGTCGAAGAAGATCACTGCTTCCAGCATCATCGCGCCGTTCTTGGTGGCCCCGAACGACAGCGCGTCCACTCCTGCCTTCCAGGTCATCTCAGCCGGAGTGCAGCCCAGCGATACCAGCGCATTGGTGAATCGCGCCCCATCCATGTGCAACCGCAGACCGCGCCCATGGGCAAGGTCAGCAATCGCCCTGATCTCGTCGAGGCTGTAGACGGTGCCCAGCTCGGTGGCCTGGGTGATCGAGACCGCCTTGGGCTTCGGGTCATGCTCGCCCCGGATGAAGCCGTCCAGAACCTTCGTGATGCTTGCAGGCGTCAGCTTGCCGGCCGGATCGGGAATGCCGATCAGCTTGGCCCCGCCGGTGAAGAGTTCCGGCGCACCGCACTCGTCCACCATGATGTGCGCTTCCGAGTGGCAGATCACACCGCCATAGGGTGGCACCATGGCCGAAAGGCACAGGGAATTCGCCGCCGTGCCGGTTAGCACCAGGTAGACGTCGACCTCGCGCTCAAAAATCTCGCACAGTTGCTGCTCGGCGCGCTTGGTGAACTCGTCGGAGCCGTATGAAGATTGTGTGCCGGAATTGGCGTCCGCCATGGACTGCATGATGGCCGGGTGCACGCCGTAGACGTTGTCGGATGCGAAATTCATGGGTTCTGCCTGATGGAATTCGTGTCGCGGGATAGTTGCCAGCTTCACTAGCACAGCGGCAAGTGACTGCCCACAGCAGATGCGGCAAACTTCCCGTACCCGCTGGTACTATGAGCGCTTGCATATTGGATGGATTTCTGGCAGAACAACGGCGTTAGGACAGCACGGCTGACCTAAAATTCAGGCAGACCAACCGGACAAGTCGGACACGTCGTCAAAATGACTTCGAAACGGAAAACCAGCAATACAGGCACGGTCTGCCTGACCTTGGGGAAACGCAACGGTCTCAAACGCTCTTAAGAACGTACAAGCCAAAGCACTCCCCAACAATGACCAGAGGGGTAAAGCAAGGGCAAGGATCGTTCTGACAGGGTAATCGAGACAAACGCAGCGGACCAGCCGGCAACACGGCGCCGCCATCTCCACCACCCCGCCAGCCCCCTGCCCCGCCGCTCCGCTGAAAGAAGTGAACCGATTTGACATCTGGTGCATTTGGTCCCAGCCGGACCGCACCGGTTCAGGCGCAACAGGCAAGGATGGCCGGACATGACATACGACCCGACAGCACGCTCCAAGGCTC
>CAZYKZ010000468.1:0-1712 GCA_964648175.1 uncultured Anderseniella sp.
TCCCCCTACTCCGCTGCCTGCTTGTGGGCGTTGAGCCGCATGGCCGAGCACTCCGCCATGATCCTCGATGCCCGGGCGATCGGGTTGGTCAGGTAGAAATCCTTCACCGGGCTTTCGAATGGCTTTGCCGTCATCTTGCCGCCGGCCTTGGCGATATCGCCCAGCAGCGAAGCGTCAGCCGGTGCGACAGTGTCGATCGCGGCCAGGTGCGGTGCTGCCTTGTACATTTCGGCGCGCAGGTATTCGAGGTTGTCAAAGCCCAGGTTCACGTCGAGCTTGCCGGCCAGCGCGCGGATGATGGCCCAGTCCTCGCGCGCATCGCCCGGCGGGAAATTGGCCCGGCGCGCCAGTTGCGGGCGGCCCTCGGTGTTGACCCAGGTTGCCGACTTCTCGGTGTAGGTCGCACCCGGCAGGATCACGTCGGCGCGGTGGGCTCCTGCATCGCCGTGGCTGCCCTGGTAGATCACGAACGCATCGCCCAGCGCGCCCATGTCAATCTCGTCGACGCCAAGCAGGTAGACCACCTCGATCTCGCCTGCCTTCGCGCCCTTCAGGATCGCGGCAGTGTCCTTGCCGCCGGGCATGGTCGGCAGTGCGCACACGTCCAGCGCACCGACGCGGCCTGCAGCGGTGTGCAGCACGTTGAAGCCGTTCCAGCCGTCCTTGATGACGCCGATGGCTTGAGCGGCCTTCATGGCAGCGGCGAGCACGGCCTTGCCGTCCGGCCGGGCCAGCGCGCCCTGCCCGATGATGAACATCGGACGTTCGGCCTTGGCGGCCTTGTGGCGCGCAAGTTCTTCAAGCGCGGCGGGGCCGTCGCCCAGGTAGGTGTAGGGATAGGTCAGGTCGGCGCGCTCGCCGATGACGCCAATGTGGACGTTGCCAGCCAGGTAGCGCTTGCGGATGCGGCTGTTCAGCACCGGCGCCTCGAGGCGCGGGTTGGTGCCGATCAGCATGATGGCGTCGGCCTGTTCTATGCCGGCAATCGTGGAATTGAAGATGTAGCCCGCCCGGCCACCTGCCTCGCCCAGCGGCGAGCCAGCTTCGCGGCAGTCGAGGTTTTTCACTTCAAGTTTGTCCATCAAGGTCTTGAGGGCAAACACTTCTTCGACCGCATTCAGGTCGCCGACCAGGGCTGCCGTCTTGTCCGGGCCGGCGGCTTTAAGCTTCGACACGATGAGCGCGAATGCCTCGTCCCAGCTTGCCGCGCGCAGCTTGCCGTTTTCGCGGATATAGGGCTTGTCGAGGCGCTGCGACCGCAGACCGTCCCAGATGAAGCGGGTCTTGTCGGAGATCCACTCCTCGTTGACCTCTTCGTTCAGGCGCGGCAGCACGCGCATAACCTCGCGCCCGCGCACGTCCACCCGGATGGCGGAGCCGACCGCGTCCATGGCGTCGATGGTTTCGGTCTTGCGCAGCTCCCAGGGCCGTGCCTTGAACTCGTAGGGAGCGCTGGTCAGCGCGCCCACCGGGCACAGGTCGATCACGTTGCCCTGCATCTCGGAGCTCATGGCCTGTTCGAGATAGGTGGTGATTTCCATGTCCTCACCACGGCCGATGGCGCCCAGCTCCTCAACGCCGGCCACTTCGGTGGTGAAGCGCACGCAGCGGGTGCACTGGATGCAGCGGGTCATCACCGTCTTGACCAGCGGGCCGATATACTTGTCCTCGACCGCCCGCTTGTTCTCGTGGAAGCGGTTCTTGTCGATGCC
>CAZYKZ010000469.1:0-1711 GCA_964648175.1 uncultured Anderseniella sp.
GCATCAGCGGGTTTTCACCGTTGGGGGTCTTCATGACGGCGAGCTTGCCGTCCTTGACGGCGAGCCATGCCCAGCCGGAGCCGAACTGCGTGGTGCCGGCATTGATGAAGTCGGCGCGCATCTTGTCATAACCGCCGAGGTCGCTGTCGACAGCCTTCTGCAACGCACCCGGCAGCTTGGTGCCGCCGCCGTTCGGCTTCATCCAGTTCCAGAAGTGGTTGTGGTTGTAGTGCTGGCCGACATTGTTGACGAGGCCGGCGTTCTTCTCGGCGAAGGCTGCCTTGCAGATCTCCTCGATGGACTTGCCTGCAAGCGGTGAGTCCTTCAGCAGGTTGTTGCCGTTGGTAACATAGGCCATGTGGTGCTTGTCGTGGTGAAACTCGAGCGTTTCCTTCGACATGTAGGGCGCAAGCGCGTCATAGGCATAGGGGAGATCAGGGAGTTCGAGAGCCATCTTTGTCAGCCTCCATTGTTGGTTGGATCAGGTTCTGTAGCGTCAACGCGCGAGCCGCACCAGAGGTTCAGAAGAACGCCTGGATGCCGGTCTGCGCGCGCCCGAGAATGAGCGCGTGCACGTCATGGGCGCCTTCATAGGTGTTCACCGTCTCCAGGTTCACCATGTGGCGGATCACGTGATACTCGTCCGAAATGCCGTTGCCGCCGTGCATGTCGCGCGCCATGCGGGCGATGTCCAGCGCCTTGCCGCAGTTGTTGCGCTTCATGATCGAGATGGCGACCGGCGACACCGTGCCGTTCTCAAGCCCGCGGCCCAGCGACAGGCAGCCGTGCAGGCCAAGGGTGATCTCGGTCTGCATGTCGGCAAGCTTCTTCTGGACGAGCTGGGTGGCGGCCAGCGGGCGGCCGAACTGCTTGCGGTCGAGCGTGTACTGGCGCGCCCGGTGCCAGCAGTCTTCTGCTGCGCCGATGACGCCCCAGGCAATGCCGTAACGTGCCTTGTTGAGGCAGCCGAACGGGCCTGACAGCCCGCGCGTGTTGGGCATGAGCGCGTCTTCGCCCACTTCAACGTTGTCGAGCACGATTTCGCCGGTAACGGAGGCGCGCAACGAGAACTTGCCCTCGATCTTCGGCGTCGAGAAACCCTTGGTGCCGCGCTCCACGATGAAGCCGTGGATGCCTTCGTCCTCAAGCTTGGCCCATACCACCGCTATGTCGGCGATGGGCGAATTGGTGATCCACATCTTCGCGCCGTTGAGCACGTAGCCGTTGGAGGTGCGCTTGGCGCGGGTCTTCATGCCGCCCGGGTCGGAGCCGGCATCGGGCTCGGTCAGGCCGAAGCAGCCGACCATCTCGCCGGTGGCAAGCTTGGGCAGGTACTTCATCTTCTGCGCTTCCGAGCCATAGGCCTCGATCGGGTGCATGACGAGCGAGTTCTGCACCGAGATGGCCGAGCGGTAGCCTGAATCGACGCGCTCGATCTCGCGCGCGATCAGGCCGTATGCCACGTAGCCGAGGCCCGCACCGCCGTACTTCGGATCGGTCATGATGCCCATCAGGCCAAGCTCGCCAGCCTCGTTCATGATCTCGCGGTCGAAGCGCTCCTCGCGGAAGGCGGTCTTGACCCGGCTCATCAGCTTGTCCTGGGCGAAGTCGCGCACGCTGTCGCGGATCATGCGCTCTTCTTCGGTCAGGTGGCTTTCAAGATCGAGCGGATCTTCCCAGTTGAACTCGGCGACGGCCGCCGGCTTGGGCG
>CAZYKZ010000470.1:0-1705 GCA_964648175.1 uncultured Anderseniella sp.
GGTCGTCGGCGCGCATCTCGGTACGAGCTTCAAAGTCCCCGAAATACTGACGCGCAGCATCCGTGCAGGCGTTGGTGAGTTCCGTCTGGTCCTCAGCGAATGCCGGTGTTGCCAGGGCTAGAAGAGCAACGGCTGCTAGTGCGAATTTCTTCATTACACAACTCCAGGAGTGATGACCCGATGGCCGTCAAGAGCAACCGGACGCCATCGGGCTTTCGTCCAGGTGCAAGGCTCAGCGGGTCAATGCTTGTTCAGAATTTCCAGGACAGCCGAGCGCGGACAGTGTGGAAGTCTTCGATCCTGTAGCCCTTCTCAATCGATACAGTGTTTCGGTCGGCTGTCACTTGATCTGATATGTCAATGTAACGGTATTCGACACCTGCCCTCATGCTGTCGCTGATCGCATACTCGATGCCGCCACCAGCGGTCCAGCCAAACTCGGTAAAGTTGATCGACGTACTTCCAGTGGGGTTGGTCGACGATTGTTCAACATCAAAGTCTGCCACCTGCAGACCGCCAGTGGCATAGAAGAGCCAGTGATCTTGAACGAGACCAACCCGTCCGCGCAGCGATGCAAGCCAGTTGCCGTCGATGCCATCGACCACACCACCGAGGTCGCCATCGTCACCAGACATGCCCCACCACTCGAAATCACCTTCGAGGCCGGCAACAAACTGGTCGAACTGATGAAGGTAGCCAATGTGGCCACCGGCCATGCCACCGTTGATGTCGAAGTTGGTGGTTGTGTTCAGAAACAGATTCTCTGCCGACATATCTGCTCCGGCCCAGCCGCCCTGGATGCCGCCATACAGACCGGTCCAGTCATAAGTGGTTGGCATGTCGTACAAGTCCGCGGCAGAAGCTGGCTGGGCGCATGCTGCAGCGATCAACCCGGCACAAAACAAACCTTTAATCCTTGTCATCTTTTCAATTCCCTTTTTGCGTTTTCACTAATTCCATCCGAGATGGCGCTCGTTCAGCCCGACCCCGAGAAAAACACGTTCACCACCCTGCCATTGCGGTCGGCTTCGCAAATCCAGTCGGCGGCCGCATAGGGAACGCCCACATAGACGACATGCCGTCCGGTGCCTTCGGAGATGGTGGAGCGGGTGACCACGACGTCATCAGGGCTCACGCCCACCTGCCGGGCCACCGCGCGGGCACACGCGGTGCGAACGCCACCGCCGTGGTTGATGGCGCCGCCCGGCTGAGATGATGACGATCCGCCGGATCCAGACAGGAACCGGGCATTGACCCAGCCGCGCTCGCGCATGTCGGTCATCATCTCGATCTGGCACCAGCGCGAACTGCCCTGGTTCTGGCAATTCAGGCGCCGGACTCGGTCACCATTGCCAAGCGCACCGACAACGCGATAGTTGGGGCCAGGGCCGCTGCGGACATTGAGGACGTCATTCGAGGCAACTCCGGTCACCCGGACCACGTTGCCGCCGCCGCCAGTGTTTCCTCCGCCAGAATTTCCGCCGCCACTGACCTCGGAACGAAGCTGGGCGATGCGTTGCCGGTAGGACTGCCGAAGGCAGCGAGGGTCCCGGCAACGGTTGCGCTCGGCAACCCATGCCTTCTGCTCCTCGCGGATGCGCCGGTTGGCCGAGGCCCAGGGCGCATCCCGCAAGGCGATGCGATAGGCGTCGGCCAACTCGCTGTCCAACTGTGCAATCCGGGGGTTGTCGCAGATCATGCGCTC
>CAZYKZ010000471.1:0-1698 GCA_964648175.1 uncultured Anderseniella sp.
ATCACCATTGCATCGTGAAGCCGCCATAAACGGAAGCACCCGGCGTGCCATAGCCACGCACCACCTGGTACTTTTCATCCAGCAGGTTCTCCCCGCGCACGTAGACTTCCAGACCGTCGATGGGTTCGTAGCCTACCTTGGCGTTGACCAGAACGTAGTCGTCGAGGGGGACGAGGTTGTTGTTCACCACGTCGACGGTGTCCTTGACGATGCGCACCGTGGTCGCCGTGTTCCAGCGTTCTGCAGGTCTGGTGAAAAGCCCAAGAACGACATCATGTTCGGGAACGCGAGGCCGTCGGGCACCGTCGGCGTCAACAGCTCTTGTGTAGGTATAGGCCGCGGTCAGGTCCGCCCAGTCGGCGATCGCATACCGGACATAGGCTTCCACCCCGTCTCGCTCGGTTGTACCCGACACCTGAACGTAGCTGTCTGTCAGGAAGTCGTAATCAATCAGATTCTCTGTATTGAGCACGAAGTATGTCGCGCCGAACGACAAGCGTCCGTCGAGGACTGTCTGGTCAAACCCGGCATCCCATGAAAAGCTTTCTTCCGGTAGCAGGTCGGTATTCGGCACGCCAAGCACGAAGGATACGTAGCCCAGCTCAAACGGGCTGGGCGCGCGGAAGCCGGTGCCGGCAGATGCACGAAGCGTGGTGCCGGTATCCTCGAAGGAATAGGCAGCCGTGGTCCGCCAGGTGGTATAACCGCCAAAGTCGCCATGCTCGTCATGTCGCACCGCGCCGGTCAGCGTGGCGTTCTGCAACGGGGACCAGATCAGCTGTCCCCAGCCGCCGGCAATCCAGCTCCGGTTGCCGGAGAAGTCGTCGCTGAAAGACTGGCGTTCGTAATCAGCACCGGCTTGCAGAGTGACTTGCTCGTTGATCTCGTACTGGCTGAGCCAGTCGCCCTTCTGGCGAACTCCCGAGGTGTTGTAGGTAAACGGGCCGAACGTCGTGGTGTAGGACGAACGGCTTACATCATTGACCTGAACCGAGAGCGTGTTTTTCCAGCGGCCGTCATCGGAGGTGGTGGTGATGCCGGCACGGCCTGCCAGCTGACGACGCTTGCCCACGTTGTCGGGGTTGTCGGTCGGCAGGACGCCGCCATCGTCGAATTCTGTCTCGCTATCGATGTACAGCAGCGATCCGAACGCCGTGAGATACTGATCAAGTACCTTTTCTCCTGCCAGCGAAACGGTAACGTTGTCATATCCGTCACGCTCGGTGTTGCCGTTGCGTGCGTCGGCGGCGGAAATGCCGTCCGTCGTCAGGCCTGTCACTCCAGCCGCAAAGCGGCTGCCGTCGGCCAGGGCGGCCTGCGTGCCGAGGTGACCACGGAAGGTGCCGAACGAACCCGCCTCGCCGGAGACGATGTAGCGGATGCCTTCCTCGAAGTCGCCGAGCGTTGAAATTCCGATCACGCCGGCCACCGCGTCTGCGCCATACAGCGTTGACTGCGAGCCCTTGAGAATCTCTATGTTGTTGATGCCACCGATGATGAGGTGCTCTGGGGAAACCTGCACCTGTGGAGCGGACGTGTCCGACAGGTCGATGCCATTCCACAGTGTCTTCACGTACTTCTTGTCCGCGCCGCGCACGATCAGCGTGGTCTCCTGGCCAATGCCGCCCTGGCTCGAAATGCTGACGCCTGGCTCCTGCGCCAGGTAATCCTGCACGGTCGGCAGCGACTGCTGCTTGA
>CAZYKZ010000472.1:0-1695 GCA_964648175.1 uncultured Anderseniella sp.
CGGTAGTTCTTCACCACGAAGAACGACATGGCGACCATGAACAGCAGCGGGCCGACAAAGAAGATGGTCTGCCAGACGATGATCGGCAGCCGCCACGTCATGGCGTAAAGGTCGAGACTCTTCTTCTCAGGCTGGTTCATGCAGACGCCCGGCAGTCCGGGTCCCGGCACGAGGCCGGGACACAGAGGTTCAATTGGATCAGGCGTTCTTGTACTCGGACCAGAAGTCGTTCCAGTCCTCGAGGCTCTGCTGCTTGGGGATGTCGCGATAGTGGATGCGGCCTTCCTTGATCAGCGTGATCGGATCGTTCGGCATGCCGTCGACCTGACCGGTGCGCTCGGCTTCCTTCTTGTCCACCTCGTTGAGCTTGGCGCGGCCGGCCTTGGTGATGCAGAAGCCCGGATAGGCTGCCATCTGGGCCGACTTCACCTGGCCTTCAGGCGACAGCATGTACTGGATGAACTTCTTGACGATCTCCTGCTTTTCCGAGCCCTTGCCGATGCAATAGCTCTCGGTCCACTGGATGCCACCTTCCTTCGGCACCACGGACGCAACCGGTGCGCCGTCCTTTTCCAGAACGCCGGTGATCCAGTCGCCGATGCCGCACATGGCCTGCATCTCGCCGTTCTTCAGCGAGTTGAAGGTGCCGCCGTAATCGAAGAAGCCGCCGACCTGCGGACGCAGGCTCATGGTGGTTTCCTTCACCGCCGTCCACTTGGCGTCATCAAGGTCCCACAGGCCCGCACCGTTGCCATTGGTCAGGCTCATCATGCCGAGCGACGGCAGGTGCCAGTCGAAGTGGCCGACCTTGCCCTTCACTTCCGGCTTCCAGAAGCACTTGTAGCTCTGGGCTTCTTCCGCCGTGATGGCGTTCTTGTTGTATGACACGCCAAGGTGTCCGCAGCGGACCATGACCGAGTGCAGCTTGTCGCCGTCCCAGTGGCCGGGGAACTTCTTGAAGTCGTCATGCAGCATGTCGTCGAAATTGTAGTCGGCGGCGTTCAGCTCCTCGATGTAGCCGGCCGCATTGAGCTGCTGCACGAACTCGGCGTCCGACAGGATGATGTCATAGGTGCCTGCTGGCGACTGGGCGATCAGGCCCAGCATGTTGTCGCCACCGGCATAGTACTTCGGCTTGAACTTCACATTGTTGGCAGCCTCGAACTCGCCGACGATGTCCGGCTCGCCGTGGCCGTACCAGGCCAGCATGTTGATCTCGACCGTCTGGGCCCATGCACGGCTCACGAACGGCATCGACAGCGCGGCGGCGCCGCCATACTTCAGCACGTCACGGCGCGACGGCGTCAAAACTGAACTCTTGTTGTTGCTGGCCATTTCCACCTCTCCTGCTTGAACCCCGTACCCGGGCGATTTCCAGTGTGACGCCAGCACCCGCGGATGGGCAAGGTGCTGGACGGCTAAACCCACCGAAAACGCTATGACAGCGAGATGGATTGTGGAAATTTATCCTTATAATGCAGCTATAAAATCTGGTTATGACGATGCCCAAGAATTAGGCGGCGTGACGGATCCGGTGGCATCCACAAGTTCTATCAGGCGGCTGGCAGCCGAATGACCTGCATTCGCAAGGCGCGAGTGCTTGTAAAACAGGCCGATGTGCAATGGCGCCAATTGCGGAAATCCATCAGCAGGCGACAGAATGCGCATGCCCGGCAGCAAGGTGGGCTGGGTCAG
>CAZYKZ010000473.1:0-1695 GCA_964648175.1 uncultured Anderseniella sp.
CCCGCGACAGACTGTCCAAAACCGGGCGAATTGTATGTATCCCCGCCGGTTCTTGCGTTAGAAGGGCAGCCAAAATCATGGCCCCTCCCACGGAATCGGACCCTGCCCGCAGATGACTGCCAAGACCTCCTTCCAGAACAATGTCGA
Source organism: uncultured Anderseniella sp. (assembly GCA_964648175.1). Lineage (GTDB taxonomy): Bacteria > Pseudomonadota > Alphaproteobacteria > Rhizobiales > Aestuariivirgaceae > Anderseniella. The sequence continues at coordinate 148 of CAZYKZ010000473.1, forward strand.
GATCACCGCCGAGCTGGTCTCGCAGCACGGTCTCAAGCCCGACGAGTACGAGCGCTTCGAGCAGTTGATCGGCCGCAAGCCGACGCTGACCGAACTCGGCATCGTGTCGGCCATGTGGAACGAGCACTGCTCCTACAAGTCGTCGAAGAAGTGGCTGAAGACGCTGCCCACCTCCGGCGAGAAGGTCATCCAGGGCCCGGGTGAGAACGCCGGCGTCATCGACATCGGCGACAACCAGGCCATCGTCTTCAAGATGGAAAGCCACAACCACCCCTCGTTCATCGAACCCTACCAGGGCGCTGCGACCGGCGTGGGTGGCATCCTGCGCGACGTGTTCACCATGGGCGCGCGCCCCATTGCCGCGCTCAATGCCCTGCGTTTCGGCGAGCCTGATCACCCCAAGACCCGCCATCTCGTTTCAGGCGTCGTGGCCGGCATCGGCGGCTATGGCAACTCGTTCGGCGTGCCCACCGTCGGCGGCGAGGTCAACTTCCACAAGCGCTACAACGGCAACATCCTGGTCAACGCCATGGCCGTCGGCCTGGCGGATGCCGACAAGATCTTCTACTCGCAGGCCAAGGGCGTCGGCCTGCCTGTCGTTTATCTCGGCGCCAAGACGGGCCGCGACGGCATCCACGGCGCAACCATGGCGTCGGCTGAGTTCGATGACTCCATCGAGGAAAAGCGCCCGACCGTCCAGGTGGGCGACCCGTTCACCGAAAAGTGCCTGCTGGAAGCCTGCATGGAGCTGATGGCGTCCGGCGCCGTCATCGCCATCCAGGACATGGGGGCCGCCGGCCTCACCTGCTCCGCCGTCGAGATGGGCGCCAAGGGCGACCTCGGCATCGAGCTGGACCTCAACGCGGTGCCGTGCCGCGAAGACGGCATGACGCCCTACGAGATGATGCTGTCGGAAAGCCAGGAGCGCATGCTCATGGTGCTGCGCCCAGAACAGGAGAAGGAGGCCGAGGCCATCTTCCACAAGTGGGGACTGGACTTCGCCATCGTCGGCAAGACCACCGATGACCTGCGTTTCCGCTGCCTGTGGAACGGCGAGGAAGTCGCCAACCTGCCAATCAAGGAACTGGGCGACGAGGCCCCGGAATACGACCGCCCGTGGGTGGAGCCGAAGAAGCCTGCAGCCATCAAGGCCGATGACGTGCCTGCGCCCAACGACCTCGTGGCGGCTGTCATGAAGCTGATGGGTTCGCCCGACATGTCCTCGCGCCGCTGGGTGTGGGAGCAGTACGACAACCTGATCCAGTCCAACACGGCGCAAATCCCCGGCGGTGACGCCGCCGTAGTGCGCGTGTCGGAAGATGGCAAGGCCATCGCCGTTTGCACGGACGTGACGCCCCGCTATGTCGAGGCCGACCCGTTCGAGGGCGGCAAGCAGGCAGTCGCGGAAGTCTGGCGCAACCTGACTGCCGTTGGCGCAGACCCCATCGCCATCACCGACAACCTCAATTTCGGCAACCCGGAAAAGCCCGAGATCATGGGCACCTTCGTCAAGGCCGTGCAGGGCATCGGCGAGGCCTGCCGCGCGCT
>CAZYKZ010000474.1:0-1693 GCA_964648175.1 uncultured Anderseniella sp.
GGACATCAATCCTCCTTCAGGTCCTGCTTCAGCCGCTTGTCGAGGTAGTTGGCGCAGATTTCGGTGAGTTCCGGAATCTTGCCCTCGAAGAAGTGGTTGGTGTCCGGCATGACCTCGTGGTCGATCTTGATGCCTTTCTGGGTTTTCAGCTTTGCCACAAGGGCGTTGATCGATTCGGCCGGCGTGACCGTGTCATTGGCGCCGTTGACGAACAGGCCGGAGGCCGGGCAGGGCGCCAGGAACGAGAAGTCATAGTGCTTGGCAAGCGGCGCGATTGACATGAAACCGGCGATTTCTGGCCGGCGCATGAGCAACTGCATGCCGATCCACGCGCCGAAAGACACGCCTGCGATCCAGCAGGTCGCTGCTTCCTTGTTGAAGGTCTGCATCCAGTCGAGCGCCGAGGCGGCGTCGGACAGTTCGCCCGCGCCATTGTCGAACAGGCCCTGAGACCGGCCCACACCGCGGAAGTTGAAGCGCAGCACCGAGAAGCCGCGGTCGCGGAACATGTAATAGAGGTCGTGCACGATCGGGTTGTTCATCGTGCCGCCGAACTGCGGATGCGGGTGCAGGATGAGCGCAATCGGCGAGCCATGCTCCGGATTATGGTGATAGCGGCCCTCGATGCGGCCGGCGGGTCCGTTGAAAATGACCTCAGGCATGAACGTGTGTGTCCTGTCGGGTTGACGGCTGTTCCCCGCGCACAACGCGCCGGGCCCGGTGGTGGATATCGGCGCAAGAAATGGCGCCAATTTGCCCCGGAAAATGCCGGATTGAATTGTTGACTCTGTTCGTCGGGTTTTCTATACCCAGTTTAGAATTATTCAAGGAAGCGCTCGGCTGCCGTCCTTACGTGGTGTCCGGGCGGGTCTTACACAATTCGCGGGTAAAAAAGCAAGCAAATCGGGCGAAGTGCCTGTTTCTTGCGGTTTTGACCCACTGAACGGCAACTGAAACTGGAATCGTCGCGACGATGAAGCTTTCCACCAAGGGCAGATATGCAGTGATGGCGATGGCCGATATCGGCTCGCAACCCGCTGGCGGGCGCGTTGCGCTTGCAGACGTGGCAGAACGTCAGGACATCAGCCAGGAATATCTCGAACAGCTGTTCGCCAAGCTGCGCCGGGCAGGGCTGGTGGAAAGCCAGCGTGGCCCCGGTGGCGGCTACTGGCTGGCCCGGCCTGCGGACGCGATCTACATCGCCGACATCATTTCTGCCGTCGACGAGCCGATGCAGGTGACCCGCTGCCAGGGCGACGCCATCGACGGCTGCGTGCGAGGCGAAAAGTGCGTGACACATGAATTGTGGGCCGCGCTGGGGCGCCAGGTTTACGGCTTCCTGTCGGCAATCACGCTGGGCGACGTGGTGAACAAGCGCAATCTGGCGCTCGAGGCCTCCATCCGCCGCGCCAAGGTGCACCCCGTTTCCACGCTGACCCAGAGCACGAACTGAACACAAGAGCATGCGCGCCTATCTCGACCATAACGCCACCAGCCCGCTCAGGCCCCAGGCCCGCGAAGCGATGTTTGCGGCGCTGGAGCAGTGCGGCAATGCCTCCTCGGTGCATGCCGAGGGCAGGGCGGCGCGCGCCACGATCGAAAAGGCGCGCGAGGAGATCGCGCGGGCGCTCGGCACCATTGCGCCTACGGTAGTGTTTACGTCTGGCGGATCGGAAAGCTGCAACATGGCCGT
>CAZYKZ010000475.1:0-1686 GCA_964648175.1 uncultured Anderseniella sp.
CCAGTTTGGTGTCCACGGTTTTGACAGGGAGTTTGGCAGTTCAGTTTACCGCGAGGCCGGGATTCCCAGCAGGCGGCGTTGTTGCTGCCATTGGAGCGGGATGGGCCTGTGTCGCCTGAGGCGTGTCGAAGTCAATTCGACCGGCTGGCGTCCATCAAGGATGGCCTCGACAATATCCGGGGCCAGGAATGCGAGGGGCAGAATGCGGGTGACCTCGCGAGGATCTGCACCGCGCTGTTTCGATAATTCGGAGATGGAGAGGTTTGATCCGCTGGTGGTCAAGTCAAGCCAGTGCCGGGCCTCGGCAAGCTTGCTTATGAGCTTCTGGTCCACTCGCGCCCGATTGAGCTCCGGGGCCGCCATGACGAGGCGGGCTTCAATGCCGCGGCGCCTGAGGGTGAATGGATGGTGGATCTCGAAGCTGTCCTGGTCATGCTTTGGTGGCGGCAGGATGCCCAGCGCATCGCAGAGTGCTTTACGACTGACTGCCAGAGTGAGTTGCCCCGGTGTGACTGTCACCCGATCGATGACTGAACGGACGAGTGATCTGGCTTGGGTGGGGTCTGTCTGCAGTTGGCTTGCGAGTTCGCAGGCCTTGTCCATCGTTCCGATCACCTCCCCGGCTCTGCTTTCCGAAGGTGCCAGTTGATCCAGCAACCGCACCTGGTCGGACAGCAGTGCTGCCAGTGCATCGACAACCGCATGCTCGAGTTGTCTTGCAGGCAACCGCCAGGCCGCCGCGTCACGCCTTCTACCTGTTGTGACCAGGCGGTTGGCGACATAGTAGCGGTACCGCCGCCCGGCCTTGACGGTGAACGTGGGTGTCAGACGATCCCCGGTCTCATCGTGGACGAGACCACAAAGCAGGCTGGAGTCCTGTCGGGATTTGTCGCCCGGTGTTGGATGTGAGCCTTCCTGCAGCCGCTGCTGAACGGTATCCCACAGCGAGCGCTCGATGATCGCATCGTGCTGCCCCGGCCAAATATTGCTGCCATGACGCACGTCACCGGCATAGACCGGGTTCGACAGCATCCAGTACAGCCGCCCCCGCGAGAACGGGTTCCCTCCGGATGTCCGGCCTGACCTGCCCTGCCGTTGAGGTGTCCGGATGCCGAGGTCATCAAGCCTGTCCTTGAGCGCCGGTACCGAACCGTATTCAAGATACTCGCTGAAGATCCGTCGCACCAGCTCCGCCTCCCGGGGTTCAATCACCAGCTTGCGGTTCTGTGCCCTGTAGCCGATTGGTACCGGTCCGCCCATCCACATGCCCCGCTTCCTCGAGGCGGCGAACTTGTCCCGGATGCGCTCGGCAGTCACCTCTCGCTCGAACTGGGCAAATGACAGCAAGACATTGAGAGTCAGCCGTCCCATCGACGTGGTGGTGTTGAACTGCTGGGTGACCGACACGAATGAGACATCGTGACGGTCAAACACCTCGACGATGCGGGCGAAGTCCATGAGCGAGCGGGTCAACCGGTCGATCTTGTAGACCACGACGACGTCGACACGTCTTGCCTGAATATCGCTGAGCAGGTCCTGGAGGGCGGGTCTGTCCATTGTGCCACCCGAAATGCCGCCGTCATCATAGACCTTCTTCAGCAGCTTCCAGCCCAGGCTCGCCTGCGAGGCAATATAGGCGGTACAAGCCTCGCGCTGTGCATCCAGCGAGTTGAAGTCCTGCTCAAG
>CAZYKZ010000476.1:0-1679 GCA_964648175.1 uncultured Anderseniella sp.
ATCGGCAAGCCGCAGCGCAGTCGTGCCGGTGCCGCAACCGGTTTCCAGCACGTGGCCGAGGCCGCCGATCAACGCGGCGGTGCGTTCGATCGTTGTTTCGTAGCCGGCCGGGTCGGCGATGGACCCGGCGGCGTACTTCCGTGCGATCCTGTCCCAGAAGCGGGCGCCGGCGTCCGCCGGGGTGACGGTCATGGCGTCAGTGGTCATGGTCAATCTCCTTTGACCGCCTTGTATCATGCGCAAAATTTGAATGAATTGCCAAATTTCGTACTTCATATATACGTATTTGCATGAATGGACTGGACTGGAATCAGCTTCGCGCCTTTGCCGTCACCGTCGAGACCGGGTCGCTGTCGGCGGCTGCGCGCAAGCTCGGGCTGACGCAGCCGACACTGTCGCGCCAGGTGGCGGCGCTGGAAGGGGCGCTCGACGTGACGCTGTTTGAGCGGCTCGGCAAGCGGCTGGCGCCGACGCAGGCCGGTCTCGACCTGGTGGACCACGTATACGCCATGCAGGCGGCGGCGGATGCGATGGCGCTGGCGGCCAGCGGCCACAGCCAGGCGGTAGAGGGCATCGTCTCGATCTCCGCGACCGACGCGGTTGCGGTGCACCTGCTGCCGCCGGTGCTGGGACGCATCCGCGCCGAGGCGCCGGGCTTGAGGATAGAAGTGATCACGTCCAACAGCCTGTCCGACCTGCAGCGGCGGGAAGCCGACATCGCCATCCGGCACGTGCGGCCGCAGGAACCGGAACTGGTCGCCCGGCTGATCCGCGAGGCGGAAGCCGGTTTCTATGCAGCCGAGAGCTGGCTGCGCCAGCACGGGACGCCTCGGGTGCTGGCGGACCTGGCCGGGGCGGACATCGTCGGGTTCGACCGTGAGGGACGGTTCATCCGTCATTTGCAGGGCATGGGCCTGCCGGTGACGGAGGCAAACTTTCCGCTGATGACGGAGAACTCGGTTGCGGCGTGGGAGATGGTGCGCGCCGGGCTGGGCGTCGGCGTGATGATGACCGACATTGCGGCGCGGATGGACGGGCTGGTGCGGCTGCTGCCGGACCTGCCGCCGATCCGCTTTCCGGTGTGGCTGGTCACGCATCGCGAACTGAAGACGTCGCGCCGCATCCGCATCGTCTACGACATTCTCGCCGAGGAACTGGCGGGCGGCAGCTGCGTCGGGCAGGCGTAAGACGCCACCGGCCCCGGCGCGGCGGCCGGGGCACAGGTTTTCCGCGCTCAGTGGTGGACGGCGGCGACGTCGCGCAGCACGTTGGTCTCCAGTTCCAGCTCGTCGATGTGGTGCTTGACCACGTCGCCGATGGAAACGATGCCCATCAGGCTGCCGTCCTCACCCACCACCGGCATGTGGCGGAAGCGGCGGGTGGTCATCGTGCGCATGACCGAGCGGACATTGTCATCCGGGCGGCATGTGATGACCTTGCGGCTCATCAGCTCCGACACCTGAAGTTCGCCCAGTTCCGCCCCGTGCTCGGGCAGGGCGCGGGCGATGTCGCGTTCGGAAATGATGCCGGCGATTGTGCGGCCGCCGTCGTCGGTGACCAGCAGCGCGCCGCACTTCTGCAGCCGCATCCGCTGGGCCGCCAGGGCCACGGTGGTACGGGACGGGACCATGGCCACGTTGCCGCCCTTGGCGGCCAGGATCGAGCTTACGAACATGATT
>CAZYKZ010000477.1:0-1636 GCA_964648175.1 uncultured Anderseniella sp.
ATGAGCCGCTTGGCAAACAGCGAATGCGAAAGCCCCGCCGCGCCCAGCAGCAGGAACAGGTTCATCTCCGCAATGCCGAGCTCAAGGTGCTGGCCTTCCGGCGCGAACTCCCACTTGGCGGTGGAGGGGATGTTCTCTTTCCTGAACGTGTCTTCCTGGAACTTGCGGGCAAACAGCTTGCGCCGGTTGACCCAGGGTCCCAGTGAGGTTGTGCCCGTCACGTCCGGCGAGGTGGTGATGATGCGCGCGGCCAGTTCGCTGTCGCCGCGGGCCAGCTGATCGAGAATCTTGCCGAACGCGGCTTGCGTGGAAATCTCGCGGTCATCCGGCGCGCCAATGGCGGGCACGTGGAGGCGCGCATCGTCATACCGGCGGCGGCCTTTCGCGAAGAACGGCACCTGCGCCAGGAAAGCCTTCAGGCTGTCCACGTCCTTCACCGTGGCGAACGGCTCCCATTCCTCGCCTTCCGCCACGCCCATGTGCTGCTGCCAGTCGGCAAACTGGGCCGACGTCATCAGGCCGCCGTGGTTGTCCTTGTGGCCGGCAATCGGCGTGCCCCAGCCCTTGACCGTGTAGGCCAGGAAGCAGGTGGGCCGGTCATGGTCGATCCGGTCAAAAACCTCGGCCATGGTGGTGACGCAGTTGCCACCGAGGTTTTCCATCAGCGCGGCAAGCTCCTTGTCGGACCGCCGCTCGATCAGCGCGGTCACGTCGCCCTGGTCGCCAAGATCGTCCATCAGCCGCTTGCGCCAGACGGCGCCGCCCATGAACGTCAGCGCCGAGTAGAGCTGGTTGGGGCAACTGTCGATCCACTCGCGCAGGCTTTCACCACCCGGCTCCTTGAACGCAGCCCGCTGCAGCACGCCGTATTTCACCGTCACCACGTCCCAGCCGAACGTGTCGAAGATCTTCTCGATGCGCTTGAACAGTCCCTCGCGCACCACGCCGTCCAGCGACTGGCGGTTATAGTCGATGATCCACCAGCAATTCCTGAGGTCGTTCTTCCAGCCTTCCTGCAGCGTCTCGTAGATGTTGCCCTCGTCGAGCTCGGCATCGCCCACCAGCGCCACCATGCGGCCCGGCTTGAAGCCGTTGCCCCAGCTCTTGGCCTCGATGAAGTCCTGCACCAGCGAGGCGAACGAGGTGATCGCAACGCCAAGGCCCACCGAGCCGGTCGAGAAGTCCACGTCGTCGATGTCCTTGGTGCGGCTGGGGTACGACTGCACGCCGCCAAAGCCGCGGAAGTTCTCCATCTTCTCCCGCGTCTGGTTGCCCATCAGGTACTGCATGGCGTGGAAAATGGGCGAGGCATGCGGCTTCACCGCCACCCGGTCCTCGGGCTTGAGCGCCGAAAAGTACAGCGCCGTCATGATCGACACCATCGATGCGGAAGACGCCTGGTGCCCGCCAACCTTGATGCCGTCCACCTTGGGCCGGATGTTGTTGGCGTTGTGGATCATCCAGTGCGACAGCCACAGCAGCCGCTGTTCGATGATCTTGAGGGCGTCAGGCTTGTTCATGGCTCGCTGGACGTTGGTTGTCGTGGAGCCAGTGTGCATGTTCATGGCCGGTAGAGTCCATTGTGGGGTGGGGCGCAATCAGCGCGCTGCCGTGCGGGGAAGGTACGCCATTGTCC
>CAZYKZ010000478.1:0-1634 GCA_964648175.1 uncultured Anderseniella sp.
GCTCGAGGGCAAATGGCGGCGCACCACGACGCTGCTGGCAATCTATCCGAGCCTGCTGATCACGCTGACGCCCGGCTATTTCTGGTACCTGTCCCTGCATCCGCACGGACCTGGCAAGGTCGACATCATTTTCGGCGGCGGCATGTCGCCGGATTTCGTCAATGACGCCGATGCACGGCAGCATTTCGATCAGCTCAAGACGCTGCTGGACGAGGTGAACGTCGAAGACCGGGGCTGCACGGAAAAGGTCTACAAGGGCCTGTGTTCCGACTTTGCCGCGCCGGGGCACCTGTCGCACCTGGAGAGGCCGAATTACGACTTCGCGACCTGGATTTCCTCACGGATACCAGCGTGATTTCGTTCCTCCACACCGGGCAGGTGCACGTTGCCACGTTCGACCGGCTCATGGACGAGCTTGCGCCCGGCATGGCGCGTCGGCACCGCGTCGAGCAAGGCTGGCTGGACGAGGCGCGCGAAAAGGGCATGTCGGACGAGTTGTCGGCGGCAATCAGGTCAGCCATGTCGGAACTGGCGGCTGGTGGCGTTGGCGTGTGCACCTGTTCCAGCATTGGCGGTGCTGCAGAAGCGGCACATGGCACGTTGGCGCCGGTGATCCGGGTTGATCGCGCACTGATGGAAGCGGCTGTCGGACATGGGCGGCGGCCGCTGGTTGCCATGTGCCTCGAAAGTACGCGCGCGCCCACCATGGACCTGCTGGAGGATGTCGCCGGCAAGGCTGGCGTGGACGTTGATCCGCAGGTGGTGATGTGCGAAGGCGCCTGGCCGCACTTCGAGGCTGGCGACATGGACAGCTATGGCAAGGCCATCGCAGCCGCGATTACGCGGGTGGCGGCGCAGGCGAAACCGGATTGCATTGTTCTCGCGCAAGCGTCGATGGCCTGTGCGGAGCCGTTGCTTGAGCCGCCAGGAGTTCCGGTGCTCACGTCTCCGCGGCTCGGCGTTCTCAAGGCGCTGGCGCTGTTGCGGTCGGCCTAATCGCTCACTTCACATTGGCGCTCGCGCACTGCAAGATCGGCAGCCATGGAGAGTTCAGGCAAATCCCGGCGGCAATGGTGGGGGCTGGTCGTAGCCACGGTGCTGATTGCACTTTGCGTCGGCCTGATCAGCCACGCCTATGCGCTGCGGCATTTTCTGAACGAGACGCAGGCGCGGGGCCAGGTGACGCTGCGGCTGGCGGTGGCCAGCATCTCCAGCGCGCTCGAGCGATATGAGCGGCTGCCCCAGCTTCTTGCGGACCGAAGCGACATCAGGCGGGTGCTACTCAACCCGGCCGGGCCGGCACTGCGCGACCAGCTGTCTATCCAGCTGCAACGGGTCAACACGCTGCTGGGGTCTTCCGACATCTACGTAATGGATCGCACGGGGCTTACGCTGGCCGCCAGCAACTACCAGCTGCCCACGTCGTTCGTCGGCCAGAGCTACAATTACCGGCCATACTTCACCGAGGCGATCGCAGGCAAGACCGGCAACTATTATGCGCTCGGCACCATGTCGCTGAAGCGCGGCTACTATTTCTCGGCACCGGTGAAGCTGGGGGACGAGATCATTGGCGTCGTCGCCGTCAAGATCGCGGTGGACCGGATCGAGGACAGCTGGCGCGGCGGCGAGCATCT
>CAZYKZ010000479.1:0-1625 GCA_964648175.1 uncultured Anderseniella sp.
CGTTGGCGTCCTCGTGATCGTTCTGGTAGGGGCCCCAGCCCAGCTCCAGCATGTGGTCGCAGATTTCCGCAATCACGTCATAGCGGCGCATCACCGCCTGCTGGTCGTAGCACGGCTTTTCGGCGGTATCGTACTGGTCGGAGATCTGCGAACCGTCGGGCGACAGCAGGAAAAACTCGGCCTCCACCCCGGTCTTGACGCGCAGGCCCGCTTCCGATGCCTCGCCGATCAGCCGGTTCAGTACATTGCGCGGCGCCTGTGCGACGAGCTGGTCGTCCATCACGCAAGTGCTGGCAAGCCATGCAACATCCTTCTTCCATGGTAGCTGGATGACGCTGTCCGGGTCTGGCACGGCCAGCATGTCCGGATGGGCAGGTGTGAGGTCCAGCCAGGTGGCGAACCCCGCAAAGCCGGCGCCGTCCTTCTGCATGGCGCTGATCGCCTGCGCCGGTACGAGCTTGGCCCGCTGGCCGCCGAACAGGTCCGTGTACGAGATCATGAAGTACTTGATGCCGTTCTTCTTGGCGTAGGCTGCAAGGTCTTTGCTCATCCCCGTTTCCCTCTTCCGTATCCGTAAGTTGTTGCCGATCAGAAGCCGTTCTTGCCAGGGTACCAGTCGGTACCGGCAAGCGGAACCTTGGCCATCGCTGCCGCCTCAAGGGTGAGCGCGCACAGGTCTTCCGGTTCCAGGTTGTGCAGGTGGTTCTTGCCGCAGGCGCGCGCGATGGTCTGGGCTTCCAGCGTCATCACCTTGAGGTAGTTGGACAGCCGCCGCCCGCCCATGACGGGGTCGAAGCGCTTGTACAGCTCCGGATCCTGGGTGGTGATGCCAGCCGGGTCCTTGCCTTCGTGCCAGTCGTCATAGGCCCCGGCGGTAGTGCCGAGCTTGCGGTATTCCTCTTCGAACTTCGGGTCATTGTCGCCCAGCGCCACCAGCGCGGCGGTGCCGATGGCCACCGCATCCGCTCCCAGCGCCATGGCCTTGGCCACGTCGGCGCCGTTGCGGATGCCGCCCGACACGATGAGTTGCACCTTGCGGTGCATGCCGAGTTCCTGCAGCGCCTTCACCGCTTCGGGAATGCAGGCCAGCGTCGGCATGCCGACATGCTCGATGAACACGTCCTGCGTGGCAGCCGTACCGCCCTGCATGCCGTCCAGCACCACAACGTCGGCGCCGGCCTTCACCGCGAGCGCGGTGTCGTAATAGGGCCGCGCCCCGCCGATCTTGACGTAGACCGGCTTCTCCCAGTCGGTGATCTCGCGCAGTTCCAGGATCTTGATCTCGAGGTCGTCCGGGCCGGTCCAGTCCGGGTGACGGCAGGCCGAGCGCTGGTCGATGCCCTTGGGCAGGTTGCGCATCTCGGCGACCCGGTCGGAGATCTTCTGGCCGAGCAGCATGCCGCCGCCGCCGGGCTTGGCGCCCTGGCCAACCACCACCTCGATGGCGTCGCAGCGGCGCAGGTCGTCCGGGTTCATGCCGTAACGCGACGGCAGGTACTGGTAGACCAGCGTCTTCGAATGGCCGCGCTCCTCCTCGGTCATGCCGCCGTCGCCGGTGGTGGTGGAGGTACCTGCCGCCGTTGCCCCGCGGCCCAGCGCTTCCTTGGCCGGGCCCGACAAGGCGC
>CAZYKZ010000480.1:0-1616 GCA_964648175.1 uncultured Anderseniella sp.
GGGACCAGACGGCGGCGGCGCTGCGACCAGACCACCAGGCCCAGCAGCAGCAGCGCCGGGATATAGAACACTTCCTTCGGCATCCGGCTAGCGGGCATTTCAGCGCGCAGGACCTGAACCGGCTTGTCGGCGTAGAAATCGAACATCTGGAAGCGGGTGAAGAACGGCGTGCCCGCCATCGGCTCTTCCAGCTTGGCGATGTCGCCCTCCGGCGTCACCATCAGGCCCGCCCCTTCCAGCCGCGCCGCACCATCGCCTTCCGGAGCAAGATTGGCCATCAGCGTGGTCTCGACCAGCTTGTCGGGGTTGTCGAAGTCAGGACCCTGGATCACGAGGCGGATGGGCTCGCCCTTCGGCTGGCTGGCGGCAAGCTCGATCACCTCCACGCCGGGGCGCTCGTCATAGGGCGGCTCAACCATGTCGAGCCAGAAGCCGGGCCGGAACAGGGTGAAGGCGATCAGCAGCAGCGCCACCGTCTCCCACCACTTGCTGCGGACCAGCCAGAAGCCTTGCGTGGCGGCGGCGAACAACAGCATGGCGATGATCGCAATGATGGCCACAAAGACAGCCTTGTACCAGGTCACGTCGATCAGCAGCAGTTCGGTGTTGAAGATGAACAGGAACGGCAGCAGCGCTGTCCGGATGTCATAGGTGAAGCCCTGGATGCCGGTGCGTATCGGGTCACCGCCCGAAATGGCGGCAGCGGCAAAGGCGGCAAGGCCCACTGGGGGCGTATCGTCGGCGAGGATGCCGAAATAGAACACGAACAGGTGGACCGCGACGAGCGGCACGACGAGGCCCGACTGGGCCCCCACCGAGACGATCACCGGCGCCATCAGCGAAGACACCACGATATAGTTGGCGGTTGTCGGCAGGCCCATGCCGAGGATCAGGCTCATCACCGCCACCAGCAGCAGCATGACGATGAGGTTGCCGCCGGACAGGAACTCGATGAACTCGCCGATCACCTGGTGCATGCCGGTGAGCGAGACCGTGCCGATGATGATGCCGGCCACGCCGGTGGCAACGCCGATGGCGATCATGTTGCGGGCGCCGGCAATCATGCCGTCCCAGAAATCCTTTGCGCCCTGCTTGAGGTCGGCGGTCAGATAAGGCGTGCCACGAATGATCGACTTGATGGCATGCTGGGTGAACACCACGAAGGTCATCGCCATGGTGGCCCAGAACGCTGACAAGGCAGGCGACAGGCGCTCGACCAGGATGCACCACAAAAGCACCACGATGGGGAGCAGGAAGTGCAGGCCGGTCAGCGCCACCTCGCCGGCCCGGGGCAGCTCCAGCATGGGCGCGTCGGGCTCGTCCACCTCTAGATCCGGCCGCTTGGCCGCAATGGTGACGAGAACCAGATAAGCCACCAGGAACAGACCTGCGCCAGCCCACAGCGTCATGCCGGGAAACGCCGTCTTGACCCAGCCGAGGCCGTAATAGACCGCTACCGCCAGGGCCGCCATGCCGAGGAAACCGGTGAGCACGCCGATCAGCTTCTGGATCAGCGTCAGATGGCTCGGCGGCTTCTTCAGGCCCTTGAGCCCCATCTTCAGGGCCTCAAGGTGCACGATGTACACGAGCGCGATATAGGAAATTGCAGCCGGCAG
>CAZYKZ010000481.1:0-1612 GCA_964648175.1 uncultured Anderseniella sp.
GCGTGAAAACTGGCCGTTCCTGACCCAGCTCAGACATCTACACCAGCCAGGCGAAAGCTTTCCAGCCAGTGTTCCGCATCCTTTTGTAATGCACACATACGCGCCTGACTTCGCGCAAACTGCCCCGGGTCGAAGCCGGTCGGCGCTGCCTTGACTATGTTCCTGGCCTCGTCCTGTTTCCCGAGGCGGGCCAGATTTAGTGCCTCTTGAAATCTTAGATAATATGGGGGGTCAACGATATGCGATAGCGCAGCCACAGCCCCCTCATAATCACCGCGCAAATGACGACCTTCCATGAGCGCACAAGTACACCCGGGCGCCAGGCGCGGCTCTAGTTCAAGAGCGCGTTCCAACAGCTCTACGCCCTCTTCAGGTTTGCCGGTGTAAGTCAACACCAGCCCCTTGATGATCAAGATCTCGCTATCACAAGCACTGCGAATAGCTGCTGCTTCAGCGCATCTGATCGCATTTTCAGTCTGGCCCAAGAACAGATAAGTCAGGGCTGCACGTTGGAGGATAAATGGATCCGTGCGGTCTATGGAAAGCGCCTTCTCGATTGCCTGAATGGAGCGATCAATGGTCTCTTGCTCTCCTAGATGGGTCCACTGGCTGAAGAGGTTATAAGCCGAAAAGTATGCATGGTAGGCGTATGCCCGTCCGTAAGAAGGATCAATCTCGATCGCCTCTTCGGTACATCGAAGGGCTAACGCTTCCTCGCCGTTTCGCCAGTGCGCCCTGGCTTTTAGGAACGCAGTATACGCAGTGGCTGATGATGCCGGATCACGCTGACGCTGCTTCTGGGCTGCCTCATCTAGATTGAAGGCTAATCGCGCAATAACCGCTTCAACGATCTCGTCCTGCACCTGGAAAACATCGACCATCTCACGGTCAAATCGGTCGCCCCATACGTGCGTGCCAGTCTCGACATCGATCAGTTTAACGACGACGCGTACACGGTTGCCAGCGAGGCGAACGCTCCCGTCGATCAGAAAGTCGGTACCTAGTTTCTCCCGCATACCTAGGAGGTCAGACCGACGATTTTTGTACAGGGAACTCAGCTTGTTTCCGATAACGGTCAGATGCCGGTAGCGGGCAAGTTCCGTAATCAGGTCTTCGGCAATGCCGTCAGCAAAGTAGTCTTGCCCTTCGTCCCCCGACAGGTTTGTGAACGGCAAGACGGCTACAACTGTTTTATCTGCTCCATTGCGAACCTGTTTCGCTAATGCTTCTGCCACCGTGTTCGGGACAGGGGCGTTCTCATCTGATAGCTGCTCCATTAGATCACGGGTTTCGGTTGCCGGCTTGACACCGAGTTCGCGTTCAAGCGTCTCCCGACAAGTTTCATACTGCCTTAGCGCAAGGTCTCGCTCACCGGCAGCGGCGAGGGCTTCAATAAGTATGCGGTGGGAAGCTTCGCGAAGGGGATCAAGTTCGAGCAACTGGCGTGCAAGCTTTATGCGATCCCGACCTGCCAGTTCTTTGATGCTTGTCTCATGCACATCAATCGCCAGCTCGTTGAACCGCTGGCGCTCGCGTGACACCCAGTCCTCGAACGACTGATCCGCAACCGAAAGACCCTGAAGCAACGGCCCATTATACAATTCGAGCGCTT
>CAZYKZ010000482.1:0-1605 GCA_964648175.1 uncultured Anderseniella sp.
TCCGGCGAGGTCATGCCGAACGGCACCGAGGTGAAGTAGGCGAAGGCGGGGTGCTTGCCGATCCAGTAATAGTCGGCGCCGATATAGGCCTGGCTGTTGCCCGAGGCCACGTCGTCGAACACGTCGAATGCGCCGACGCGCTCGCCGGCGGCGAAGTACTGGGTGGTGATGCGGCCTTCCGACAGCTCGGTGATACGGGCAGCAAGGCGCTGCGCCGAGATGCCGAGACCGGGGAAGTCGCGCGGCCAAGTCGACACGATCACCATTTCCCTGGTGGACTGGGCAATGGCCGGTGCGGCGAGAGTGGATGCGGCGGCAGCGCCACCCACAAGGGCGGCACCCTTCAGAAACTTACGGCGTTCCATTCAACTGTTCTCCCTAGATGATAACCGTCAAACGCTGGGAACCTTTTGATTATTCGGACGGTGTCCCGGAAAGCATCCAAACAGAATTGCCAGCATTTGCCAATGTCTGCCTTGAATGGCGGGGGCCTGGCCCTGTCGCACACAATTTTCTGCCGCGGGCGCGACTGTGACGTTGCAGCTATTTGCGTTGCGGGGCATTTCGCCTATCTATTGCACAGACAAACCCCGCCGGCCGATTCTGAACCCGCCTGGCCGCCAGCATGACTTCGAGGATTTTCCGATATGCGCGATCCGATTGAAACCTACGCCCAGCTCGTTCCCATGGTTGTCGAGCAGACCAACCGCGGCGAACGCGCCTATGACATCTACTCGCGCATGCTCAAGGAGCGCATCATCTTCGTGACCGGCCCGGTCGAGGATCACATGGCAACGCTGATCGTGGCGCAGCTTCTGTTTCTGGAAGCCGAGAACCCGAAGAAGGAAATCGCCATGTACATCAACTCGCCCGGCGGCGTGGTGACGTCGGGCCTGTCGATCTACGACACCATGCAGTTCATCAAGCCGGCCGTCTCCACCACGGTGATCGGGCAGGCGGCCTCGATGGGCTCGCTGCTGCTGACCGCAGGCGAAAAGGGCATGCGTTTTGCCCTGCCGAACGCGCGGGTGATGGTGCACCAGCCTTCCGGCGGCTTCTCGGGCCAGGCCTCGGACATCGAGCGTCACGCCCAGGACATCATCAAGATCAAGCGGCGGCTCAATGAAATCTACGTGACCCACACCGGTCAGGACTACGACACCATTGAACGCACGCTCGACCGTGACCATTTCATGACGGCCACCGAAGCGCGCGACTACGGCATCGTGGACGAGGTTATCGAGAAGCGCGGCGAGGCGCCGGCCGGCAAGAAGGACTGAGCCCCGCGCGCGGCAGGCATCTTGCATTGACGGCGCTTGTGCCATTGCGGCTCACAATGATGCGAATTGTTAATGATTTGTTGATCTTTGATGGCCGAGCATGGTGGAATATGGGGAATCAGAGTTTGCGGTTCCCGCCCTCGAACAGTTAAGACTCCGAGCCACTACAGTCTGGCCAGTCCGGAGTCCAAGGAGTGCAGATGACAAAGTCCGGTGATGGCGAAGCCAAGAACACGCTTTACTGCTCGTTCTGCGGCAAGAGCCAGCATGAGGTGCGCAAGCTGATTGCCGGTCCGACCGTGTTCATCTGCGATGAATGCGTCGA
>CAZYKZ010000483.1:0-1604 GCA_964648175.1 uncultured Anderseniella sp.
AGGTGCAATCCAGGACAAAGGCGAGGATGAACACCTTGCCGATGCTGCTCCAGGCATCGTGAACCATCACTTTGCGCCGTTCGCGGTCGACCTGTGTCAGCATGCCGAAATAGGGTGGTGCGCCCGCCTTGGCGTCCCTGACGCCGTCCCGGTAACCGATGATGGCCGCCACAAGTGGCTGCAAAAGAAACCGGAAATGCAACGGTCCGTCGAGCCGGCCAACAAGCTCAATCGTTGAATCTGGATCCAAGGCACTACTCCACGGATGATGAGGCTGCTGGTGCGTCCGGCTGTGCGAAGCGCCAGAGCCGCCATGCAGCGATGCTAACCGCCCTCCCCAGGGACCGATACCGAGAAGCAGGCGTAATAGTGTGGCAGGGGCTCTGCTTCACTGCAGCGGGTGACTGACTCGAGTTCTTCTATCGTTTCATAAGTCATGTAAGGCGCAATGAGGTAACGGACACTGCCGTCTTCCGAGTTGCCGTAGCGGTCAATCGTGCCCGCCTGTTCCGGAGAAACTGTCAGGATCGCATCGCGCAATTCATCGCCCTTGATGAAGTTGTCGGGCAACTGGTCGAACGGACCATCCAGATAGTTGTTGGACGCAATATTTCCCGCATAGACACCAACCAGGATATGTCGTGGCGCATAACGGTCCTTCACAAAGGCGAACCCGGTGCGGCGTCCTACCGTTAATGACGGCGAGACCCGGGTTTCGATCAGTTCGTCCGCAACGGCGACAGTCTCATCAAGAATATATGAGAACTGCTTCAGGTCAGGATTGAAGACGAGGAAGAACCGGATGCCGGACTCGTCGAAGACCGGCCCGAGATAGCGTTCGCCCGCACGCAATACATCCTCGGGTGGCTTCACGTCTGACAGGTCATTGAGTTCAAACTCGACGCTCCTGTTTCCCTTGGTCACTCGATAGAACAGGGGAGCGAGCCTCTCTACCTTAACCCCCTTGGCTTCGTCCCAGATTACCGTGAAATCGGAGTCTTCCTGCTGTTGCCAGCCGGTAAACTCCTTGTAGTAGGTCATGTGAACCTTGCCCTCGTCGCGGGTTTCTACGTCGAAGCGGAGGTTGCCGGTCCAGCGCACGCCGGCATTCGTGAAGTTGAAGTAGAAATAGTTCTCGGTCGGATACACCTTGACCCGGGGCGGAAGGCTGGACAGGACGAAGTCCAGAACCTTGTCCGGCTTTGTCACATCGAGGCTGGTCCCGGCCAGAGTCTCTTCCACATAGGCCTTGTTGGTGTGCAGGACAGGCATGTTCGAGCTGCTGGCTTGCGCCCCCAGACTGGCAGGCACGATCAGAAGAGATGCGGCAACCATAAATCGATTGGCGATCTTCCTAAGCATGAGTTTCGGCTCCTCGAGGAATTGAGCAGGCGAGCCTGGACCGGGTCGTATGATGCATGGCGATTGCTGGTCCGGGCGAGCAGTCATCATCTGGTCTGTAATTCCCGCTGCAATCTCAAGCGCTCATTTGGTTGGAGTTGGGCATTGGACTTCGCCCTGCCGTGCCGTGCTGCATCTGATCGCGCCCTGTTATGCTGGGCAGCGTCGGACCGAGCCTTGCTGTGACGTGCTGCATCTGACCG
>CAZYKZ010000484.1:0-1597 GCA_964648175.1 uncultured Anderseniella sp.
AGCTGCTCATCTCGATGGCAGCAATGGTTGCGCGCCGCCGGCTCGAGCGCGGCGTAAAGCTCAACTACCCGGAGGCCATCGCGCTGATCTCGGACTTTGTCGTCGAGGGTGCCCGTGACGGGACCAGCGTCGCGCAGCTCATGGCCGATGGCGCGAAGGTCATCACCCGCGAGCAGGTCATGGAAGGCGTGGCCGAGATGATCCACGACGTGCAGGTCGAGGCAACGTTTCCCGACGGCACCAAGCTCGTCACCGTTCACCAACCCATTCGCTGAAAGGACAATACCATGAACCGCATTATTGCTGCCGCCGCCGCCATGTGCGCCACAGCCGCACCAGCCCTTGCGCACGACGGCGCCCACCTCCACCCGCATGGGCTCGAAGCCGGCTGGGGCCTGCTGGCCGCGGCCCTCGCCCTCGCGGCGCTGGGCGGCTTTTCAGTGTGGAGGCGCTGATGATCCCCGGCGAGTTCATCACTGCCGATGGCGATCTGGTGCTCAACGACGGCGCCCCGACCGTGACGCTCAGCGTGGCGAACACCGGCGACCGCCCGGTGCAGGTGGGCTCGCACTACCACTTTGCCGAGACCAATCCGGCGCTCGACTTCGACCGCGGCAAGGCCAGGGGCATGCGCCTCGACATTGCCGCGGGAACCGCCGTGCGCTTCGAGCCGGGCCAGACCCGCGAGGTGACGCTGGTGCCGCTGAAAGGCGCGCGCAAGGTCTACGGCTTCAACCAGAAAGTCATGGGAGGGCTGGACTGATGCCGGCTCGCATTACACGCGCCGACTATGCCGCCATGTTCGGCCCCACGACGGGCGACAAGGTGCGGCTTGCCGACACTGAATTGTTCATCGAGGTGGAGAAGGATTTCACCGTCTACGGCGAGGAGGTGAAGTTCGGCGGCGGCAAGGTGATCCGCGACGGCATGGGCCAGTCCCAGGTGACCCGCGCGAACGGCGCGGTGGACACCGTCATCACCAACGCGCTGATCGTCGACCACACCGGCATCTACAAGGCCGACGTGGGCCTGCGCGACGGGCGCATCCACGCCATCGGCAAGGCCGGCAACCCGGACACCCAGCCGGGGGTCAACATCATCGTCGGCCCGTCGACCGACGCCATCGCCGGTGAAGGCAAGATCCTCACTGCTGGCGGGTTCGACGCGCACATCCACTTCATCTGCCCGCAGCAGGTGGACGACGCGCTCTACTCCGGCGTCACAACCATGCTGGGCGGCGGCACGGGGCCGTCCACCGGCACCAACGCCACGACGTGCACGCCGGGCGCCTGGCACATCCGGCGGATGATGGAGGCCGCAGAGGCCCTTCCCGTCAATCTGGGCTTTTCTGGCAAGGGCAATGCCTCGCTGCCGGACGCGCTGGTCGAGATGGTGGAAGCAGGTGCGTGCGCCATGAAGCTGCACGAGGATTGGGGCACGACGCCTGCCGCCATCGACTGCTGCCTGTCCGTGGCCGACGACATGGACGTGCAGGTGATGATCCACACCGACACGCTGAACGAAAGCGGTTTCGTCGAGGACACCGTTGCGGCCATCAAGGGCCGCACCATCCACGCCTTCCATACCGAAGGCGCGG
>CAZYKZ010000485.1:0-1594 GCA_964648175.1 uncultured Anderseniella sp.
CCTCTCGGCAGTTTTCCGGAGGCCTGGGTATGGAGCCCGGCGAAGTGGCTGAACGACGCGGTGGCCTGGTTGGTGCTGAACTGGCGTGTCGGCATTGAGACCATCAAGACAGTGGCCTTCTTCTACCTGATGCTGCCCATGAAGATCGGTCTTGCCCAGACCGTTTCACCCTATTCGTGGGGATTTGAATTTACCGTCTGGCATGCTGCCGCCTTTGGCGGCATGGCGCTGGCTGTGGCCATCGCTCTGTGGCGTTCTGTTTCCGCGTCGGTCGCCGTTGCCTTCGTATTGCTGGCGCTCGTTTACGGGTTCGGTATCCTGAATATTCCCTGGCCTGCTGTCCTCGCTATCGCCTGCCTGCTGGCATGGCAAACGGGTGGGGGACGGCTCACTGTCGGCGTGTTGGCAGGATTGGCGTTTCTGCTGGTCGCCGGCCTGTGGCAGGAGGCGATGCTCTCGGTTTACCTGTGCGGGATCGCGGTGCTGATCTGCGTGGTCGTGGGCGGGCTGATCGGTGTTGCGGCTGCGCAAAGCGACCGTGTCTCCCGCCTGGTTCGCCCGGTCAATGATACCTTGCAGACGATGCCGCTATTTGTGCTGCTGATACCGGCCGTGATGTTCTTCAAGCTGGGTGACTTCACCGCGGTGATTGCCATAGTCCTTTACGCGATCGTTCCAATGATCCGATACACCGAACATGGCTTGAGAAGTGTGCCTGCCGGTGTCGTGGAAGCTGCCCAGTCGATGGGCACCACGCCCACGCAGATGCTGTTGCAGGTCAAGCTTCCGCAGGCGCTGCCGATAGTCATGCTCGGACTTAACCAGACGGTGCTTTACGGTATTTCGATGCTGGTGATTACAGCGCTGGTGGGCACCAGTGATCTTGGCCAGCGGGTGTATATCGGGCTTGGCGATGGTGATTTCGGTGTCGGGATGGTGGCTGGCCTCGGCATGGCATTTCTTGCGATGATTGCGGATCGCATCATTCAGGCGGCATCCCGCGCCAGGCAGCGCGCGTTGGGCATGGCAGAGGAGGCTGCATTGTGAGGCTGCAGGTTGCCGAGACATGGTACGAGACAGAGGCGTTCTCGGATGGCATTACGCTGATCCGCGAGAGTCACGTCGCACAATGGTTACGCTGTAATATCTGGCATGTTCGTGGCCGTGACCGCGATCTGATCATTGATACTGGTATGGGATTGCGCGCCTTGTCAGAGGCTGTAGCTTCTCTGGCTGAGCGCCCCGTCGTTGCGCTGATGACACACAGCCATTTCGATCATTCCGGCGGCATGCATCAGTTTGACTGCCGATGCGGGCACGCTGCCGAAGCAGACATCATCCAGTCCCCTACGGCGCACAATACGGTTGCCGACACAGGGTTCCTGCGGGCGGAAACCTTTACGGCACTGCCCTATGAGGGCTTTGAATACAGCAGTTATCAGGTCAAGTCCGCACCACTCACCCACCTGGTCGATGAAGGGGACGTGATCGATCTCGGCGACCGGATCTTCCAGGTGTTGCATCTTCCAGGTCACTCACCTGGCTCGATTACTCTGCACGAACAGGAGACAGGCGTCCTGTTCAGTGGCGATGT
>CAZYKZ010000486.1:0-1583 GCA_964648175.1 uncultured Anderseniella sp.
CCGGAGTTCAGCATATGCCTACCCGCAAGCCAATCGTGATCGTTACCCGAAAGCTGCCGGATGTGGTCGAGACGCGCATGCGTGAACTGTTCTCCACATCGCTCAATGACACTGATGAGCCAATGAGCCAGGCGCAGCTGGTCGAAGCGGTGAAGAAGGCCGAGGTGCTGGTGCCGACGGTAACCGACCGGATCGACAAGTCGGTGATCATGCAGGCAGGCGACCAGCTCAAACTGATCGCAAACTTCGGTACCGGCGTGGACAATATTGACGTTGAGACGGCCACGGCCAGGGGCATTACGGTGACCAATACTCCCGGCGTGCTGACCGAGGACACGGCCGACATGACCATGGCGCTGATCCTTGCCGTGTCGCGGCGGCTGATCGAGGGCGCCAGGGTAATCGGCGAAGACAATGTCTGGCAGGGTTGGTCGCCAACCTGGATGCTGGGCCGGCGCATCTACGGCAAGAGGCTCGGCATTATCGGCATGGGCCGCATTGGCCAGGCAGTGGCCAAACGCGCCAAGGCGTTTGGCCTGCAGATCCATTATCACAACCGCAAGCCGGTTCACGCCAGCGTCGAAGAGGCGCTCGAGGCAACCTACTGGGAAAGCCTCGACCAGATGCTCGCCCGCATGGACATCATCTCGATCAACTGCCCGCATACGCCCGGCACCTATCACCTGCTCTCGGCGCGGCGGCTGCAACTGGTCAAACCAGATGCGATCATCGTCAACACGGCGCGTGGCGAGGTCATCGACGAAAACGCGCTGGCGCGGATGCTGGAGAAGGACGAACTGGGCGGCGTGGGCCTCGACGTGTTCGAGCATGAGCCCGCAGTGAACCCGCGGCTCCTGAAAAACCCGAAGGCCGTGCTGATGCCGCACATGGGCTCAGCCACCATCGAAGGCCGCGTGGACATGGGCGAGAAGGTGATCATCAACATCAAGACCTTCGTGGATGGGCATAAGCCGCCAGACCGGGTCGTGCCGGCGATGCTGTGATCTTTGCGCGCAATCGATCCGAAAACCGGTTTCCACTTTTCGGATTGCGCGTGGGCCGCCAGACCGGGTCGTGCCGGCAATGCTCTGATCCTGACAAATGCAAAGCGCCGGACCCGAGGGCCCGGCGCTTCTCATTCATGTGATGGCGGCTGACGCCAACGATTACTCGTCGCCGTCCTTGCCCTTGCCGGAGATGTCTTCACCGGTTTCCTGGTCGACCTGCTTCATCGACAGGCGGACCTTGCCGCGCTGGTCGAAGCCGAGCAGCTTGACCTTGACCTTGTCGCCTTCCTTGACGACGTCTGACACCTTCTCGACGCGCTTGGGCGCGAGCTCGGAAATGTGCACCAGACCGTCCTTGGCGCCGAAGAAGTTCACGAACGCGCCGAAGTCCACGACCTTCACCACGGTGCCTTCGTAGATCTCGCCTTCTTCCGGCTCGGCCACGATGGAGTGGATCCAGTCACGGGCAGCCTTGATCGATGCACCATCGGCAGACGCGATGTTGATCACGCCGTCGTCGTTGATGTTGATCTTGGCGCCGGTCTTCTCGACGATCTCGCGGATCACCTTGCCGCC
>CAZYKZ010000487.1:0-1577 GCA_964648175.1 uncultured Anderseniella sp.
GGAACCGGAACGCCGTGCAACTGGCAGGCAAAATAGGCGCCATGGGCAATGATGTCGTTGCCGCATATGAGGGCGGTCGGCCGGGCTGCGCTTTCCAGCAGGCCTGAAACCAGCCTGCGTGCCTCGCCTACATCGTATGGGCAATTCATGATGCGATGAGGCGGTAGGCTGATGCCCGCCGCCGCCAGCCGCTCCATGACACCGTCGCGCCGGTCGCGTGCCCTATCGTTTGACGTCACATCCGGAAACAGCAGGGCAATGTCCGTGTGGCCCTGCTCGACGACGTAATCGGTGATTGTCCATGCGGCGGCGCGGTTGTCGGCGCCCACGCAGGGCGTCTGCAGATCCGCCCGATAGTTCCAGACATGCACCAGCGGAATGTCGCGTTGCTGCAACATGTTCATCGAAACAGGATCATGGTCGAACCCGACCAGCGCGATGCCGTCGATGCGACGCTCCAGCAGCGATCTGATGATGGCGGTTTCCAGCTTCAGGTCATAGCCGTGCGCCGCGATCAGAAGCGTGCGGTCATGATCGCGCAGACGGCTGGAGAATGCCTGGATGAGTTCGGAAAAGATGGCGTTGTCGATGGTCGGCACTACAAGGCCGACAGTGCCGGAAAACCGGTTGTGCAGGCTGCCGGCGGCCCGGTTGCGAATGTAGCCGAGCTCCTGTGCCGCCCGTTCGATGCGTTCACGGGTTGGCGGACGCACCAGCGCGGGCTGGCTGAACGCCCTGGAAACGGTCGCGATGGACACGCCGGCGCGCGCGGCCACCTCGACGATGCCAGGAGCGCCCTTTCTCGACTTTCCCCGTTTCATGGCGTGAAGCTGACACAAAATGAAAACGTTTGCATAATCATTTTCATCGCCTAGCCTTGTCCCTCACGACGACAAGCCGGGCATACCGGCAGCGGCCACGAATGAGGACCGCAGTCAGGGAAACAGGAAACGCAGGGGCATCCGGATGGAGTTCCTAGGTTATTTCGGCGGCGTGTTCGAGCCGGTGGCCTTCATGCTGCTGCTGGGCGGCACCATTGGCGGGCTGATTCTGGGCGCCACGCCCGGCCTGTCGCCCACCATGGCGGTGGCGCTGCTCATTCCGTTCACCTTCCAACTGGAGCCGACGCAAGGCCTGATCCTGCTGGGCGCTGCCTATACCTCCACCGTTGCAGGCGGTGCGGTCAGCGCCATCCTGCTGAAGATTCCCGGCGCGCCCGCAAATATCGCCACCGCGCTCGACGGTCACGAGATGGCCCGCAACGGGCAGGCCGCGAAAGCCCTGCACATGTCTTTCATGGCATCGGGCGTTGGCGGCGTTCTCGGCGTGCTGCTGCTGATCTTCCTCACGCCGGTGCTGGCCAAGTGGGCGCTGGCGTTCGGTCCGTCGCACCTGTTCTGGATGGCCATACTGGGCGTCACCGTGATCGGCTCGCTTGACTCCAAGTCGTTCGTGAAGGGCTTGCTGTCGGGCTGCCTCGGCTTGTGGCTGTCGATGATCGGCTATGACGACATCCAGGGCGCGCAACGCTTCATCTTCCATGATGCGCTGACCGGCGGCATCAACATCATTGCGGC
>CAZYKZ010000488.1:0-1575 GCA_964648175.1 uncultured Anderseniella sp.
CGGCCAGGGCAGCGAATAGGTCTTCACGTTGGTGAAGAACTTCATGGCCTCCAGCACGCCTTCCTTGACGCCGTTGCCTGAGTCCTTGATGCCGCCGAAGGGCGACATCTCGATGCGGTAGCCGGGCTGTTCCCAGATGTTGACGGTGCCGACGTTCAGCCCCTCGATGAAGGCATGCATGCGGCGGAAGTCGTTGGTGCACACGCCCGACGACAGGCCGAACGGGGTGGAGTTGGAGATTGCCATCACCTCGGCGTCGTTGTCCGGCACGCGCACGATCGGGACGATGGGTCCGAACGTTTCCTCGTACACCAGCTCCGAGTCGTGCGGCACGTGATCGACGGTGATCGGCGGCAGCAGCGCGCCCTTGCGCTCCGGGTGGTAGAGGATCTTGGCGCCCTGCTTCTCGGCCTCGTAGACGCGGCGCTCGAAGGTTTCGGCGGCCTTCGAATGGATCACGCAGCCAAGCTGGGTGTCCGGGTCCATAGGGTCGCCGAACCTGATCTTCTTCGCCTTCTCCAGCACCAGCGGCACGAACCGGTCGGCTACCGACTCCTGCACCAGGATGCGCTTGATGGCGGTGCAGCGCTGGCCCGAGTTGCCGGTGGCGCCGGCGACGGCAATGGTCGCCGCCTTCTCGAGGTCGGCGTCGTCGAGATCGTTCAGGATGATCAGCGGGTCGTTGCCGCCAAGCTCCAGTGCGGTGCGCTTGTAGCCGGCCTTCCCGGCGATCATCTTGCCCACCGGCACGCCGCCGGTGAAGGTGATGATGTCGATGTGCTCGTTGGTGATCATCTCGTCGCCGATGTCCTTCGGCCAGCCGGTGACGATCTGGAACATCTCGTGCGGCAGGCCGGCTTCGTACAGGATGTCGGCCAGCGTGATGGCGGTCAGCGGCGTCAGCTCGGTCGGCTTGCACACCATGCAGTTGTTGGTGGCGATGGCCGGGGCAATCTTGTGCGCCACCATGTTGAGCGGGTGGTTGAACGGGGTGATCGCCGAGATCGCCCGCACCGGCTCGCGCTTGGTGTAGATCTTGCGGTCCTTGCCTTGCGGGGTGAGGTCGCAGGAGAAGATCTGGCCGTCATCGAGAATGGCCAGCTGGCCGGCCAGCGTGAACACGTCATAGGACCGGCCGGTCTCGTACAGCGAGTGCTGCTTGCAGATGCCCAGCTCCAGCGTCAGCCAGTGGGCGATTTCCTCGCGCCGCTCGCGGATCAGTTCGGCTGCGCGGAACAGGATCTGCTGGCGCTCATAGCGGGTCAGCTTCGGCTGGTAGTTGGCCGCAATCTCGAAGGCGCGCGCGGCGTGTTCGGCCGTGCCCGCCGGCACCGTGCCGATCACCTGGTCGGTGTAGGGGTAGAGCACCTCGACCACGTCCTTCGTGGTCACCTTCTCGCCGCCGATGCGCATGGCTTCGTGGCGGACGGTGTGTTTCTGCATCACGTTCATGGGGGTAGGTCCTCAAGCCTTGACGGTCATCGCGGCAGCCTTGGCCGCATAGAAGAACGCATCGAAATTGCGAAGCTCCGGTGCATTCGGCAGGTCCGGCATCGCCCGGTTGACGATGAACGG
>CAZYKZ010000489.1:0-1574 GCA_964648175.1 uncultured Anderseniella sp.
GAGCCGGCCTTGCGGCAGTGCCCCATCCGGCGAAAGCGCCAGCGCCTGCCACCCGGCCACGTACTCCGGCGGCAGGTCATAGGGCGCGGCAATGACGTGATCTGCCGCAAAGCCGAAGCGGCCATAGTATGCCGGATCGCCCAGCACCAGCACCGCCGTCACCCCGTCCGCGCGCAGCCGCTCCAGCCCCGCTTTCACCAACGCCGAACCGATGCCACGGCCCTGCCGGTCCGGTGCGGCGCACAGCGGCCCGAGCAGCGCAGCGCGCACGTCCTGCCCCTCAATCCCGCCCATGGTGAACGCCACGTGGCCGGCCAGCGCACCGCCCTCCTCCGCCACCAGCGACATCACGCCGGAAGGCTCAGCCAGCAGCGCGCGCACCAGCGGCAGCAGGTCTTCTTCGGGAAACGCCGCCGCGTACAGCGCCTCAAGCGGCGGCAGGTCGGCGGGCATGGTGGAGCGGATGTCGATCACGGTCATCAGACCCGTCTACCCCCTCCTTGCGCAAGGGTACAGACCATTTCGCACACACACGCTCCCGTCGCTGGCATGGGCGGCGCGATGGGTTCACCCTTGCAGGCGCACTCGACACGGGGGTTGAAACTGCAACCAGACGAAAGGAGCGCAAATCATGGCTGGCTGGAAAATCGAAGGCGACTACATGGAGACCTGCAACTGCACGTTCCTGTGCCCCTGCATCACCAGCAACCTGGCCGCCGTGCCCACCGAAGGCGACTGCAAGGCCGTCATCGCCATGAAGATCAACAAGGGCGAGAAGGACGGCGTCAAGCTGGACGGGCTGTCGTTCATGGTGGTCCTGCATTCGCCGGGCGCGATGATTGACGGCAACATGAAGGTCGGGCTGATCGTTGACGAGAAGGCCAACGACGAGCAGACCGCGGCCATCGCGGCAATCGCCACGGGCGAGGCCGGCGGGCCGATGGCCCATCTCGCACCACTTGTGTCGGAGGTCGCGGGCATCGAGAAGCGGCCGATCGACTTCTCCGCCAACGGCATGAACTACAGTTCCCGCGCGGGCGATCTCGTCGACCAGGAGATCGATGGCGTGCCCAGCATGGCGGACGATACGAAGGCGGTCAGCATTGACAATACCGCCCACCCGGTGAACCCGCGGCTCAGCCTCGCCAAGGCGGCGCGAAGCATGTTCAACGCCTTCGGCATCACCTGGAAGGACGACACCGGAACCCGCAACGGCCACTTCGCGCCGTTCAGCTGGTCGGGTGAGCAACAGGCCGCGTGACGCGCGGACGCATCCGGCCCCACCTGTGCCCCGGACTTGTTCCGGGGCGCTGCCCTTCCAGGAGTCCGTCATCCTCCCCCTGCCGTCCCCGGCTTGACCGGCGCGGCCAGCGTCTCCTCTAATCAAGGCCCGCCGCACCTGCGCGCCCGTTCAGATACAGGAGACCCTTGCATGCCCAAGACCACGCTGATCCCGCCCTCGCTCGACTTCCAGCCGCGCCCCACCTACCCCTATTCGCCAGGTGCGGCAGCGGGCGGTTTCATCTACACCGCCGGCCAGGTGGCCTGGGGGCCGGACGGCAACGTGGTCGCGG
>CAZYKZ010000490.1:0-1573 GCA_964648175.1 uncultured Anderseniella sp.
GAGGCCGGCAAGCTGGAGCTGAACTTCACCTCGGTGGACCTGGGCGCCATCACCGACACCTGCATGAAACTGATGCAGAACGAAGCGACCGGCGCGCGGGTTGTCTTGCGCAAGTCGATCGCTGCCGGGTTGCCGCAGGTGGTGGCGGACCAGCGCTCGGTGAAGCAGGTGATGCTGAACCTCATCTCCAACGCCATCAAGTTCACCGATCCGGGCGGGCAGGTGATCATTTCCGCCAAGATGACGGATGCGGGCGAACTGCTGCTTTCAGTCTCGGACACCGGCGTCGGCATGGACGAGAATCAGCTGAAGGAAGCGCTTCAACCGTTCAGCCGCATCGAGACGGCGGGCCGCGAGGCCCAAGGTACGGGACTTGGCCTGCCTCTGACAAAGGCGCTGGTCGAAGCGAACCGGGCACGCTTCTCGATTTCGAGCGAGCCGCGCAAGGGAACCCGCATCGACATCACCTTCCCGACGACCCGCGTGCTGGCGGGCTGACGCAATTCCAGGAAAAGTGGCGACCGGTTTTCGATCCGGAATTGCGACAAAGAAATTAGCTTTTAAGTTCTTCCAGGCCCCTGAAAAGGTCCAGCGCTTCGGGATTTGCCAGCGCCTCGACGTTCTTGACCGTTCGCCCGTGCACCACGTCGCGCACGGCAAGCTCGGTGATCTTGCCCGACTTGGTGCGCGGAATGTCGGCCACAGCGACGATGCGGGCCGGCACGTGACGCGGCGAGGCGCCGGTCTTGATCTTGTCGCGGATCTTCTTCTGCAGCGCGTCATCAAGCGTCACGCCTTCCGCAAGACGGACGAACAGCACCACCCGCACGTCGTTGTCGAAGTCCTGGCCGATGGCGCAGCCCTCGATGACTTCGGGGATCTGCTCGACCTGGGCATAGATCTCCGCCGTGCCGATCCGAACCCCGCCGGGGTTCAGCGTGGCGTCGGAACGGCCATGGATGATCATGCCGCCATGTTCGGTCCACTCGGCGAAGTCGCCCTGGCACCAGGTGTTGGGGAAGCGGGCGAAGTAGGCATTGTGGTACTTGGAGCCGTCCTCGTCGTTCCAGAACTTGAGCGGCATCGACGGGAACGAATTGACGTTGACCAGTTCGCCCTTGCCGGAAGCCATCGGCTTGCCGTCGTCGTCATAGACCTTGATGTCCTGGCCAAGACCCGGCGCCTGGATCTCGCCCGACCACACAGAACCGAATGGATTGGTGGCCACGAGACAGCCGCACAGGTCGGTGCCGCCGGACATGGAGCCCAGATGCACGTCGGTCTTGATACCCTCGTAAACGAACTCGAAGCTTTCCGGCACCAGCGTCGAACCGGTGGACAGGATGGTGTGGACACTGTCCAGCGAGTGGGTGTCCATCGGCCGCCAGCCGGTCTTCTTCACCGCGTCGATGAACTTGGCCGAGGTGCCGAAAATGTTGAAGCGTTCCTCGTCGGCATAGTCGAACAGCACCTTCTCCGACGGGGCAAATGGCGACCCGTCGAACAGCATCAGGGTTGCCTGCGAAGCAAGCCCTGACGTCAGCCAGTTCCACATCATCCAGCCGCAGGTGGT
>CAZYKZ010000491.1:0-1572 GCA_964648175.1 uncultured Anderseniella sp.
AACAAGAGTCTCCGCCCGTGAAACCGTTTGCCGACCTCACCGAAAAGGAAATCCTTGCGCTGGCGATCTCGTCCGAGGACGATGACGCACGCACCTACATGTCGTTCGCCAACTCGCTGCAGGAGAAGTATCCGGCCTCCGCGCGGGTGTTCGTGGACATGGCCGAGGAGGAGCATGAGCATCGCCGGCGGCTGACCGAACTGTTCCAGAAGAAGTTTGGCGACTTCATCCCGCTGATCCGCCGCTCCGACGTGACGGGTTTCGTCAAGCACCAGCCGGCATGGCTGATGAAGCAGCTCTCCCTCGACACCGTGCGCAAGCGCGCCGAGGTGATGGAGCTGGAGAATTACCGGTTCTACAAGCAGGCCGCCGAACGCTCATCGGACGAGGACGTGAAGCAGCTACTGCTGGAGCTGGCGGAGGAGGAAAAGGGTCACGAGTCGCTGGCGGCGAAACTGGCCGAGAAACATCTCGACGCTGACACCAAGCTTGAAGAGGCGGATGCCGAACGCCAGTTGTTCCTGCTGCAGATCGTCCAGCCCGGCTTGCTCGGCCTGATGGATGGCTCGGTGTCGACGCTGGCGCCGTTGTTTGCCGCCGCCTTCGCCACGCACAACACCTGGGAAACGTTCCTTGTGGGTACGGCCGCATCCGTGGGGGCGGGCATTTCCATGGGCTTTGCCGAAGCCCTGTCGGACGACGGCGAACTGACCGGCCGGGGCCACCCGTGGATTCGCGGCTCGGCCGCCGGCATCATGACTGCCATCGGCGGCCTCGGCCACACGCTGCCCTACCTGATCAACGACTTCTGGACGGCGACCCTGCTCGCCATCGTCATCGTGTTCATCGAGCTGTGGGCGATCTCGTACATCCGCTACAAGTACATGGACACGCCGTTCCTGCGCGCGGCGTTCCAGATCGCAGTCGGGGGCTTCATCGTGTTCGCGGCAGGGATATTGATCGGCAATGCCTAGCTGAGGCCTATGCGGCCCAGCGCCGGCAGCTTGATGGCCGGCCGGTCAAAATCAACGCCAATCGTTGCGCCCAGGAAATGCAGTTCCACGCCTTCACGCCATGAGGCGCCTGCACCGATCAGCCCGTGCAGCGAAACCTGCCAGCCGGTGCCGGACGGCATCCGTCCCACCTGCAAGCCCGGTCCGAGCCAGTCCTTGCCGATGCCTGCGGGATCGAGTTCAACGCCGAGTTCCGGCACCGAGCGGGCAATGTGGGCCACGAAGCTGTTGGAGTTCGGTCCCGGCCAGACCTGGTAGTCGCCGTATTCGCGCCACGGATAGGCCGCGACCGCGGATCGCAGTTTCGGGACCAGGGCTTCTGCTTGTGCCCCGCGCACTTCGTGAACGATCTGTGGTTCTGACGAGTACCAGCGCGCATCCGCCGCCCGATGGTCTCGGCGGACGGGGCTGCCCCAGCCAACCACGTCATAGCGTTCGTACTGGCCGCCAGCGGGCTTCAGCACCAGCCAGTGGTGAACGGCGAAGATGCCTTTCCACCGGCCTGAGCGCGCCGCCATGACGTAGACCACTGCATCCCGGTCTGCCGCAGCTGCAGGCA
>CAZYKZ010000492.1:0-1572 GCA_964648175.1 uncultured Anderseniella sp.
TTTCCCAGGCATGTGCCGTCCCTCCCTGTCAGTTGGTTGATCACCCCCGGAAACTTTCGTCGCTACGTCCTCTCTGTGCTTCTGTTCATGAGACAATAAGTATGTATACGGATCAGATTGACGCTTATGGCCCGCAGATTCCAGCAACCAACGAGTGTAGCGGCTTGCCTGTTGCGTGAGGGTCTCACGTGCCAGGGACGATGTCGCAGACCAGCGCCGTCGCAGGCTTGTCACCGCGATTGAAGAACCAGTGGGTGGTTTCTTCGTCTTCAAGAATGGCGGTGTCGTCCTCGGCCTTGAAGCCTGCCTCTCCAGAGGCGCGGCCCTCGATCCATTCACCCTGAATAACCTTGACCAGGCCGGGGCGCTTCTCGTGGCTGTGCTTGGCGATTTGTCCCCCAGGCTCGATGGTGATGGCGCGCAGCTGCATCTTGTGGCCTTCCAGCCCCAGCGTTGCCTTCATCGACGCGGCGTCGATGACGCCAAGCGCTTCGACGGCGAGCCCCTTGTGCTCGGTCGGGGCGGGGGCGGCAGCAATAGCGGCATGACCGGCCAGTGCAATCAGGCCCGCGCCGCAGGCCGTGCCGGCAACGAAGGCAGCTGCGACTATCAGGCGTTTGGAGTGGGTCTGGATTGTCATCGGATCCTCCTCGGCTGGTGCAATTCGGTTACTCCGTATGCTAAGCTTTCGCGGATGGATGGCTCAAACGAAGGTATTTCATTGGCTTTTGAAAGAAATTCATCCAGCACCAGACGGAGCATTCCGCCTTTGCCTGCCTTGCGGGCGTTCGAGGCGGCTGCGCGGCGGTTGAGTTTCACCTGTGCGGCACAGGAGCTCTGCCTTACGCCGTCCGCCATCAGCCACCAGGTCAAGTCGCTCGAAGAACTGTTGGGTAGGTGCCTGTTCGAGCGACTGCCGCAAGGGCTGAAGCTTACGCAGGCGGGCAGGGCCTACCTTGAGGACCTGACGCCAATCCTGGATGCGCTTGACGCAAGTACGCGCCGCGCGTCCGTCAGCCGACACCAGGGCCGGCTGAGGGTTCTGTCGACCCCCGGATTTGCCGCGCGCTGGCTGGTGCCGCGCCTGCACAGGTACGGCGATCGCGACCAGATCGACATCTCCGTATCGCAAGGCGCGCCATGCATGGACTTCTCGCACAATGATGCAGACGTGGTCATCCACTGGGGCGAGTCGCCGGTGGAAGGTGCGGTTGTCGAGCCGATGATGGAGTCGGGCCGCTATCCGGTGGCGAATGCGGCGCTGGTTGAACGCCAGGGGATTGAGACGCCGGGAGACCTGCTCGGTGCCACCTTGCTGCATGACGAGGTGGACGATGGCTGGGGAGAGTGGTTCAGCAAGGCGGGCGTCACGCCAAACGGATTGCCGAGGGGGCCACGTCTTGCCCATTGCGAGCTCACCTTGACCGCAGCCGAGCAGGAGCAGGGCGTCGCGCTCGCCTATGACGCCATGGCCCGCAATACGCTTGAGGCAGGCCGGCTGGTGCGTCTTTTCAACATTGAGACCCCGGCCCGCACGATCTATTCCTTTGCTCATGCCGCAACGAGGCGCCG
>CAZYKZ010000493.1:0-1565 GCA_964648175.1 uncultured Anderseniella sp.
ACCTTCCAGAAGGTGGTCCACTGGCTGGCGCCGAGGTCGAGACTGGCCTCGAGATAGGACCGGTCGAGCCGCTCGATGGTGGCGTACAATGGCAGCACCATGAACGGCATGAACACGTAGACCATGCCGACGATGACTGCGCCGTTGTTGTAAAGCAGTTCAAGCGGCTGGTACGGACCGATCAGCTTGTCCATGAACGCAAGGTTCCACAGCCATTCGAGGAAATAGTTGAGCGTACCACGGGTGCGGAAAACCGCGATCAACGCATAGGTGCGGATCAGCAGGTTGATCCAGAACGGCAGGATGATGAGCAGCAGCAGCAGCGGCCGCCATTTCGGCGGCGAGAAACAGATGCCAAAGGCGATGGGGTAGGCAATCGCCAGACACAGCGCGCACGACAGGGCGCTGATCCAGACCGATTTCCAGATGATCAGGAGGTAAACCTCCTGGAAGGCTCGGGCGTAGTTGGCCAGCGTGCCGGTAATCTCGATGTCGAGGATGGAGGTCTTCTCTCCGAACGACATGGCCCAGATGAGGGCCAGAGGAATGAGGAAGAATACGGTGAGCCAGAACACGCCCGGCAGGGCGGTGACCCAGAAGACAATCCTGTTCTCTTTCCAGTTTTCCAAGATGTGCGCCCGCCCGCTTGCAGCGTGGCCGGACCCTGATTGGTCCGGCCCGCCATTTCTTGTCCTGAGTAGCCCTTATGCGGCCTGGATGCGGGTCCAGGACTCGGCGCGCAGCTTGGTCTTCTCTTCCGAGTAGAGCGAAGGCTCGCACTTGGCGATCACTTCGTCGGTCGGGAAGATGCCGGGGTTGCCGGTGTACTCTTCGCTCATCTTGGCCTTGGCGGCGGCATTGGCCGTGGCGTACTGGATGGTGTCGGCAATGTGTGCGCCGGCATCGGCATCCAGGATGTAGTTGAGGAAGGCGTGGGCATTGTTCGGGTGCGGCGCGCCCTTCGGGATACACACGCAGTCCTGCCACAGCAGCGAGCCTTCTGCGGGCACGACGTAGCTGAGGTCTTCGTCCTCGGCCATCACCTGGATGATGTCGCCGTTCCATTCCATCGCGAGGTCGACTTCGCCGGAGGCAAGCAGGTCCTGGCCGTTGTCGTCGGCGTAGGTCTTGACGTTCTTCTTGCCGGCGATGAGCAGTTCTTCGGCAGCCTTCATTTCGGCCGGGTCGACCGAGTTGAACGAGTGGCCGAGATACTTCAGCGCGATGCCGATGACGCTTTCGCCGTCACCCAGCAGCGCAATGCGGCCGGAGTGGGCATCGCCTTCCAGCGAAGCCTTCCAGCTGCCTGCGTCTTCGACCTTGGACTTGCGGTAGCCGTGGCCGAGCGTACCCCACATGTAGGGGATCGAGTGCTTGCGGCCGGGGTCGAACGCGGCATCCTTGAAGGCGTCGGCGATGTTGGCCATGTTCGGGATCTTGGAGTGATCCAGCTCTTCCAGCATGCCGGCGGTGATCATGCGCTCGACGTAGTCGTTGGTCGGCACGATCACGTCATAGCCGGGGTTGCCTTCCTTCAGCTTGGCGAACAGTTCGGCGTTGTCGGC
>CAZYKZ010000494.1:0-1560 GCA_964648175.1 uncultured Anderseniella sp.
TCCTCGATGGCCTGCATGCCGGTCTCGCCGAGGTTCTCGACATTGCCGGTCGCGGTTGCCTCGTCCATCGCGTCGCGTCCGGTGGTTTCCCAGATCTCCATGGCAACATGCAGGTCGCCGGTCTTGAGGCCCGCAAACTGGGCAATGTAGTCAGCCTGCACGTACTCGATGTTGTAGCCCGCCTTCTTCAGCACCTCGCCCATGATCTGCGTGGTGATGAGCTGGCCGGTCCAGTCATGCAGGGTCAACTTGATCGGATCCTTCGACTCCGCCTCCGCCCAGGCCGGCGTGAGCGTCATGGCAGTGGCCAGCGTGAGCGCCGTCGCAAAGCCTGCGGTTTTCGCGATACCCTTTGTCGTCATGTCGAAATCTCCTGCTGTTGCTGCCTGGTTGCTGATCCGCAGGGACGAGAAACACGCTGTGCAAATGGTCCGCCCCGGCCAAACCGAAGTGTGAGACGTGCTGCGGTGCAGAGTCAATCTGCCTTGTGGGTTTGATGTGGTTTTTCACATAATCATGTGGCAAATTTGATTTTATCAGGCCAATTCTCCTGCAATTGCCACACATTTCAGCGTCACCGCCACATGACCCGCACGCCACGACAAGACCTGATCATGCAACTGCTGCGCACCGGCGGCAGCGCGCGGATTTCGGACCTTGCCTCGCGGCTCGGCGTGTCGCGCGAAACGGTGCGCCGGGACGTGGCCCCGCTTGCCCATGCCGGTGAACTGGTCAAGGTGCATGGCTCGGTACGGGCGGCAATGCAGGTATCCGAGGCCCCGTTCGAGCGGCGCATGCGCGAGAATGCCGCCGCCAAGCAACGGCTGGCGGCCCATGTGGCGGCGCTGATCGAGGACGGCGACAGCGTGATGCTCGACACCGGCACCACCACCAGCTTCCTCGCCCGCGCCCTGCTCAACAAGTCGTCGCTGACCGTGGTCACCAACTCGTCAGACGTGGCGCGCACACTGGCAACGGTGAATGGCAACACGGTCTACATGGCAGGCGGCGAACTGCATGGCGACAATGGCGCCGCCTTTGGGGCTTCCGCCATCGAGTTCGTCTCCAGCTTTGCCGTGAAACACGCCATCATCTCGATTTCGGCCGTGGACGCCGTCACCGGCTTCATGGACCACCACCTGGCCGAAGCGGAGTTTGCCCGCCAGGTGCTGCGCTGCGGCCAGCAGCGCATCGTCATCACCGACGCCAGCAAGTTTGCCCGCACCGCGCTGGTGCGGGTGTGTGGCTTCGACGGGCTGGACCTGCTGGTTTGCGACAGCGAGCCCCCGCCAGCCATCCAGTCCAGGTTGGCCGGCGGCGGCGCCCGCTTCGAGCTGGCGCACTGATTCAGCCGCGCCGCACCGCCTCGACATGCGCGGCAAAGGCGGGATCGGCCATCAGCGCCTTGCACCGGGCAAAGCGCCCGTCCGCATAGGCCCTGAAGTCGTCTGCCGGGTTGTTGTTGGCAAGCTGGATCAGCCCCCACAGCGTCCACAGCAGATCGCACATGGCCTTGTAGATCACCACCCGCCCGTGCTCGGCGGCGGTTGGCTTGCGGCC
>CAZYKZ010000495.1:0-1553 GCA_964648175.1 uncultured Anderseniella sp.
AGCTTCGTCTTCCTGTCCTGCTCCCAGAAGAACTTGGCGTCGGACAGCCTTGCGGCGATGACCTTGTTGTTGCCCTCGACGATCTTCTTGCCGCCGTCCTTCGCGATCAGGTTGGACACCAGCAGGTAATTGTTCGACAGCCCGCCGTCCTTGCCGCGCACGGCAAAACACTTCTGATGCGTCTTGATGGAGGTGATGATGACTTCCGGCGGCACGTCGAGGAACGCCTTGTCGAACTCTCCCATCAGCACCACGGGCCATTCGACAAGGCCTGCCGTTTCGGCCAGCAGCGCCTCGTCCTCGATCAGTTCCAGGCCCCTGGCGAATGCCAGGTTCTTCGCCTCGGCGCGGATCGAGTCCATGCGCTCGTCGGTGCGCAGCATGACATGGTGCGCCTTGAGCTTGGTCTCGTAGTCCTCGAAGTCCGACACGGTGAAGGCGGCAGGCCCCATGAACCGGTGGCCGCGCGTGACGTTGGCCGCCTCGATGCCATCCACGGAAAACGGCACGACCTCGGCGTCGAACAGGCACAGGATGGATTGCAGCGGGCGCACCCAGCGCAAGCTGCCCGAACCCCAGCGCATGGACTTGGGCCACGGGAACTTGCGGATGACGTCCGGCACCAGCGTAGCAATCACCTCGGTGGTTTCGCGCCCCGGCTTGTCGATGCGGGCGACATAGAACGAACCCTTCTTCGGGTCCTCGACCACGTCGCACTGCTCGAGCGTGACGCCGGCCGACTTGAGGAAGCCCTGGATTGCCTGTTCCGGCGCATCGATGCGCGGGCCTTTGCGCTCTTCCTTCTGGTCGGCGGTGCGGGAGGCAAGGCCCGACACGCACAACGCCAACCGGCGCGGAGTGACATGGGCTTCGGCGCCTTCATAGGTCAGGCCTGCTTCCACCAGCCCGTCGGTGACGAGCTTCTTCAGGTCTTCACTGGCACGCACTTGCATGCGCGCAGGGATTTCCTCGGAGAACAGTTCGAGCAGGAGTTCGGCCATGGGTGGGGTTCGGCTTTCTTATATCTTCGAATGGGTGCCGTCGCAGAACGGGCCCTTGCCCGTGTGCTTGCAGGCGCAGAAGAACTTCTTGCCTGTGGCGTCTGCCGTCCACTTCATCGGCGCAAACTCTGAGCCCTGGTGGGAGCCGTCACAGAACGGCTGCTTCGAGGACTTGCCGCAGGTGCACCAGAAATAGTTCTTGCCCTCTTCCACCTCGACAGGGATCGGCGACTTCTGGGCGATAACCGGATCAGTCATTCACGTTCTCCATTGTTGAAAAGAATGTCAGGCAGCGCTGCCGCCGGCGGTTTTCGACCAGGCCTCGCAGCAGCCCTTGGCAAGTTCGCGCACGCGCAGGATGTAGGCCTGGCGCTCGGTGACAGAGATGACGCCGCGCGCATCGAGCAGGTTGAACACGTGGGACGCCTTGATGCACTGGTCGTAGGCCGGCAGCGCCATCAGGTGCCTGTCACCCCGGTCGCCTGCCGCCAGCAGCGCCTTGCACTCGGCCTCTGCGTCCTCGAAGTGGCGCAACAGCTTTTCGGTGTTGGC
>CAZYKZ010000496.1:0-1552 GCA_964648175.1 uncultured Anderseniella sp.
TCCATCGCGATGGTGTTGTCGCGGTAATAGATGACGAAGATCTCGTCGAAGTTGTTCTTGCCGCGGTTGACCGGCAGATCGGCTGCCCAATAGTCCTTGACCCGCTCGATGGTGACCGACTTGCCCGGCTTGACCTCTGTGATGCGGTAGGCGCCATTGCCGAGCGGCACTTCCAGCGTGGTGTTGTTGATGTCGCGGGTTTCGCCCTTGTCGTTCTTGCCGGTCCACCAGGCCTTGGACAACACGGGGATCTGGCCGACGATCTGCGGCAGTTCGCGGTTGCCGGCCTCGCTGAAGCGGAACGTCACTTCGTTGTCCGCCGTCTGCTCCGCAGCGGTCACGTTGGCGTAGTAGGAGTTGTAGAACGGGTGGGCAGCCTTGAGCGCTTCGAGCGACCAGATCACGTCTTCCGGCGTTATGGGCGAACCGTCATGGAAGCGCGCTGCGCCATTGATGCGGTAGGTGACCCATGAAAAGTCATCCGGCTTCTTCACGGCTTCGGCGATCAGGCCATACTCCGACCCGGCTTCGTCCAGAGATGCGTCCATGAGCGTATCAAAGGTCTGGCCGACAATGCCGGCGGCACTGCCCTTGAAGGTGAACGGATTGAGGCTGTCGAACGAGCCCAGCGCGAACAACCGCGCTCGCCCGCCCTTCGGCGCCTCCGGGTTCACGTAGTCGAACCGCTCGAAGCCGGCGGGGTATTTGAGCTCGCCGAACAGGGACAGGCCATGACGCCACTCGGGCTCTGCCGCGCGCGCAGGGCTGGGCGGCAGCACGTGGATGACGCCGGTGGCGGCGGTAAGCTGAAGCAGCGTTCTGCGGTCGATCACGGGTCAGGCTCCCTGTGAAGGTTGAGGGCGGCGCCCCACTGGGCGCCTTTCATGAAACAGAGTCTAGGAACTTCACGGACAAAATAAAACACCGGCAGAGGCTGCCGGTGTTAAAAGACGGTAATTGTTTCGTGAGCCCGAATGGCCCCACCAGAGCCGGCCTTACTCGGTCGGAAGCGGCGCCGGGTTGGCGGACAGGCTGCGCAGGTAAGCCAGCAGGTCGGCGCGCTTTGCGTCGTCCTTCAGGCCGCCATATGCCATCTTGGTGCCCTTCACGTAGCCTTTGGGGTTCTTGATGAACTCGTTCAGGTTCTCGAAGGTCCACTGCTGGTCGTGCATCGCCTTGAGCGCATCGGAATAGGCGAAGTTGTCGAGGTGCGCCTTCTGGGCGCCGACGATGCCGTAAAGGTTCGGACCAACCTTGTTGGCGCCGCCTTCCTCTGCGGTGTGGCAGGCCTGGCAGGCCTTGAACACGGCCTGGCCCTTGTCGGCGTCGGCCGACGACATCAGCGTGGCCAGGGAAACGGCTGGGGCTTCTTCCTTGGCTGTTTCGGTCGAGTCGCTTTCGGGGACGTCGATATTGATCGCGGCTTCTTCCGGCTTCTCTGCGTGATAGACAGCGTCCGACAGGATGTTAAGCCCCATCACCAGCAGACCGGTGCCCAGCACCGCGCCGGCGATCTTGTTGAAAGTCATCGTGTCCATTCCGAACATGCTCG
>CAZYKZ010000497.1:0-1551 GCA_964648175.1 uncultured Anderseniella sp.
CATGGCGAAGACCGTGACGCGAGGCGGCTTGACCGTTGCAGAAAACCTGGCCCGGTTCATCGAAACCGAGGCGCTACCCGGCACCGGCCTGTCCGCCGATGCCTTCTGGAAGGCGGCAGACGACGTCATCCACAAGTTCTCGCCGAAGGTTGCCAGCCTGCTGCGCAAGCGCAAGAGCCTGCAGAACAGGATCAACCGCTGGCACAAGCAGAATGCCGGCGGCGCCATCGACCCCAAGGCTTACCGCAAGTTCCTTGAAGAGATCGGCTACCTCGTGCCCGAGGGCGGCGATTTCTCCGCCACCACGCGCAATGTCGATGAGGAAATCTCTACCGTTGCCGGCCCGCAGCTGGTGGTCCCGGTCATGAACGCACGTTATGCGCTCAACGCCGCCAACGCCCGCTTCGGCTCGCTGTACGACGCGCTGTATGGCACCGATGCCATTTCCGAAGAAGGCGGCGCCACTCGCGCCGGTGGCTACAACCCGATCCGCGGCGCCAAGGTCATCGCCTGGGCGCGCCAGTTCCTCGACGACGCGGCACCGGTTTTCGGCGGAACCCATGCCGAAGTGACGCGCTACTTCGTCAAGGGCCGCAAGCTGGCCATGTCGCTGGAATCGGGCTCGGTCACCGGCCTGGTCGACAATGCCCAGTTCAAGGGCTACCGGGGCGACAAGGACAATCCGTCAGCGGTCCTGCTGGTCAACAACGGCCTGCACATCGAGATCGTGATCGACAAGAACCACCCGATCGGTTCGACCGATGAAGCAGGCGTTGCCGACGTCATCATCGAAAGCGCCATGTCCACCATCATGGACTGCGAGGACTCCGTTGCCGCCGTCGATGCCGACGACAAGGTCGTCGTCTACCGCAACTGGCTCGGCCTGATGAAAGGCGACCTGAAGGACACCTTCGAGAAGGGCGGCAAGACCGTCACCCGCAAGCTGGTGCCCGCCCGCGAATATACCGGCGCGAACGGCAAGCCGCTGGCGCTGCATCCCCACTCGCTGATGCTGGTTCGCAATGTCGGCCTGCTGATGACCATCGGCGCGATGCAGGACAGGAACGGCAACGATGTGCCGGAGACCCTGATGGATGCGCTGGTCAACACCGCAATCGCCATGCACGACGTCGGTCCGAACGGCCGCTTCGCCAACTCGCGCAAGGGCTCTGTCTACGTGGTGGTGCCGAAGCTGCACGGGCCGAAGGAGGTGGCGCTCGTCAGCCAGGTCTACACGGCCATCGAAAACGCCTTCGGCCTCAAGCGCAACACGGTCAAGATGGGCATCATGGACGAGGAGCGCCGCACCACGGTGAACCTCAAGGAATGCATCCGGGCCGCAAAGGCGCGGGTGTTCTTCATCAACACCGGCTTCCTCGACCGCACCGGCGACGAGATTCACACTTCCATGGAAGCCGGTCCGATGATCAGGAAGACCGACATGAAGGCCTCTACCTGGATTGACGCCTACGAGCGCCGGAATGTCGACGTGGGCCTTGAATGCGGCCTGCCGGGCCATGCCCAGATCGGCAAGGGCATGTGGGCCATGCC
>CAZYKZ010000498.1:0-1549 GCA_964648175.1 uncultured Anderseniella sp.
AGCGCACTCAACAAGCTGTGGTCGCAGTGCGCGCTGGCAAGAGCCGTGGCGTAGACGGACCCTGCACTCTTCAGGGGAATTCCATGAGAAACGGTGGCCAGCTGCTGGTGGCATGCCTTCAATCGCTGGGCGCCCGGCGCGGCTTCGGCGTGCCCGGCGAAAGCTATCTGGCCGTGCTCGATGCGCTGCACGATACGCGCGGCAAGGTGGACTTCGTGCTGTGCCGCAACGAGGGCGGCGCCGCCTTCATGGCCGCCGCGCACGGTAAGCTGACGGGCGAGCCCGGCATCTGCTTCGTCACCCGCGGACCCGGCGCCACCAATGCCTCCATCGGCGTGCACACGGCGATGCAGGACTCATCGCCGATGATCCTGTTCGTCGGCCAGGTGGCAACCTTCGACAAGGGCCGCGAGGCGTTCCAGGAGATCGACTACCGGGCCTATTTCGGCACCGTCGCCAAGTGGGTGACCGAGATCGACCAGGTCGACCGCATTCCTGAAATCCTGTCGCGCGCCTGGACCACGGCGCTGTCCGGCCGGCCCGGCCCGGTGGTGATCGCGCTGCCGGAAGACATGCTGACCTCGATGAGCGACGCGGCTCCTTGCAAGCCGGTCTCGATCCCTGAGGCCGCGCCCGCGCCTGCCGCCATGAAGGCGCTGAAAGCCGAACTGGACAAGGCCGAGCGGCCGCTGATCATCACCGGCGGCGGCGGCTGGAACGAGCAGGGTTGCAATGACCTGAGGGCGTTTGCCGAGGCCAGCGACATTCCGGTGCTGGCGGCGTTCCGCTTCCATGACCGGTTCGACAACATGAGCGAGGTCTATGCGGGCGATGCGGGCGTCGGCATGTTTCCGCAGACGAAGAAGCTGATCTCTGAAGCGGACCTGATCATCGCGGTCAACGTGCGCTTCGGCGAGATGACCACCGATGCGTGGTCGCTGCTGGAGGTGCCGAACCCGAAGCAGCGGCTGGTGCACGTGCACTCGAGCGACCGGGAGATCGGCAAGATCTATGCAGCCGACGTGCCGGTGCATGCCGGCCCAAACCAGTTTGCGGCCGCCGTGAAGGGCTTGAAGGTCAAGGGTGAATGGGCCGAGTGGCGGCAGGCGGCGCGTGTGGGCTACCTCGCTTACGTCAACGCGCCGGAGCAGCCCGGCCCGGTGGACATGGCGGCGATCATGGCGCACTTGCGGGACAGCCTGCCGGACGACGTGATCCTGACCAACGGCGCGGGCAACTTCGCCATCTGGCCGAACCGGTTCTTCCGCTTCAGCAAGGGCCAGCGGCTGCTGGCGCCGCAATCCGGCGCGATGGGCTATGGCGTGCCGGCGGCGATTGCGGCCAAGGCCGAACACCGGGACCGGCTGGTGGTGTGCTTTGCCGGCGACGGCGACTTCCAGATGAATTGCCAGGAGCTGGGCTCGGCCATGCAGGCGGGCTGCCAGCCGGTGATCCTCATTCTCAATAACGGCACCTATGGCACCATCCGCATGCAC
This sequence comes from uncultured Anderseniella sp., assembly GCA_964648175.1. Classification (GTDB taxonomy): domain Bacteria; phylum Pseudomonadota; class Alphaproteobacteria; order Rhizobiales; family Aestuariivirgaceae; genus Anderseniella. The sequence goes on from CAZYKZ010000498.1 coordinate 1,497, forward strand.
CAGGAGCGGACGTATCCTGAGCGGGTGTCGGGCACCGAACTGCAGAACCCGGA
>CAZYKZ010000499.1:0-1547 GCA_964648175.1 uncultured Anderseniella sp.
TGGTAGCGGAGGAGGGACTCGAACCCCCGACACGCGGATTATGATTCCGCTGCTCTAACCTGCTGAGCTACTCCGCCCCGAAAGGCATGCGGGCGTAACGCCGAAGCGCTGCGCCCTCGCGCGCGAGCGATATAGGCGGCGGCGGCCATCAAAGTCAAGCACCGCGCTGCCGGAACCGCTGCGAAACCGGTCAGGGCCGGCGTTCAGTCCTTCTCTTCCGGCTCGGGCCGGAACGAACGCCACACGCAGATCACCAGGAAGTAGGCCGACGCCGCCACCCACAGCCAGAACACGATGGGCGAGGCCTCCAGCGCCTTGTGCTCTTCCGACACGATCAGCAGCCGGAACGTGGTCGCCCCCCACAGCACCGTCATCGGGATGGTGAACGAGCGCCAGTCGCGCACCCTGAGCGGATGCACGTATTTCCACGGCACGAACGTCAGCACGCCGCACGCCACGATCACGGCCAGGTTCACCCAAGGGTCTGTCTGCATGATGTGGAAGTACAGCACCACCAGGTTCCACAGCGCCGGGAAGCCTGCGAAATAATAGTCGTGCGTTTTCATGCCGGCATTGGAGAAGGTATACAGCGACACCGCCAGGATGCCCGCCGCCGTCGCCGTCTCGAAGCCCGGCGGCACCAGGTCGAACCAGTACACCATCATGGCCGGCACCACGACATAGGTGAAATAGTCGATCACGTTGTCGAGCGTCGCCCCGTCCACCTGCGGCGTCATCTCGCGCACCCGCACGCGGCGGGCCAGAGTGCCGTCGATGCCATCCACGAACAGCGCCAGGCCCAGCCACAGGAACGCGGCGATCCGGTCGCCCTCGAGGATCGCCACCAGCGCCAGGAAGCCCAGTACGATGCCGGAGGCGGTGAACGCGTGCACGGCCCAGGCGGCCGCCACCTGTTCCTTCTTGCGGGTCTGCTTTTCGAGACTTGTATCGCCCATGGTGTCCGGCATGTCACATATTCACGCGAAAGTCATCATCGGGCTTGCGCCCGGCATCAAGCTGATCCTGCGACCGCAATCCGGCGACAATATAGCCACCACCGAGCACGCGCGCGCCGCTTCCCGGGCCGTCATAGAACACGCACGCCTGGCCAGGCGACACGCCATGCTCTGCCTCGTCGAGATGTGCGCACAACCTCCCCTGCCCGTCGCGCACCAGCCGCGCCGGTACCGGCGACCGGGTCGAGCGGATCTTCACCATCACCCGCACACCTTCCGCATCCCCCTCGCCCAGCCAGTTCACGTCGCGAAGCGCAATCACGTCGCGCGCCAGCGCCTCGCGCGGGCCGACGACAACGGTCGCCGTCGCCGCATCCAGCCGCGTCACGTAAAGCGGCTCCGCCGCAGCAATGCCGATGCCACGGCGTTGGCCGATGGTGTAATGCACGATGCCCTTGTGCTGTCCCAGCACGCGCCCGTCCTCGTGCACGATATTGCCCGGCTGTCCGGCCTCGGGGCGCAGCCGCTCGATCACAGGCACATAGTCGCCGTCCGGCACGAAGCAGATGTCCTGGCTGTCGGGCTTGTCGG
>CAZYKZ010000500.1:0-1545 GCA_964648175.1 uncultured Anderseniella sp.
CGGCCGCCGGTACTGGATGAAGGGCGACTTGACCGCCACCTTGTCATAGAGCGTCCGGCCCGGATAGTTGAACTCCTGCGTCGCCCAGTAGGTGCGGGTCGCGCCCTTGTCGTCGGCCCGGTCATAGACCGCCATGATCAGAGCCCTGCCCGCACCGCCACCGCGCACGGCAGGGTCGACGAACAGGTCCTCGAGATAGCAGTACACCGTCGGCGACCATGTCGAGCGGTGGAAGACGTAGTGCGTGATGCCGTCGATGCGGCCTTCGTCGTTCACCGCCACGAGCCCCTTCGGATCCCACTCGAAATCGCCCATCAGCCGCTCGAACGTAAGCTCGATCTGCTCATCGGAAAGCTCGGTCTTGTAGAACTTGAGGTAGCCGTCGAACAGCTCGCGCCAGCGCGGCTTGTCGGCTGCTTCCAGCGGTCTCACGATGTAGGCCATGCCTGTCTCCTAACGGCAGATCAGATTCAGCGGATACTTCGATACCGGCTCGGGATCACCCTTGGTGGTGATGTAGGTGCGCGCCAGCGTCATGGCGTTGCCGGTGGTGGAGTCCATGAGGATCATGTGGGTGAAGAATACCATGTTTGGCGCAATGCTGAACGGGTTGCCGTGATAAAACATCGGCGTGTCCATCCAGCTAGGCGTGAACTTGGCGCCCAGCGAATAGCCACAGGCATTGAGCCTGGCGTGCGTGAACCCGTGCTCATCCAACACGCTGGCGTGGGCGTCGAACACGTCTCCCGCTGTCCTGCCAGGCCTGAGCTGCGCCTCGCACGCCTTGAGTGCGGCAACGGCCGCGTCATGCATCGCCACGTGTTGCTTTTTCGGTTCACCGACGATGAATGTGCGCATGAACGCCGCGTGATAGTGCCTGTAGACGCCAGCAAACTCGAGCGTCAGCTGGTCGCGCTTCGACAGCTTGCGCCGGCCCGACTTGTAGCGGCACAGCAGCGCGTCCTTGCCCGACCCGATGATGAACTCGTTGGCCGGATAGTCGCCGCCACCGGAGAAGATGGCATTGTGCTGGGCGGCAAGAATGTCGCCCTCGTCCGCACCGGCATGGGTGGCCTCGATCGCGGCCTTCAGCGCCGCATCGCCCAGCTTGCCGGCCTTGCGCACGTACTTGAGTTCGGCCTCGGACTTGACCGCCCGGATGGCGTCCACCAGCCGCGAGGCATCCTCGAGTTTGCAGAAACCTTTCATCTCGGCATCGACCGCCAGACCGTTGGAGTGCACAAGCCCGTAGGACTCGTTCTCGATGCCGAGCTTCTTGCCCTTCGCGCCGAGGCTCGCCAGCATGTCCTTCAGTTGCGCAGCAGGCTTTGCGCCTGCCTCGTCGGTCCAGATCCGGATGTCCTCGATCATCGAGGTGTGCTGCGCCTGGCGCAGGTCCGCCGAGCGGGTCAGCAAGGCCAGCTTGCCGTCACAGCCGAGATAGAGACACTGGAAGAAGCAGAAACCGAACGTGTCGTAGCCGGTCAGGTAGTACATCGACTCCTGCTGGAACATCAGGATGCCGTCGAGCCCGCGCGCCTCGAG
>CAZYKZ010000501.1:0-1542 GCA_964648175.1 uncultured Anderseniella sp.
GCCGCCGTCGAGGCCAACTGGAAGGGCAAGCTCGAAGGCCTTGTGCTGACGCGCTATGGCCACGGCGTGCCGTGCACACAGATCGAGATCGTCGAGGCCGCCCACCCGGTGCCGGACAAGGCAGGCTTTGATGCGGCCGCCCGCATCCACAAGATGGTGCAGGGTCTGAGCGAAGACGACCTGGTGCTGTGCCTCATTTCAGGAGGCGGCTCGGCCTTGCTCACCGCGCCGGCGGACGGGATCACGCTGGAAGAGAAGCAGGCGGTCAACAAGGCGCTGCTGGCGTCTGGCGCGCCCATTGGCGAGATGAACTGCCTGCGCAAGCACCTGTCAGCAATCAAGGGCGGCAGGCTCGCTGCGGCGGCCCATCCTGCAAAGGTGGTGTCGCTGCTGATCTCGGACGTTCCCGGCGACGACCCCTCCACCGTGGCCTCAGGCCCCACCGTTCCGGACCCGACCACGCGCGAGCAGGCGCTCGCCATTCTCGACAAGTACAAGCTGGACGTCGCACCTTCTGTGCGCAGCTTCCTCAACTCGCCCGCGTCCGAAACGCCCAAGCCCGGTGATCCGGCGTTCGCCAACGCCGACACCCGCATGATCGCAACGCCCAAACTGTCCATCGATGCGGCGGCGAAGATCGCGCGCGAGGCCGGCTATACGGTGATCGACATGGGCGACGACCTGGAAGGTGAATCGCGCGAGGTTGGCGCCGCCCATGCGAAGCTGGCGCTGGAGACCAGGGGTCCGGCCGTCATCCTGTCTGGTGGCGAGACCACGGTGACGTTGAAGGGCAACGGCCGGGGCGGACGCAACGCCGAATACGCGCTGGCGCTTGCCATCGGCCTGAATGGTGCGAAGGGCATTTCGGCGGTTGCAATCGACACCGACGGCATCGACGGATCGGAAGACAATGCCGGCGCGCGGGTGCTGCCGGATGTGCTGTCCCGCGCATCCGCAAAGGGCATCGACGCCGAAGCCATGCTCGCCAACAACGACGCCTATGGCTTCTTCGAGGCGACCGGCGACCTTGTCATGACCGGCCCGACGCTGACCAACGTCAACGACTTCCGCGCCATCGTGATCGAGGGCTGACAAGCGCAACCCGAAAAGTGGGAACCGGTTTTCGGGTAAGTTGCGCGCCCAAAATCAATGGTCCAGTTGCGACAGTGCTCTGGCGAAGAAGTCTTCCGCGCCGAAATTGCCGGACTTGAGCGTGATGGCTAACGTTTCGCCATCTCGTACGGCGAAACACCACGGCACGCCCGGCGCAATCTCGCGACCGACACTCAGCCTGTCCACGCCAAGCGCCTGCGTTACCGCGCCTGATGTCTCACCGCCCGCCACCACGAAGCGGCGCACGCCAAGGGCGAAGCCTTCCTGCGCCAGCCGCGCCAGCGCATTCTCGACCACCGAACCCGCCCTGTCGCGGCCAAGCTTTTCCTGAGCGGCGCTGACCTCTTCCGGTTCTGCCGTGGCGTAGACCAGCTTGTCGGCCTCGACCGGTTGTTCGCGCAGCCACGCGAGTGCGAGCGCCAGCGCCTC
>CAZYKZ010000502.1:0-1538 GCA_964648175.1 uncultured Anderseniella sp.
ATCTGATGCCTGCACCAACAGAAGCCCGCGCTCCGGCGGGCGGCAGAGGTTGTCATTAGCGGACTCTCCGACGAGCGACCAAGAATGTCCGCTCTACCCCCAACAACGGACATTTTTGGCACTGAGCAGGAGAGTCCGCTTTGTGCCGATTGTGTTGAAAAACTCGATCCCTGGTCGGTTGCTGGCTCGACTGGTTGCGGTGGATAGCGACAGCCTTTGATGGTTTACCCCGGCATTGGCTGTGGGTGAGGCACAAGCTTTGCGAGTTTCCTGAGGTTCTGGGCAGTGGCTGCGAGGTGGAACTCGTCGCGGGCGCCGTTCGGCCCTCGTAATCGGAGCCGGTCGAGCTTCAGGATGCGCTTCAGATGGGCAAACAGCATCTCCACTTTCTTGCGTGCCCTGCTTGAGGCGGCGTAGGCATCGGTTGCGGCGATGTCACGGGCCATGTCGCGTGCCCCTTCGTAGACCGATCGCAGGACCTTGCGCGCAGGCGCTTTCGGGCAACACTGCCACTTCAGTGTACATTGCTCACAGTCGAGCTTGCTGGCGCGGTATCGCACCATGCCATCGGCATCGGCCAGCGGGCTCTGACGCTGACAGGCCCTGCGGCGCGGGCGGAGCTGCTTGCCTGCGGGACAGGTGTAGGCGTCGGCCTGGTGATCGTAGGTGAAGTCGACCTTCTCGAAGCAACCATCGCGGCGCTTTGACTTGTCAAAAACCGGGATGTGCGGCTCGATGCCATGTTCATAAACCAGCCAACCCAGCATGTCTGCTGACCCATAGGCGGTATCGGCCACCAGGGCTTCGGGATAAAGCCCAAAGCGGGCAAGCGTGCGCTCGATCATCGTTCTTGCGGCGCCAACTTCGGCCTGGCGGATGGCGCGGGTGGCTTCCACGTCCACGATCACGGCATGATCGGTGTCGATCAGATAGTTGTCAGCATAGGCAAAGAACGCAGGCCCCTTGTGTGCCCCGGTCCATTGCGCTGCCGGATCGGAATGGGAAGTGAACTTCGGCTTGACGTCGCTGGCTGCACCAAAGGCGGCTTCATCCAGCGTGTCGAGGTACTCGCGCACGGCGCGTGGTGCATCGTGGGGATCGAGACGTTCAACCGGCCAGTCATCGATCGGCGTGGCGTTCTGCCGGTTGGCATCGGCGCGGATCAGGCTGGCATCGACGGCAAAACGGTCACCGCCAACAAGCCCTTCGGCAATGCACCGCCCGACCACTGTCTCAAACAACTGCCGGAAGAGATCACTCTCCCGGAACCGGCCATGGCGGTTCTTGGAGAAGGTGGAGTGGTCGGGCACCGCATCGGTCAGATCAAGGCGGCAGAACCAGCGATAAGCCAGGTTCAGATGCACTTCCTCGCAAAGGCGCCGCTCCGAGCGGATACCCATGACATAGCCAATCAGCAGCATCCGGATCATCAGTTCGGGGTCGACCGACGGCCGGCCGGTGGAACTGTAGAACGGTGCCAGATGGCCACGTATGCCGCTCAGGTCGACGAACCTGTCGATCAGGCGCAGCAGATGATC
>CAZYKZ010000503.1:0-1534 GCA_964648175.1 uncultured Anderseniella sp.
CTCAGGACTGTTACGGTCAAGCAGCAAGTCAGCTTCTACTTCGGCTGGTTTTGCTCTCTACGGGGAGGCTTTGCTCTGCCACCTGAAAGTTGCCTTCTCTTAGAAGGACTGAAGTAGTCCGGAACTTTCCCGAACCCGTTGTCCTAGAGACCGAGAACGGCAGCCTTCTGCAGGCGCAGATTTAGATAGTTCGATAGGTGCCTTTTTTAGAAGTCCAAGTAGAGTCCGCTAGAACTTGACCAGCGTTGAATGCACCAGCCTCACGACGTCCTCGGTTCTGTGAGTTCCCGTTTTGGTCTGAATGTTTTTCAGGTGCCAGCGTGCCGTACCGGGCGATATTCCCATGCGCTCCGCATATTCGGCAATGTGTTCCCCATTTGCCAGAGCCAACGCAAGTGAGGCTTCCGTGTCAGTTAGGTCCCAAGCCAACCTCAACAATGGCTTTTGCTCGGGGAGTGGCCTGCTGGGATCATTGATGAGTAACAGACATCTTGGCTGTACTAAGCCGTCTTCGAAGCCTCCCCTTAATGGATAGGCTTTTACCACTAGGGGAGGTAGGTCCTCGTCATCCCTGTGGATCAGAACCGTGCCATTAGCGGTCGACTGCCGTGTAAAAATGTCGATTGACGCAGAACATGCTACCGCCTGCTCCAACTCGTGGAAGGAGTTGGCGTTAGTCATTCTAAGACGGTTCGCCCTAACTGACATTGGACAGTCGACTTGCTGCAGCAGTGCATCGGCAGCGCGGTTCATATGCAGGACGCGGCCTTTTGCATCCAAGAGAAGGGCAGCCGTCTGAAGCCAGTCGACAAGATCCAGAATGCTGGGGTTACCCGCCTGTCCATCTTTCAGCTTTTCCGACAGATCCACTGCTCTGCGGATGTGCGGAATGATGCGGGCCAGACAGGCGGCATCTGCATGCAGGAATGGTCCGTGAGCATGAGTGCGGGTGAAGCCGATATGGATCACCCGATCCAGGCGATGTTCCAGAATGGCTCCAACTTCATGCCGGTATCCCTGCGGTTTCAGCCAGTCATTGTAGTAGCTTGACTGCTCAAAGTCGTTTGGCTCGTACTCTCGGGCAGCCGGCCTACCTGCCGGGAACATCTTGAGAGTTTCAATCCAGGGGTTGTTGCCAAGAAACGCCACGTCATAGGTCTGACGAAAATGCGGGTCATAGCCAGTTGTACCAAGCGGATCAGCAACACCAGCATCGTACTTTTCGAAAACAAGATCGCCGGCATCGGCCTCCAATGTCCTGGCCAGTTTCTCGATGAGTGCTTGCCAGCAAGCTTTGTCATCGACGGCCCCGTAACACAGGTCGATCAACTCCAATAAAGCCGCGTCGATCATGGGACAGCCCCTCACCACGACAATGCGGAAATCGTCATGCGGTGACTTCCCCAACGACCAAGACTCTGGTCGCCCAGTCACTGACTGACAATCCATTAACATTCAAACTATCTCATTGAGATGTTTGAATGTGTAGCGACCGTCGGTTGATGTATGTCAGCCGTGCCAAGTCTATGAGGCA
>CAZYKZ010000504.1:0-1530 GCA_964648175.1 uncultured Anderseniella sp.
CGGGCGCGTCGCTGGGCGACATCCTGGGTGCGGCCCTGAACAAGGCCAAGGAAGACGGCGACAAGTAAGCCCGCCTTCCCGGTCTCGAACAGACTTGACCGGCCGGTGCCTGAACCACAGGTGCCGGCCGGTTTCATTTTGCGGCCATGAATTCTATCGATATAAAGGCGGCGCAATCCGGAATTTCATCAGGTTCCGCCACGATTCCACGCCCGGGAGAGACAAATGCCGCTGGATGCAGACACGCTAATCGCCCGCCGCAAGATGCGCAGCCGCATCAGCTTCTGGAGGGCGCTGGCGCTGGTTCTCGGCGCCATCGCGCTGATCGCCATTACCTGGGCCGCCGGCTCGGGTGGCGGCTTCGACCTCGGCAAGCAAGCCGACCATGTGGCGCGCATCCGCGTGGAAGGCATGATCACCGGCGATACCAAGACCCTGAAAATGCTCAAGGAAATCGAGGAGGCCAAGCAGGTCAAGGCGCTGATGGTGCACATCGACAGCCCTGGCGGCACGACTGCCGGATCCGAAGCGATCTATGAACATCTGCGCGCCATCGCCAAGGACCGGCCGGTGGTTGCCGTCATGGACACGGTGGCCGCATCGGGCGGCTACATCACCGCCATCGGCGCCGACCACATCGTGGCGCGCGGCAACACCATCACCGGATCGATCGGCGTCATCTTCCAGTGGGCTCAGGTGAAAGAACTGCTGACCACGCTCGGCATCAAGTTCAACGAACGCAAGTCCGGCGAACTGAAGGCCGAACCCAACATGTTCGACGAGCCCAGCGAGAAGGCCCTCGCCGTTACCGACGCGATGATCCGCGACAGCTTCAACTGGTTCACCGGCCTGGTGAAGGAACGCCGGGGGCTCAACCCGCAACAGATGGCGCTGATCTCCGACGGGCGCGTGTTCACCGGCCGGCAGGCGCTCGACGTGAAGCTGGTCGATGCGCTGGGCGGCGAGGAGCAGGCGCGCGCCTGGCTTGAAAAGGAACACAAGATTGCGGCCGACATGAAGGCTGTGGACTGGAAGCCCGAGACAGAGAACGCGGCCGGCAGCCTGGGGATTTTCGGTCTGCGGATGGTGGCAAACTGGCTCGGATTTCCGGGGCTTGCAGACACAATTTCACACGAGTCTGTTAGACTTGACGGGTTATTGGCGCTTTGGCACCCTGATCTCAGGTAAACTGAGGGCGTGGATACCGGCAACCTACCTTCTGGCGGTAGGCGGGGCTGCCGGGTACTGCGCATGGTTGCAGCCACGCATGAGGGGACGAAACCTACATGATCAAGTCTGAATTGATTCAGGAAATTGCCATGCGGCACCCGCACCTGTTCCAGCGGGACGTCGAGCGGATCGTGAACACGATCTTTGACGAAATCATCCAGGCCATGGCCGAGGGCAACCGGGTGGAGCTTCGCGGCTTCGGCGCCTTTTCGGTGAAGCAGCGCGACGCCCGCATGGGGCGCAATCCGCGCACCGGCGATCCGGTGCCGGTCGACGCCAAGCGGGTACCCTTCTTCAAGA
>CAZYKZ010000505.1:0-1530 GCA_964648175.1 uncultured Anderseniella sp.
GCTTGCTGACGGCCTCGCAGACCTGTGCGATCTGGTCGAGGGTGGACAGGCCGGGTGCATAAAGCACGTCCGCCCCGGCTGCCTCGAACGCGATCAGACGGGAGATGGTCTCGTCCAGATCGGGGCGTCCATGCAGGAAGTTTTCCGCACGCGCTGTCAGGATGAACGGGCGCTTCAGCGCGTTGCGAGCCTGCACCGCGGCTGATATGCGCTCGACAGCATGCTGAAAGTCGATGATCGGGGCGTCAGGCTTGCCGGAGGTGTCTTCTATGGTGCAGCCGGCTAGGCCGGCGGCGGCGGCTTGGCGGATGGTTTCAGCGACGGTCTCGGGCTTCAGGCCATAGCCGTGCTCGAGGTCTGCCGAGACAGGTACGTTGACTGCCTTGACGACCGCCTTGCACATGCCCAGCGCTTCCGCCCGGCTGACCTCGCCCGGCCAGTCGCGCTTGCCCAGGCTGAAGGCAAATCCGGCGCTGGTGGTGGCGATGGCCTCGAAGCCCATCGCTTCCAGGATGCGCGCGGATCCGACGTCCCAGGCGTTGGGCAGGATCAGCGCCTTGTCCTCGCGCTCGTGCAATTGCGCAAACAGTTCAGCTTTCTGCTTTGCCGTAGGCATGACCTTGGCCTCCCATGCCGTCCGCTACAATTCAGTGCGCTTTCGGGCAGGGAGTCTGACAGGTTTGTGCGCAGGCGCAAGGGGGCCGCCTTCAGCCGTGATCAACCCCGCCGCCGGCGGCGCTGACGGCCTTCCGACCCGTCCGCGTTGGCGGCGATGATTTCCTTGACCTGCGGCAGGTTCACTTCCGTCGACAGGTTGGGGAACGAGGCAGTCTTGTGCGGAATGGCCATGGCCTCGACAAAGTGCTGCTGGAACATCGGCTCGACCGCCGTCTCGATTTTCTCGATGCGCCGCACCACCTGCTCGATCTCGTCACGGCCGGCGGTATTGAGGAGCGCGATGCGCGCACCAGTACCCGCGGCATTGCCTGCAGAGTGCACGTGCTTCAGGTTGCAGTCTGGAATGAGGCCCAGGATCATCGCGTACTTCACATCGATGTGGCTGCCGAAGGCGCCGGCAAGACGGATGGTGTCGACGCTCTTGAGGTCGAGCTTGTCCATCAGCAGCTGCACGCCGGCATAAAGCGCGGCCTTTGCCAGCTGGATGGCGCGCACGTCGTTCTGGGTGATGGAAATGAGCGGCTCGCCCTCGCGGATGACATAGGTGAAGGTGCGCCCCGTCTGCACCACCCGTGGAGAGCGGGCGGCGAACGAACCGTCGAACATGCCATCCTGGTTGATGATGCCGGCCAGGTACATCTCGGCGATCACCTCGATGATGCCGGAACCGCAGATGCCGGTGACGCCCGTCGAGGCGATGTCGTCCTCGAAGCCCGGCTCGTCCGACCACTTGTCACAGCCGATCACCTTGAAGCGCGGCTCCAGCGTTTCCGGGTTGATGCGGATGCGCTCGATCGCGCCGGGCGCTGCGCGCTGGCCGCAAGAGATCTGCGCGCCTTCGAAGGCGGGGCC
>CAZYKZ010000506.1:0-1529 GCA_964648175.1 uncultured Anderseniella sp.
CCAGGGCAGCGAACTTGTGGACCCGGCTTGGAACCCGGTGGCTGCCGTTTGCCGATGCCGCCAGCGACGAGATGAGCCTCGGCCGCTTGCTGCGCCTTGCGCTGTTCCAGATCCCGGTCGGCATGGCAATGGTGATGATGACCGGCACGGTCAACCGGGTGATGATCGTCGAGTTCGGCGTGCATGCGTGGCTTGTGGCCGCCATGATCGCCATCCCGATCCTGTTCGCGCCGCTGCGTACATTGATCGGCCATCGTTCGGATACGCACCGCTCGGTACTGGGCTGGCGGCGCATTCCCTATCTGTGGATTGGCCTGCTGCTGCAGTTTGGCGGCTATGTTGTGTTGCCGCCTGCGTTGCTTCTGCTGTCCGGCCAGGCGCATACGACCGGCACGGCCGCCCAGATCGCAGGCCAGGGCGGCGCGGCGCTTGCATTCCTGCTCATTGGCTTCGGCATCCATTACAGCCAGACGGCTGGTCTCGCACTCATGAACGACATGGTGCCCGAAGACCGCCGTCCGCGCGCCGTTGCGCTTTTGTACATGATGCTGCTGGTCGGCATGGTGATGAGCGCGATCGTGTTCTCGCTTTTGCTCAACGATTTCAGTTCCGAACTGCTGATCCGCGTCATTCACGGCGCCGCCGTGTTCTCCGTGATCGTCAATTTCATCTCGATGTGGAAGCAGGAGCCACGCAATGCGGAGCGCGCAGCAATTGCGCGCACCGAACGGCCCGCCTTTAGCGAAAGCTGGCACAAGTTCACGCGGGGCAAGCCCGCCGTCCGACTGCTGGTCGCGGTGTTCCTCGGCACCATGGCATTCGGCATGCAGGACGTGCTGCTTGAACCCTATGGCGGTGAAGTGCTGAGACTGTCGGTACCGCAAACGACGCTGCTGACCGCCCTGACGGCCGGGGGCACGCTGCTTGGCTTCCTGCTGGCGGTGCGCGTGTTCTCGCGCGGCATGCATGCCTGCCGGCTGGCCGCCGTCGGCGCGCTGATCGGCCTTCCGGCGTTTGCCGCGGTTCTGTTTGCGGATCCGCTCAATTCAACCTTGATGTTCAAGGTGGGCACCGCGCTGATCGGGCTGGGAACCGGCCTGTTCGCCGTGGGCAGCCTTACCGCAGCGATGGAACTTGCCTCGTCGGATGCATCTGGCATGGCCGCAGGCGCCTGGGGCGCGGTGCAGGCCACCGCAGCCGGGCTTGGCATCGCATCCGGCGGCGTGCTGCGTGACACGGTCAGCTCGATTGCCGCCACCGGCGCACTTGGCGAGGTCATGGCCACGCCATCGGCTGGCTATGCCACCGTCTACTGCATTGAAATCGTTCTCTTGTTTGCAACCCTGATCGCCATTGGGCCGCTCGTGCGCGAAACAGGCAATTTTTCGAAGCGGCAGATATCGAAGTTCGGCCTGACAGAGTTGCCTGGCTGACAAAACCCTGGAGGAACCTGTGATGGGTACCGGTGCAGTCACATCCTACATAGACGTCGCCCAGATCACGCTTTACGTGTTCTGGATCTTCTTCGC
>CAZYKZ010000507.1:0-1528 GCA_964648175.1 uncultured Anderseniella sp.
GCGCGGACGATGGGCTGCGGCTGCTTTTCCCAGCCGATCTTGAAGTTGCCGAGCGAGCGCTGCGCCTGCGCGCCCCAGTACTTCGAGGCATCAACCTCGATGGGGCCAAAGGTGTCGGTTTCGGTGCGGGTCGTTGCCATGGCTCAAAGCACTCCGTCGGTCAGTCAGAAGGGAATGGCGCGGCATAGCATGCAGCGCGCGCCCAATCCAGTTCGACGGATGGACAAGTCAGACGTGGAAGTCGGGGTGCATCTCGCCACGCAGGCCCATGGACCAGAACGCCGTCTCCAGCCGGCAGGCGGTGGTGAAGGTGTTGCTCAAGGATTGCCAGCGCGGCGAGGCCTTGAAGTCAGGCCCCAGCGTGCGTTCGGCGACCTGCTGGAAACGGCTGGCGGCGGATTGGGCGAAGCCCTGGTAGTCTTCGCCGCCATAAGTCTCGATCCAGTCCCTGTAGGGGTGGTTTTCGCGCTTTCCTTCGGTCGCAGCCATCAGGCGCGCTCCGATCTCGCCGTAGCCGAGCGCGCAAGGGATGACGGCAGCCAGCAGCTCAAGCAGGTCGCCACGCTGGCCCGCATCCATCACGAAGCGGGTATAGGCGAGGTTCTCTGGTTCCTCGCGGGTGGCGGCGAGAGCGGCTTTAGATATGCCCACCGCTTCACAGGTTTCGATGTGAAGCTGCATCTCGCCGTCGATCAGGGCAAGTGCTGCGCCGGCGAACTCGCGCATCTCGTCGATGTCCGTGGACTTGGCGGCGGCCAATGCCCAGGCGCGGGTGTAGTGGATCAGGTAGACGTAATCCTGCTGCAGGTAGTGCAGGAAAGATGCCCGCGGCAGCGTGCCGTCTTCGAGGCCGCGCACGAAAGCGTGCTCGACATAAGCCGTCCAGGCGGGGCCCGCTTCAGCGCGCAGCTGGCCGTGAAGGGAAGAGCCGTAGTCCATGGGTTCAGCCTTTCTGGGTTGCGTGGAAGTGGTGGGTGGGTCCGTGGCCGTGGCCGACATTCAGCCTGTCCGCGGCGGCGATGGCTTCAGCCACGTAGGCCTTGGCGGCGCGGGCGGCGGCTTCGGCGTTGCCGGTGAGCGCGAGTTGAGTTGCGAGCGCCGAGGACAGGGTGCAGCCGGTGCCGTGGGTGTTTTTCGTCGGCGTTCGCCTGCCTTCCAGCCAGATGCCATCACCGGCGGGCGTGAGCAGGTAGTCAGGGCTGTCTTCGCCCTCAAGATGGCCACCTTTCAGCATGACACCCTTTGCGCCGAGCGAGACGAGCTTCCGGGCCAAGTCGGGCATCTCGTCGCGTGAGGTGATTTCCGGGTCGCCGGTGAGTTCCGCCGCTTCCGGCAGGTTGGGTGTGATGAGGGTGGCGAGTGGAAGCAGGCGGGCTTTGAGTGCGGCGACGGCGTCCTCCCTCAGCAACCGGTCGCCGCCCTTGGCCACCATGACCGGGTCCAGCACCACGTTGACCGCCTTGTTGCGGGTAAGCGCATCGGCCACCGCTTCGGCAATTTCCGCCGTGGCGATCATGCCGATCTTGAC
>CAZYKZ010000508.1:0-1526 GCA_964648175.1 uncultured Anderseniella sp.
GCGGCAGGCCGTCCTTCTTGAGCAGGTCGAAGGTGTAACACACGTCTTCCGCCGTTACGGCCGTACCGTCGGAGAACTTCGCCCGCTCGTCCACCCAGAAGGTGACGCCCATGCCGTCCGCGGCCACTTCTGCCCGGCTGGCCAGGTTGGCGTAAACTGCGTCCGGCTCATCGGCGTTGCGCACCATCAGGCTGTCGAACAGCAACTCGATGAGCTGTGCGGGTTCGCCTTTCAGGATGTAGCCATTGAGGCTGTCAAAGGTGATCCGCCCGGCGGTGCCCAGCGTGGTAATGCGCCCGCCCTTCGGTGCCTCAGGGTTCACATAGGGCAGATGAGCAAAGTTGGCCGGTAGCGCCAGCTCGCCAAATGCCGACAGTCCGTGCCGGGGTTCGGCAAGGGCCGGGGCTGCAGCAACGGAACACGCGGTCAACGCCGCAAGGGCAAGCCGCCGCATCAGCTCTTCACCTTGCCGGCCTTGTCGGCGTCCCACCACCAGATTGCAGGGAAACCGATCGAGTGATCCGGCAGCTTCTCGGGCCGCCCGAAACGGTTCCAGTAGGCAACGCGCTCGTAGGGGATGTTCCACATCGGCACCACGTAATGGTTCCACAGCAGCACGCGGTCGAGCGCGCGGCAGGCGGCGACCAGTTCGTCGCGGTCCTTGGCGAAGATGATCTTGTTGATCAGCTTGTCGACCGCCGGATTCTTGATGCCGACGAAGTTCCGGCTGCCTTCGCGGTCTGCCGCTTCCGAGCCCCAGAAGTTGCGCTGTTCATTACCGGGCGACAGCGACTGGCCCCAACTGCCGACGATGCAGTCATAGTCGAAGGCCTGCACCCGGCGCTCGTATTGGGCAGAGTCGATGGTACGCACCGTGCTCTTGATGCCGAGCAGTTCCAACTGGCTGACATATGGAAGCACGACACGTTCGAAAAGCGGCGAGACGAGCAGGAATTCGATGGTGAAGTCCTCGCCCTTCGCATTGCGCAGCACCCGGTCATTGCCGACGGTCCAGCCCGCTTCCGAGAAAAGTTTCGCCGCCGTGCGCAGGTTGTTGCGCTTGTCCTGCGGCGTGGCGTAGACGGGGTTCTTGTATTCCTCGGTGAATACCTCCGGGGGCACCTGGTCCTTCACCTCGTTGAGGATCTCGAGTTCCTTGCCTTCCGGCAGGCCGGTCCATGCCAGTTCCGAGTTGGCGAAATAACTGGCCGTGCGTGCGTACTGCCCGAAGAACAGGTTCTGGTTGGCCCATTCGAAATCGAAAGCGTAGTTCAGCGCCTGGCGGACCCTGGCATCGGCAAAGCGTTCGCGGCGTGTGTTGAACACGTAGGCCTGCATGCCGTCCGGGTTCTTGAGATAGATTTCCTCCTTCACCACGTCGCCACGCTTGGCCGCCGGGAAATCGTATGAAGTGGCCCAATCCTTGGATGAGCTTTCAGCGCGGAAGTCGTACTCGTCGCCCTTGAAGCCTTCCATCGCGATGGTGTTGTCGCGGTAATAGATGACGAAGATCTCGTCGAAGTTGT
>CAZYKZ010000509.1:0-1526 GCA_964648175.1 uncultured Anderseniella sp.
CGATGAACTTCAACCTCACCGAAGAACAGCAGATGATCGTCGATACGACGAGGAGTTTCGTCGAGAACGAGTTGTATCCCCACGAGGCCGAAGTGGAGCGCACCGGCAAGCTGCGCCGCGACCTCTATGAGGAGTTGAAGGCCAAGGCCATCGAGGCGGGCCTCTATGCCGCCAACATGCCGGAAGAGGTTGGCGGCGCAGGGCTGGATACGCTGACCTGGGTGCTCTACGAGAAGGAGCTTGGCCGGGCCAATTACGCGCTGCACTGGAACTGCGTGGCGCGCCCCTCCAACATCCTGATGGCCTGCAATGAGGAACAGCGCGAGCGCTACACCCTGCCCTGCGTACGCGGCGAAAAGATCGACTGCATGGCGATGACCGAGCCCGGCGCGGGCTCGGACCTGCGCGGCATGAAGGCCACGGCTGTCAAGGATGGCGATGACTGGGTGCTCAACGGCACCAAGCACTTCATCTCCCACGCGGACGAGGCCGACTTCGTGATCGCCTATTTCGCCAGCGGCGAGGAAGACACGCCTCGCGGCAAGAAGAAGCTGATCACCTCGTTCATCATCGACATGGGCACGCCCGGCTTCACCGTGCGCGAGGGCTATCGCAACGTCTCCCACCGCGGCTACACCAACTCCATCCTCGAGTTCGACAACTGCCGCATTCCTGATACGCAGCGCCTTGGCGAGGTGCACAAGGGCTTCGAGGTGGCCAACCAGTGGCTCGGCGCAACGCGCCTTCAGGTGGCCGCCACCTGCCTTGGCCGTGCCGAACGTGCTCTTTCCCATGCGCTGCAATGGTCGGTCGACCGGCAGCAGTTCGGCCAGCAGATCTGCAAGTTCCAGGGGGTGTCGTTCAAGCTCGCCGACATGGCCATGGAATTGAAAGCCGCCAACCTGCTGACCATGGAAGCCGCCTCGAAATATGACGAGGGCACGGTGACCGAGGCCGACATGGCCATGGCCAAGCTCAAGGCGTCCGAGGTGCTGGCCTTCGTGGCGGATGAGGCAATCCAGATCCACGGCGGCATGGGCGTCATGGACGAACTGCCGCTGGAGCGCATCTGGCGCGACGCCCGCATCGAACGCATCTGGGAAGGCACCAGCGAGATTCAGCGCCACATCATCTCGCGCGAAATGCTCCGCCCGCTCGGGGGATGATTGCGATGGACATGGCCCTCAGCCCCGAAGACCGTGAAATCCGTGACCGCGCTCGCGCCTTCACGCAAGCGCACCTGTTTCCGCACGAGATGGAGATGGACCGGACGGGTACCCTGCGGCCGGAAGTGGTGAAGGCAATCGAGCAGGCTGTGCGCGACCACCGCCTCAACGCCATCAACCATTCGCCGGACGTTGGCGGACAGGGCATGAGCATGGTGCAGCAGTGCCTCGTCAACGAGGAATGTGGCAAGGCCACCGGCGAGCTGTGGGCCTACGTCAACCAGCCGCCGCTACCCCTGCGCGACGCGACGCCGGACCAGGTCGAGCGCTTCCTCAAACCCGCCTGCTATCTCGACCTGC
>CAZYKZ010000510.1:0-1522 GCA_964648175.1 uncultured Anderseniella sp.
ACGCCGATCATCTCGAACTTCAAGGAAGGCCTCACCGTGCTGGAGTACTTCAACTCCACACACGGCGCCCGCAAGGGTCTGGCCGACACCGCCCTGAAGACCGCCAACTCGGGTTACCTGACCCGCCGTCTTGTCGACGTGGCGCAGGACGCCATCATCGCCGAGGAAGACTGCGGCACGGAAAACTCGATCACGGCGCGTCCGATCATCGATGCCGGTGAGATCATCGCCTCGCTGGGTTCGCGCGTGCTGGGCCGTACGGCTGCGGAAGACGTCCGTCACCCGCAGACGAACGATGTCATCATTCCGAAGGGCCACGAGATCAGCGAAGACGATGTCGACAAGATCGAGGAAGCCAACATCCAGGAAATCCGCATCCGTTCGGTGCTGACCTGCGAAACCCGCTTCGGTGTGTGCGCCCGCTGCTATGGCCGCGACCTGGCGCGCGGTACCCCGGTCAACCTCGGCGAGGCTGTCGGCGTCATCGCCGCCCAGTCCATTGGCGAGCCGGGTACCCAGCTCACCATGCGTACCTTCCACATCGGCGGTACGGCACAGGTGCTCGACGAGTCGTTCGTGGAATCCAACCACGAGGGCATCGTGCGCCTGCGCAACTCCAACGTGGTGACCGACAGCTCGGGCCGCATCATCACCCTGGGCCGCAACGTGGCGCTGGTGATCGAGGACGAGCAGGGTCACGAGCGTGCCGTGCACAAGCTCACCCAGGGCTCGCGGCTGTTCGTGAACGAGGGCGACAAGGTCAAGCGCGGCATGCGCCTGGCCGAGTGGGACCCGTACACCCGTCCGGTCATGACCGAAGTCGATGGCATCATCGAGTTCGAGGATGTGGTGGAAGGCGTCTCGGTGTCGGAAGTCACCGACGAGTCGACCGGCATCACCAACCGCGTGGTGGTCGACTGGCGTTCGAGCCCGCGTGGCCAGGATCTGCGTCCGGCCATCGTCATCAAGGACAAGAAGGGCGAGATCCTCAAGCTGCCGCGCGGCGGCGAGGCCCGTTACCTCCTGTCCGTGGATGCCATCCTGTCGGTGGAACCGGGCTCCGGCGTGAAGGCTGGCGACGTGCTTGCACGTATCCCGCTCGAAAGCGCCAAGACCCGTGACATCACCGGCGGTCTGCCGCGTGTGGCCGAACTGTTCGAGGCCCGCCGTCCGAAGGATCACGCGATCATCGCCGAAATCACCGGCCGCGTGGAATTCGGCCGCGACTACAAGAACAAGCGCCGTATCCGCATCGTGCCGGAAGATGCATCGCTCGAACCGGTCGAATACCTGATCCCGAAGGGCAAGCACCTGCCGGTTCAGGAAGGCGACTTCATCGAAAAGGGCGAGTACATCCTGGACGGTCACCCGGCACCGCACGACATCCTTGCGATCAAGGGCGTCGAGGAACTGGCGACCTACCTCGTCAACGAGGTGCAGGAGGTCTACCGACTGCAGGGCGTGAGCATCAACGACAAGCACATCGAGGTGATCGTTCGCCAGATGCTGCAGAAGGTCGAGA
>CAZYKZ010000511.1:0-1520 GCA_964648175.1 uncultured Anderseniella sp.
CACATTGCCCGTCACCAGATTCTCGAGGACGTTGCCCGGCAGGTCGGCGAGACCGTGAACTTCGTGGTCCCGGAAGAGCTTGGCATGAGTTATCTCGATCGCGTCGAGACCGGCTGGGCCTTTCGCGTGCAGTTGCCCGTCGGCACCAGCGTGCCGTTTCACTGCACCGCCAGCGGCAAGACCTGGCTGGCCAGCCTGCCGCGCGAGCGGCGCGCGAAGGTGGTCAGCGCACTACGGTTGGAAAAGCTGAGCGCCAACACCATCACCAGCGCCCCGAAGCTGCTTGAGGAGCTGGAACAGATCGCCGCCCAGGGCCACGGTATCGACAATGAAGAGTTCGTCGACGGCATGGTGGCCATCGCCGTTCCTGTCGTTGATTCAGAAGGGCGGTTCCTGGCGGCGCTGGCTTTCCACGGGCCCTGCATGCGCCTCGACCTGGACAAGCTGCTGGAAGGAAAGCCGGTGCTGCTCGAAGCAGCCCGGCGTCTGTCAGCCGTCATGATGATGGACGACTGAAACGGCAGCGGCGCCCCGGAATGTCCGGAGCGCCGCCAACTGGTTGCTGCTTGTCTCGGGCCTTGTCAGGCGTTGAGGTCGTAGCGGTCTGCGTTCATGACCTTGGTCCAGGCGGCGACGAAGTCGTTCACGAACTTCTCCGAGCAATCGTCCTGGGCATAGACCTCGGCATAGGCGCGCAGCATCGAGTTCGAGCCGAACACCAGGTCTGCACGGGTGGCAGTCCACTTCGTCTTTCCGGTCTTGCGGTCCTGGATCTCGTACAGGTTCGAGCCCTTCGGCACCCACTTGTAGTCCATGTCGGTGAGGTTGACGAAGAAGTCGGTCGTCAGCGCACCTTCACGGTCGGTGAACACGCCGTGCTTCGAGCCGCCATGGTTGGCGCCCAGCGCACGCATGCCGCCCACGAGGCAGGTCATTTCGCTGGCCGTCAGGTCCATCAGCTGCGCCCGGTCAAGCATCAGCTCTTCCGGCGACACCACGTAGTCCTGCTTCAGCCAGTTGCGGAAACCGTCCGCCAGCGGCTCGAGAACGTCGAAGCTGTCCGCATCGGTCATGTCCGCGGTGGCATCGCCACGGCCCGGCGTGAATGGCACCTCGATGTCGAAACCGGCTGCCTTGGCGGCCTTCTCGATGGCGACGTTGCCTGCCAGCACGATTACGTCGGCCACCGAAGCGCCCGCGTCCTTGGCAATCGGTTCGAGCACGGCCAGCACCTTCTGCAGACGGGCCGGTTCGTTGCCTTCCCAGTCCTTCTGCGGCGCCAGGCGGATACGCGCGCCGTTTGCGCCGCCACGATAGTCCGACTTGCGGAACGTCCGTGCGCTGTCCCAGGCGGTGGCGGCCATGTCGGCGATGGACAGACCGGAGTCCGCAATCTTCGCCTTCACGGCTGCCACGTCCCACTTGGTCGAGCCGGCCGGCACCGGATCCTGCCAGATCAGCACTTCCTTCGGCGCGTCGGGACCGACATAGCGGGTGTTCGGGCCCATGTCGCGGTGGGT
>CAZYKZ010000512.1:0-1506 GCA_964648175.1 uncultured Anderseniella sp.
ACCACACAGGTCTATACCGGCGTCGACCGCGAGCACCTGCTGGCCCAGTACGACAAGGCACACCCCCGCGCCTGACACATACTTGGCGTGCATACAATCCCGCTTGGCAAGCGCCAGCGGCAAATCTAGTGTCGCCGCACCATGGCAGTACCCCTTCCCGACTTTGTCGAAAGCGACGATACCCTTCCAGACCGCATCGACGTCGCCATCATCGGCGGCGGCATTATTGGCACCTGCACGGCCATGGAGCTTGCCGAACGCGGGCTGAAGGTTGCCGTGTTCGAAAAGGGCCGCATCGCCGGTGAGCAGTCGGGCCGCAACTGGGGCTGGTGCCGCCAGATGGGCCGCGACAGCCGCGAGATGCCGCTGATCGTCGAGAGCCTGAAACTCTGGCGCGGCATGGACCAGCGTGTCGGCGCCGAAACCGGTTTCACCACCTGCGGCATCGCCTACCTGGAAAAGACCGACGAGGGCATCGCCAGGCGCGAGGACTGGGCCGACCGCAACGCCCGGCCCTACCAGGTCAACTCCCGCATTATCCGCGGCGAGGAACTCGACCGGGCCGTTCCCGGCGCGTCGGCCCATTACAAGGGTGCGCTGTTCACCGAAAGCGACGGCCGCGCCGAACCTACGAAGGCAGCCCCCGCCATCGCGAGGCACATCAAGGCCATCGGCGGACAGGTGTTCACCGGCTGGGCCGTGCGCGGCATCGAAACCGAAGCGGGCAAGGTGTCGGGCGTCGTTACCGAGCGAGGCACGGTGAAATGTTCAGCGGTCGTTTGCGCCGGTGGGGCATGGTCGCGCCGCTTCCTCGGCAATCTCGGCCTCGACCTGCCTCAGCTCATCACCATGTCCAACGTGCAGGCGACCGAACCGCTCGACGCGCCCTATGGGTCGTCGTTTGCCGGCGGCAAATATGCTGTCAGGAAGCGTGCCGACGGCGGCTACACCATTGCCCACAACGCCATCACCGTGCCCGACATCATCCCGGCCTCGTTCAAGTACCTGCGCGCCTTCTGGCCGGCGCTGAAATCAGAGTGGCCGAACCTCCGCCTGCGTATCGGCAAGCGCTTCTTCACCGAGGCCATGCTGGCCTCTCGCTGGCAGATGGACGAAGTCACGCCGTTCGAGAAGATCCGCGTGCTCGATCCGGAACCGCTGGACTGGGTGCTGGATGATTGCCTCAAGGCGTTGCAGCAGGATTGCCCCGAATTCAAGGGCGTGAGGATCGCCAACAAGTGGGCCGGCCTGATCGACGTGACGCCCGATGCGGTACCTGTCATTTCACCGATAGAGAAGATCCCCGGCTTCTATCTCGCCACAGGATTCTCAGGCCACGGCTTCGGCATCGGCCCTGGCGCGGGCAAGCTGATGGCGGATCTCGTGACCGGCAGGACGCCGGTGGTGGACCCCGCGCCCTTTACTTACAAGCGCATGATCGATGGCACGAAGCTGGTGCCGGAAACGGATATCTGATCAGGAGTGAATTGCCCGCTTGTCCACGGC
>CAZYKZ010000513.1:0-1505 GCA_964648175.1 uncultured Anderseniella sp.
TAGAACGGATGGATGGCGGCAACGCCTGCACAGTCCAGCGCAGAATACAGTTCACGCCATTCGCGCGTGGGCACCACGGGACCGGCGGCCAGGCCCATCGGCTCCAGCAGGCTGCCGATGGTCACGGGATCGACCGGGAACATCTCGCCGACCAGCGTGATCGAGGGCTTGCCGGCATCCTTCGCCTGGCGCGGCGCCATGACCGGTCCCTGCTCGGCTTCCTCGCGGGCGTATTTCAGCATTGCGCCGGCCAGCACGTCCTTGGCCTCGGCATGGGTCGGCACACCAAAGCCCGGCACGTCGATGCCGACGATGCGCACGCCGTTGATTTCCTTGGGCAGCAGCCGCAGCGGCACGCCCGAGGCGGTGGGCACGCACAGGTTGGTGACGATCACCGTGTCGTACTTTTCAGGGTCGGCGAGCTGATAGACAGCCTCGCGGATGTCCTCGAACAGCTTGCCCGTCACCAGCGTTTCGGAATTGAACGGCACATAGCCCACGGTGCGCTTGGCGCCATAGAAGTGCGAGGTGAAGGTGAGGCCGTAGACGCAGCAGGCAGACCCCGACAGCACCGTCGCGGTGCGGCGCATGCGAAGCCCCACGCGCAACGAGCCGAACGCCGGGCACATGGACTGCGGCTGATCGTGCGGACCTGTCGGATAGTCCTGCGCGAACTGGTCGAGCAGTTCCGACTTGCCGGCCATTTCAGCGGCCTTGCGCATTTCGTCCTTGCCCGCATGGCAACCCTGCCCTGCCGCCGCCGCATCGGCCGGCGCAGGTGCGGAGCACCCCATGCCGCCTTCCGGCTGGCCGTCGTTCAGCATCGGCACGTCGGCAGCGTCGTCGTAACGCACTTCCGTGGCCTTTCTGAACTTCGTGTTGGCGGGCTTGTTCATCGTTGCAGTCCGGGTTCCTCAGGCGTTGTCGTAAATCACTTCGAGCGACGGCTTCTCGACCACCGTGCCGCCGCACATGTCGGCGAGCGAGGCGGGTTCCAGCACCACGTCGGCGCCGGTCGTCTCTGCCGAGAACAGGTTCAGCAGGCCGTCCTGGTCGAGGGGCTCGGGATGCTTTGGCGGGGCTTCCGCAACCTGGGTCGCCAGCAGTTCGAACAGCGGGCCCCATTCGCCGTCGGGCTTGCCGACGATCTGGTAGTTGGCCGACTTGCGGCGGATGTCCTCGTTTGCGGGGATGGCCGCCAGTACCGGGATGCCCACGGCTTCCGCGAAGGCCTGCGCCTCGCCGGTGCCGTCGTCCTTGTTGATGACCATGCCGGCCACGCCGACATTGCCGCCAAGCTTGCGGAAGTACTGGACTGCCGAGCAAACGTTGTTGGCCACGTAGAGCGACTGCAGGTCGTTGGAACCGACCACGATCACCTTCTGGCACATGTCGCGGGCAATCGGCAGGCCGAAGCCGCCACACACCACGTCGCCCAGGAAGTCGAGCAGCACGTAGTCGAAGCCCCACGAGTGGAAGCCGAGTTTCTCAAGCAATTCAAAGCC
>CAZYKZ010000514.1:0-1497 GCA_964648175.1 uncultured Anderseniella sp.
CGCACCCGGCCGCTTCGACCGGCTGAAGGAAGTGGCGCTGGTCTATGCCTTCGGGCTGATGGTGACGGGGAAGGTGTGAGGGGTAGGGCGGGCATTCAAATTCCTGCCCATGATTTTCAATCAACCTCCAGTCGATTAAAAAATTGCCCTATAAATTTTAATTCAGTAGGGTGGCATTAAAATCGACCGGAGCATTTTTAATCAATGACACCTGACGCCTACTCAGAAAATCAAAAGCGGTACCTCTTACCAATCGGAGATGACGGTTGGGCATTTGTACCTCCCCCACTACCACCCGAGTTAGATATTGCTCAGCTAGCAGAGCCCCTAGCAATTGCCTCTGGGGCTCTCGGTGAACTAAAGCGTGCAGCAAGGCTATTGCCCAATCCCTATATGCTGATTGGCCCACTGATGCGCCGAGAAGCGCTCACGTCTTCGGCCATGGAAGGCACAATTACAACACTGGGCGATATGCTTCTTGAGGAAGCAGGAAATGAACCCGCTTCAAGAGATGATGCTAGAGAGGCAACCAACTACAGCCGGGCTATTCAGGCGAGCGTCGAAAAACTGGATAAATTGCCGATATCACAT
Organism: uncultured Anderseniella sp.; assembly: GCA_964648175.1. Classification (GTDB taxonomy): domain Bacteria; phylum Pseudomonadota; class Alphaproteobacteria; order Rhizobiales; family Aestuariivirgaceae; genus Anderseniella. Next base: position 592 of record CAZYKZ010000514.1, read on the forward strand.
CGGCTCATTAAGGAAGCCCACTCTGTTCTCTTAAGCGGCCTCAGCCGGGAACGCGGCGCAAACAAACGACCGGGAGAATACAAAGAACATCAGAATGCAGTAGGCAGACTCGGCGACTCAATTGCATCTGCCAGATATGTACCTCCTCCGCCGCGAGAAACTCAAACGTGCATGGATGGCCTTGAAGCTTTCATCAATAGAGAGAATGCACCAGCTGCATTTCGACCAATTGATCTCGCTCTTGCGCATTACCAGTTCGAAGCAATTCATCCATTCGATGACGGAAACGGTCGTATTGGGCGCATGCTTATAACTCTGATGGCAATGCAAAGTGGTTTAGTGGACCATCCCACACTCCATATCAGCGCATATCTGGAGAATAGAAAAGACGAGTACATTGACCGACTCTTCGCTGTATCAAGTCAAGGAGAATGGGAAAGCTGGATCACGTTCTTTCTCGAAGTTGTAACTCTTTGCGCCAATGATGCTGTTCAGATCGTCGATCGCATTCTGAAGCTTCAAGAGTCTCTTCGATCAGATGTGCAGCAGATTGGTAAGTCCCGTCACCGCTTCCAGACGATAATTGACTGTCTCTTTGAACGAGCTTGGACAACCGCACCATTGACACAAGAACGTACGGGCGTCAGTTTTCCTACGGCACAGTCTGATCTTCGGACTCTAGTCAAGGCTGGCATCTTGCGGGAAATACCGGGACCACGTGCTACGATATATTTCTGCCCTCAGATTATCGATCTCTCTAGTAGACCAACCTAGAACAGTTCGGGCTACCGAACTAATCGGTAACGGCAGCAATCCACTGCACCCCACGCATAGGAATTGTGCGCCTGCAAACCTTGCTTTGCACCTCAATCCAGCGCACATTGCCGCGCAAAATTCGACCCGACC
>CAZYKZ010000515.1:0-1494 GCA_964648175.1 uncultured Anderseniella sp.
ATCGCTGACCGCTGCTGAATTTCAAACGTCAGACGCCCCGGCCCCGCGCCGGGGCGTTTTGCGTTTCAGGGACAAAACAAGAGGCGAGGAGGAGAGCGCCGAAGGCGGTCTCCGACAGGGAAACTAACAAGAGGCGAGGAGGAGAGCGCCGCAGGCGGTCTCCGACAGGGACTTTAAGAAAGTCATCCCGGACCGCGCGGGCGTCAGCCCGTCGCGTGATCCGGGACCTGTAGTAATTCAGGTTCTCTCGAACCAAGAAAGCAATCAGGAATTGCCCAGACTTGGGGCAATTCCTGATGCCGCTTGAACCTGAAATACTCAAGCGCAAGACTTGTGCTAAGCACACATCATGCGCGGCAAGCGCAGGTAGATCTAATCTAATCAGTTCAAATCGGCTACTAGCCGTACTTCGACCTCCGCCTTGTCGTTAGCATACGGCTCACCATCTGGCGCCCTGTCTTCAGCGCTCCAACATCCAATTGCGGTCGCATAAAGGGCAATTATATCGCTTCGCGACAACCTCAATTGACGTCGGCAAAAATGCCCAATATCGCAAATCAGGTCTTGCGCCGTCTCTTCAGTCACTTCGCCTGGCATCACCATCTTTGCAAACAGTTCTAGCGCTTCTTCAGCCCACTCTGCCCTATCAACATTATCTACCATCGCAACCTCCACGTTGTTTCAGCAATGTTGTTGCGATGCTGAAGTTGCAGCAATACCATCGCTGAACTTGCCGGCAGATTTGTTGTGACAGGAGCGGAAATGGCAAAGGGTGTCTTGGTCCACAGACCAGACTCGATCTACGACGACCTGCCATGGGAGCGCTATCAGTTTCCCTCCCGATATCTCAATCGCATCAAGCAGATGGTGGGCGACTGGATCGTCTATTATGAGCCGCGCCGGAGTTCAGGTCGCAGCGGGTACAACGCTATTGCCAGAATACAGCAAATCATTCCAGATCCAGCCGCCGAAGGAATGTTCATAGCGCTGATAGCACCGGGATCCTATCAACCGCTGGAGTTGTTTGTTCCCTACCATTCGAGTGACGCAGGCTATCTGGAATCCAGCCTCAATGATGCCGATGGCAGCCTAAACAGAGGCCTGATGCAGTGGTCTGTTCGCCCGCTGAGCGAACATGACTTCTCCCGCATCATCGAACTGTCCTCATCGATTGAAGATACCCTGCTCCCGCGGGAAGGTTTTCCTGAGCAAGTCAGCGGCTTTGCTGAAAGTCAGCAACCGTTCGTCTTCGAAGATGAACGCAGTCGGTCAGAAACGTTAGTTCGAAAGCTAGATCGCAGTCGTAGTTTCAGAAGACAGGTCTTAGAGGCCTACGATAGTCGTTGCGCAATTACGGGCCTGAAACTGATCAATGGAGGGGGCCGCGCCGAAGTCGAAGCCGCTCATATCAGGCCAGTAGAAGCAAACGGTCCAGATCACGTTCGCAACGGCATTGCTCTTTCTGGCACCGTGCACTGGATGTTCGACAAGGGA
>CAZYKZ010000516.1:0-1492 GCA_964648175.1 uncultured Anderseniella sp.
CCGTCACGCGGCGGTCCATCTCGCCTTCGCGCACGCCCTCTGCGCCGGCCTGGGTCAGCGCATGCACCAGCAGTTCGTCGCCGTCCATGTCCACGGTGATGGTGCCGGGCGTCAGCGTGATGGAATTGCCGTAGATGACCCGGCCCATGCCGGTTGCCTGGGAGGCCTTCACCTTGATCATCACCGGATCGACATCGATCTTCGGCGCGAGAACGATTCGCGCCACGTCGATGTTCGACTTGGCGATCTCGACCAGCAGCCACGGCCAGTAGGTCGCCAGCTGGTGAATATGGTCGATGATGGAAAAGCCCGGGCCTTCGCCATCGGTCTTGCGCATGCGCATGGCGAGGTAGACGCAGGTGAGCACTGAAAACAGGCCAAGCCCCAGCAGCAACGGCTTGAAATAGCCGGACCACAACATCCAGGCCGCGCACAGCGCAACGAAAAGCCCCAGCTTCTGCAGCATCCCCTCTCCTCGCCCGGCCATTTTGCCGTTATGAACTCTAACTCGCCCCTGACGTTCCGCCCGTCAATGCCCTGCGACACTTTTTATCCGGAAACCAGCAGCGACAGCCTGGCTCTGTGGCATGTGGTATACCAACTGCCCATGCACATGACCACGTTCTCCGAGCGCTTTCGATTGCCGCTTCCATCCTGTGGAATGACAATGCCGCGGCAGCAACTCGTTCAAACACGTCTTCAATTTGAACAACCTGCTTAAAGGCCCGGTCACCCGTGCTTGCTAGCCTCATCGGCCAATGACCCGGAAAGGGGACTATGGGAGAGAGGCGTATGGACATTCTGGGACCTGATGGAGAACGGCGCCGGTCAGCGCGTGCGGCGGGACTGCGCAGCGGCTTTGCGGTGAGCCATGACGGCAAGACGCGCGAGGCCTGCGTCGTGGGCAACCTGTCGGACACCGGGGCGCTGCTGATGGTGGAGCGGCCGCAGGCCCTCGACAGGCAGATCATCCTGATGATCGACGGAGAGGACCGGCGGCGGCCTGCCCGGATCGTGTGGCGCACCGAGGCCGCGGTGGCGGTCAGCTTCCTGGGCCGCGACAGCGATGCCCGCGACAGCGATGGCTGGGTGTTCGCGCCCGAACAGCCGTCCGCAGGCGCCTGAAACAGAACGGGGAGAGCTTTGCGATGGCCATGTTCGGACAACCCAAGAAAGACGACCACAAGCGCGGCGCCAAGCGGTATGACTGCAAACAGTTCGGCACGCTGATCAGCCCTTGCGGCAACTTCACCGAACCTTGCCTGGTGCTCAACCAGTCGCGCACAGGCGCACTGGTGGAGGTTGAGTGGGCAGACGACGTGGGCGACGAACTGCTGCTGGTGGTGGACGGCGACACCTACCGCCGCCCGGCGCGCGTTGCCTGGCGCGACACTTTCCGCCTCGGCATCGAGTTCATCCTGCAGACCGACAAGCCGGAAAACCGGGCCAACTGGATCCTGCCGCTGCCGGTCAGGGAATCCCTGCCGGACGA
>CAZYKZ010000517.1:0-1473 GCA_964648175.1 uncultured Anderseniella sp.
CAGAAGCAGATCGACAAGATCGTGCAGCGCACCCGTGACGGCGGCGCCGAGATCGTCGGGCTGCTCAAGACCGGTTCGGCCTACTACGCGCCGGCGACCTCCGCGATTGCCATGGCCGAGAGCTACCTCAAGGACAAGAAGCGGGTGCTGCCGTGCGCGGCGCACGTTTCCGGCCAGTACGGCATCTCCGACCTCTATGTCGGCGTGCCGACCGTAATCGGCGCAGGTGGCGTCGAGCGCATCGTCGAGATCAAGCTCGATTCAGCGGAAAAGGCTGAGCTCAAGAAGTCCATCAACGCCGTGAAGGGCCTGATGGACGCGGCCAAGAAGATTGCGCCGGACCTCGCCTGACCTATCCGGGCCGGACTTGATCGTCCGGCCCAACTATTCTGGTATGTGGTATACCACACTCTTTACGTAGCCTGCATTCTGCCGCTATGGTCGCGGCCCCAATGCGGGAGGAAAAGGGAATTCACGAGCTATGAATATTCATGAATATCAGGCCAAGGCCCTGCTGAAAGAGTATGGTGCGCCAGTGGCTGCCGGTGTGGCGATCATGTCGGCCAATGACGCCGAGGCCGCAGCCAAGTCGCTGCCCGGCCCGGTTTACGTGGTCAAGTCGCAGATTCATGCAGGCGGCCGCGGCAAGGGCAAGTTCAAGGAGCTGGGCGCCGACGCGAAGGGCGGCGTGCGGGTCGTCAAGTCGATCGAGGACGTGGTTGCCAACGCGAAGGAAATGCTGGGCAATACGCTTGTGACCAAGCAGACGGGTCCTGCCGGCAAGCAGGTCAACCGCCTCTATATCGAGGACGGCGCCGACATTGCCAAGGAACTCTACCTGTCGATCCTGGTGGACCGGTCCGTGGGCCGGCCTGCGTTCGTGGTGTCGACCGAAGGCGGCATGGACATCGAGGCCGTCGCCGAGCATACGCCGGAGAAGATCATCAACGTGGCGATCGATCCGGAAGCCGGCATCACCGATGCCGACGTGGCCAAGCTCAGTTCCGGCCTGAAGCTCGAAGGCGCTGCAGCGGAAGACGCAAAGAAGCTGTTTCCGATCCTTTACAAGGCCTTCACCGAGAAGGACATGAGCCTGCTCGAGATCAACCCGCTGGTGATCCTGGGCAACGGCCACCTGCGCGTGCTCGACGCCAAGGTGTCGTTCGACGGCAATGCCGAGTTCCGTCACCCGGAACTGGCCGACCTGCGCGACCTGACCGAGGAAGACGACAAGGAAATCGAGGCCTCCAAGTACGACCTCGCCTACATCGCACTCGATGGCGACATCGGCTGCATGGTGAACGGCGCAGGCCTTGCCATGGCAACCATGGACATCATCAAGCTCTATGGCTCCGAGCCGGCCAACTTCCTCGACGTGGGTGGCGGCGCCACCACCGAGAAGGTGACGGCGGCGTTCAAGATCATCACCTCCGATCCCAACGTGAAGGGCATCCTGGTCAACATCTTCGGCGG
>CAZYKZ010000518.1:0-1468 GCA_964648175.1 uncultured Anderseniella sp.
TGGCAGAACGACCAGACGCCGATGGCGATGGGCGAGGTCCTGAACCAGCAGGGCGTCAAGTCGCTTTACCTGATGGGGCCGAACTATGCTGCCGGCAAGGACATGCTGGCCGGCGTGGAGCGCACCTTCAAGGGCGAGATCAAGGGCAAGGACCTGACCAAGTGGCCGGACCAGCTGGACTTCTCGGCCGAACTGGCCAAGGCAAAGGCATCAGGCGCCGAAGCCATCTTCGTGTTCTACCCGGGCAAGGCCGGCGGCGCCTTCATCCAGCAGTACCAGCAGGCAGGCCTGAAAGGTGCGATGGACCTGTACTCGGTGTTCACGGTGGACGCCATCTCGCTGCCGAAGCTGCAAGCTGCCAAGCTCGAGGGCGTGCTCGGTTCGCGCATGACCCAGGAATGGGATCCGACGCTCGACAACGAAGCCAACAAGAAGTTCGTTTCCAGCTTCCGGGAAAAGTACAAGCGCTATCCGTCGTTCTATGCGGCCCAGGCCTATGACACGATCAACCTGATCAACTCGGCCGTGGTGGCCGTGAACGGCGACATGAGCAACACCGACGGCTTGCGCGCAGCTTTCAAGGCCGCCGACTACGGCTCGGTGCGCGGCAAGTACACGGTTGGCAACAACGGCATGCCGATCCAGAACTTCTACCTGCGCGAAGTGGTGACCGATGCCGACGGCAACTGGACCACGAAGGTGGTGAAGACGGTGTTCGAGAACCACCAGGATCCGTATGCGGCGGAGTGCCCGTTGAAGTAACCGGGCATTTGCCAGTCATCTGAACGGCAAGACCGGGGAGAGGCCCTGCAGGGTCATTCTCCCCGGTTCATTTGACGGGCTGACATTCGCGGGTATTGTTGGCGCGACGGGCCGGCCGAGGGAGCCGGCAACGAGGGGCAATGAGCACACTTTTCCTGATCCAGTTCCTGAACGGGCTGCAACTGGGCGTCCTGCTTTTCCTGCTGGCGGCAGGGCTGACGCTGGTGTTCGGCATCATGGACTTCGTCAACCTGGCGCACGGCTCGCTGTACATGATCGGCGCCTTCTTCTGCGCCACGCTGACCTTCTGGACCGGATCGTTCCTGCTGGCGGTGCCGCTGGCCCTGGTGGCGACGGCGATTGTAGGGCTGGTGCTGGAGACGGGCGTGATACGCCACCTCTACCAGCGCGACCACCTGGACCATGTGCTGGCAACGTTCGGCTTCATCCTGATTGCCGATACCTCCGTGCAGCTGATCTGGGGACCGGAGGGCATTTCCATTCCGTTGCCCGAAGCGCTGCAGGGCCAGGTCAACATCCTGCCAGGCGTGATCTTTCCCACCTACCGGCTGGTGATCATTGGCGCGGGCCTTCTGGTGGCGTTCGGGCTGTACTGGCTGATCGGGCGCACCAGGCTCGGCATGCTTATCCGGGCAGGCGCGTCCAACCGCACCATGGTGTCGGCGCTGGGCATCGACATCAAGAC
>CAZYKZ010000519.1:0-1467 GCA_964648175.1 uncultured Anderseniella sp.
TCGCCTTTCACCATGGCGCCTATGGTCTTCATGCTGCTGCCGATTTCCTTCATGGCCTCCATACGCTGCATGACCATGCCGGTTGCACCGTCATGGGCCAGTGCAATGCCCGAAAGCGTCGCGATGACTGAGACGCCGGCGATGATGGTTCGATTGATGGATTTCATGGCTTTCCCCTCTCCCGAATTCAATCGGGGTTTCTGTTTCCTGTCTTGATTTCATGGAATGGCGAGGCGGCCTGCAAACCGCATCCGGGTCGTGATGGCCGCCCCGCCGGGCATGGTCACTTTACCTGCTTGACGATCATGCGGCCGTTCATGTCCCCGAATTCGAACTCCTTCTTGTCGCCTTGCTTCAGTCCTTCGATCACAGACCTTTCGGGTGCGAAGAACACCATGGTCATGCCGGGCATGTCGAGATTCTTGATCTCCTCGTGCTTGACGGTCACCTTGGACTGGGCAAGGTCCACCTTCACCACTTCTCCCTTGGTCCACACCACTTCTTCCGCAAGTACGGCGGTCGCGGAGACGGCAATTCCGGCAACAAGTGCGAGAGACTTGATCAGTTTCATGGGTAACTTCCTTTCTGGTTTGGGTCTTATTGAGGCTTGAGATCAACCGATGCCTGGCGCACCGGGTGTTGGGTCTGTGCGTTGTTAGCGCGGACAGGCGCGGGCACGTCGCCGGTCCATTCATAGGCAACGGTCCCTTCCGGGTGCTTGAACCAGCCGGGATCGCTGTAATCGTCTGCGGCCAGGCCTTCGCGCACCTTCACCACCGAGAACATGCCGCCCATCTCGACGGGGCCGAACTGCGCCCAGCCGGTCATCATCGGGATGGTGTTGTCCGGCAGCGGCATCTCCATAGAGCCCATCTCGGCCATGCCGGCATGACCCATGGCCATGAACTCCGGCTGTACCCGGCGCACCTTCTTCATGTGGCTCTTGGGGTCGATGCCGATCTGGGTGGGCACGTCATGGCCCATGGCGTTCATGGTGTGGTGCGACTTGTGGCAGTGGATCGCCCAGTCACCCTCGTAGATGGCGTCGAACTCGTAGGCCCGCATGGCGCCCACCGGAATGTCGATGGTGACTTCCGGCCAGCGGGCCTGCTTCGGCACCCAGCCGCCGTCCGTGCCGGTCACCTCGAAGTCGTAGCCGTGCATGTGGATGGGGTGGTTGGTCATGGTCAGGTTGCCGACCCGCACCCGGACCCGGTCATCCTTTCGCACCACCAGAGGGTCGATCCCCGGAAAAATGCGGCTGTTCCAGCACCACATGTTGAAGTCGGTCATGGTCATGACCTTGGGCACATACGATCCCGGCGCGATGTCGAATGCGTTCAGCATGATCAGGAAGTCCCTGTCCACCCGCATGAATGCAGGATCCTTCGGATGCACGATGAACATGCCCATCATGCCCATGGCCATTTGCACCATCTCGTCGCCATGGGAGTGGTACATGAAGGT
>CAZYKZ010000520.1:0-1463 GCA_964648175.1 uncultured Anderseniella sp.
TGTGCCGCGCCGAAATCGGATGGCGCGCATAGAACGCCAGAAGGTGCGGATCGTGATCCGCGTCAGTGCCCGTCATATGTCCCCCCTCATTCCGGGCTCGGCAGCTTCAGGTCAGGCCACGCCTCGATGATTTGCAGAGAATAGAACTTGCCACCAGCGCCATTGCTGGTGGCCTCGTGGCGGGTGACGAACCCATTTTCCTTCCGAACCCACCACTTCTCCTGCGTAACCGCGTTCTGCGCCATCGAGTTGACGTACTCCCCCTCCACGACCTCATAGGTAACGCCGTCTAGCTCTTCCTCACCGCATCTGGTCTTGCTGGCCGTCTCGGCGTTCTTCTTCAGGGATTGCTTTACCGCCTCGGGGTCCGACGCTGCATCCATCACGCGCCCAAACTGCCATTTCTTGCCGTCGTTGGAGAACCACATCTTGTTACCTCGGAACAGCGACCACATGCCTCCCTTCGGCTCGATCGGCTCTGACATGCCGTCTATGCTGCCGTCGCCAGCGCTGTAGAAGTAGCCTTCCGACTTGTAGCCAGCAGACTCCGAAAACGTGTGAATCCGCACCGGCCCAACCTTGTCGTTGATCCGGGACAGCAGCTCCTTGAACCGCGCCATGCAGGCCGCGTCGTCGGCGTGTGCCGGCATGGCGGCGAATGAGATGGAAGCAGCAACAGCTGTAGCGGCAAGGGCGAAACGCATCATGGGTCTTGTTCTCCTCGTTGACGCCGCGCCCCGGAACCAGCGGCAGTTTGCGTGCGAATGAAACCCGCAACCGCTCCCATGCGTCAACCCGAAACAAGAGGCGCGGAGGAGCGAAGCTCCGACAGGGATCCAGAACAAGAGGCGGGGAGCCCCTCCGTGGCAGCACCAGATTTTGCTGGAAGCAAAATCGCCAGTGCGTGAACGGACGCAGGCACGGAGGTGCCTGCGGAAACCAAGGAAGCTCCAACAGGGACTACGGAATGAACCGGTGATGAACGTCACATTCAGGCAACGCTCATCCGGCCTATCCTACTGTCAGCTCCAACACCCCGACTGGCGTGACACAACAAGGAACAAGAACATGAACCGCCAAAGCCTGATCTACACCGGCATCGCTGCTGCACTCGGCCTTGCCACCGCATTGACTGCCTCCACCGCCTTCGCCGGCAACGGCGTCGGCGGCCTCGTCAACCCGCCCCCGCCCGTGCACATGCAGGTCAAGGACGTGACGCTGGCCATCCAGTCGCCGAACGGCTGCGGCGCGGCCAAGATGGCGGTGTTCTTCCGGGCCAACAAGAAAGGCCCGATCACCTTCCTGCTGGTGCGCGACACCGGAACCGTCTCTGGCCCCTACACGGTCCAGACGAAAAAGTACGGTAACGAGTACCGTGCCTCATGGGTGAAGAACCTCAACCTGGTGACATCCATCAGCACGAAGTACCGCGCCGTTGTCACACATTCCGGCAAGCCCGGCTC
>CAZYKZ010000521.1:0-1457 GCA_964648175.1 uncultured Anderseniella sp.
ACCGCGCCTTCGGCCTTGACGGCTTCAGTGATCTTGCGGAAGTGCGGGATGACCTCGTCCGAGCCAGGCCGGAAGTTGCCCCGGGTCAGCAGCGCGGTCTCGTGCACCGGCACCGGCTCGACCACGATCATGCCTGCCCCGCCAATGGCGCGCTCGCGGTAATAGCCGAGGTGGCGTTCGCCCGGCAGGCCTTGCTCGGCCATGTTGGCCGTATGGGAGCCGAACACGATGCGGTTCCTGAGCGTGGCGCCACGGATGGTGAGGGGAGAGAAGAGGTTCGGAAAGGCAGTCATGAAGGGTGACTCATCAGGGTGATGGTTGGAGCGATTTCAGGATGAACAGCGCGGTGTACAGGTCAAGATGACCGCCGCCGCCGTTCTTGAACAGGGTGATGTCGCCGGGAACCCGGGCGACGTCATGGCCCGGTTGGCAGAGCGTGTAGAAATCGGCCTCGATCTTTTCGCGGCTGATTATACCTCGCTGGATTGGATCGATCAGGTCGCCGCATTCCTCGATGTTCCAGTCGGCGTCGACGAACAGCCGCGCCCGGCGGACCGTCTCGTCGTCCACCTCGCGCATGGCCGGCGTGTAGCCGCCGACGAGATCGACATGGGCGCCGGCCTTCAGCCATTCGCCTCTCACCAGCGGGTGCGTCGCGGCGGTGCAGCATGAGACGATATCCGCTTGCCGCACCGCTACCTCCAAATCGGTCACGGACTGCGCGGCGACACCTTCCGCTGCCAGTTCAGCCGCGACGGCGTCAGCGCGGTGCGCGGTGCGGTTCCACACCAGCACGCGGGTGAGCGACGGCCGCACCGCCATGTGGGCCCGCGCCAGCCATGGCGACAGGCCGCCCGCCCCCACCATGACCAGCGTGCCGGGATCGTCGCGGGCGAGCAGCTTCGTTCCAAGCGCGGAGTCTGCCGCAGTCTTGCGGTAGGTGAGCGAGGTGCCGTCAATCACGGCAAGTGGTGCGCCATCGTCGCCGCCGAACAAGGCATAGAGCGCCTGGATGGCAGGGACATCCGGATGACGGTCCGGGTTGTCAGGAAGCACCGTCACCAGCTTCGAACCGAACGCCACTCCGGGCAACACGGCAGGCAGATTGAGAAAGGTCTGGGTCGTGCCGCGCACGGACGCCGTTACATCGGCGCGGCCGGACAGCGGCACGCCCTGCCGGTGACCCTCGACCAAAGCCTCGACGAGGGCAGGCCACTGGCAAATCCGGTGAACGTCACTGGCGGATACGATGCGCATGGCGTCAGGCGGCGCGACCGCGAGCCGGTCTCATGACAGGCCGGGCCCGGTGATCTCCTTCACCAGCTTCCGGTAGATGGCTTCCCTGTAGGCCTCATAGTCGTTGGCCTTGATGACGAAATGATAGGGTCCGCCAACCACCGAGTTCTCGAAATACTTGTCGAGCGTCGGCCACTCGTTGAGGATGGCCAGCCCGTTGA
>CAZYKZ010000522.1:0-1456 GCA_964648175.1 uncultured Anderseniella sp.
CGAGTCAGGTATGATTCTCCGAGGTCTCGGAGGATGTGATGAACCGCTATATAGAGGGCGCCGATCGCAACCAGGTTACGCTGTTTCCTGATCGGCTGGAGGATTGGATCGACGAGGACAATCCTGTCCGGGTGATCGATGCCTTCGTTGATGGACTGGACCTCACAGGGCTGGGGTTTGAACGCGCGACAGCAGCAGCCACGGGTCGGCCTGGATATCATCCTGCAGTGCTGCTGAAGCTTTATGTCTACGGCTATTTGAACCGGGTGCAGTCAAGCCGTCGGCTTGAGCGCGAGGCCGGGCGCAACGTGGAAGTGCTGTGGCTTCTGGGCCGACTGGCACCGGATCACAAGACGATTGCGGACTTTCGCAGGGATAACGGATCTGCGATCCGCAAGGTGTGTGCGCAGTTCATCGAGCTATGCCGCCGGATCGGTCTTCTGTCGGTGGCAAGCGTTGCCATTGACGGGTCAAAGTTCAAGGCGGTCAACAACCGGGACCGGAACTTCACCAGGGCCAAGATGGCGCGACGCATGCAACAGATCGAGGACAGCGTCGCACGCTATCTGCATCAACTCGACACCGCCGACCGCCAGGATCCAACCGCTGCGATCAGTTCGCGTGTCGACCGCCTGCATGAGAAGATCTCCAGGCTGCGCGAGGAGATGGCCCGTCTCAGGGCGCTGGAACAACAGATGCAAGAGGCAGAGGACGGGCAGATCTCGCTGACCGATCCCGATGCCCGCTCGATGGCAACCAGTGGCCGAGGCTCAGGGGTTGTCGGCTATAATGTTCAAGCCGCAGTGGAGACTGACCATCATCTGATCGTTGCCCATGACGTGGTGCAGACCGGCAGCGACCGTGCACAGCTGGTGGCAATGGCGCAAAAAGCCAAGCAGGCATTGGGCGTTGAGGAACTGGATGTTGTCGCCGACCGGGGATACTTCAACTCCGAGCAGATTCTTGAATGCAGCCAGATCGATGTGACCGTCACGCTGCCCAAGCCGGTGACGTCCGGGCTGATGGCCAAGGGGCAGTTCGGCAAACAGGACTTTCGCTACGTGGCTGAACACGACGTGTATGTCTGTCCTGCTGGCCAGACGCTGCCGTTCGTCTCACACAAGCGGCAAAGCGATGGTCTCAATCTCAGGCGATATGAGACGAAGCAGTGCCGGACCTGCGCGCTGAAGTCCCGCTGCACTCAAAGCACACACCGGGTGGTCACCCGGTGGGAGCACGAAGAGGTCCTGGAAGCGGTGCAGCGGCGCCTCGATGAGAACCCGCAAGCCATGCGCCAGCGTCGCGAGACGGTCGAGCACCCGTTCGGGACCATCAAGATGTGGATGGGTGCAACCCACTTCCTGATGAAGCGCCTCAAGAATGTCCGCACCGAGATGGCCTTGAGCGTGCTGGCCTACAATCTGACGCGGGTGATCAACATCATCGGCATCAAGCC
>CAZYKZ010000523.1:0-1443 GCA_964648175.1 uncultured Anderseniella sp.
CCGACCTGCTCGGTGGCTTCGGCCGGCATGGTCATCACGCCCGACGGGAAAGCCGTGGCGTTCATGCCGTCCAGTTCGGGCCGGGCACCAGCGCCGCCGGAGTTGAACGTCAGCACTTCCGACCGCACGGCATCCGGCGGGGCAGGCGCATCGGTGCGCGGGCGCAAGCTGATCTGGAAGTTGCACAGGCTGCCGGCACCTTCCGCCGGGACCAGGCCCGGCAGCAGCTTGTCGAGTGCGTCGTACACGGTGTCGGGCACCATGTGGCCGATGACGTGGCGCAGCGCGACAGGGGCAGGGTGCAGCGCGTTGACGATGGAGTTGACCGGGGCCGCGATCTCGAACGGGGCGAGCGAGGCCGCGTTGTTGGGTATCTCCGGCGCGATGGCGCACTTCAACGCATAGCAGGTGTAGGCCTTGGTGTAGACCAGCGGCACGTTGATGCCCTTCTTGTCCACCCCGCTGGTGCCCTCCCAGTCGCAGAACATGCGGTCCTTCTCGATGGTGAGCTTCACCTTCAGATCAATCGGCGTGTCATAGCCATCGATGCGCATGTGGCCGTCCGCCGTGCCGGGCTTCAGCGCGTTGATGCGCTCCAGCGTGGCGGAGCGTGAGTTGGTGAGGATGAAATCCGAGATGCCGTCGAGGTCATCCAGGCCGAACTCGTCCATCATTCCCGTCAGGCGGCGGTGGCCAACCTCGTTGCAGGTGGCGAGTGCATAGATATCGCCAATCAGCTGGTCCGGCTCGCGCACGTTGCCGCGAATAATGTGGACCAGCGAGCGGTCCACTTGCCCACGTTCGGCGAACTTCATGATCGGGATGTAGAGGCCTTCCTCGTAGACCGAGTTGGCATCGGCGCCGAAGCCGCGCCCGCCAATGTCGGTCACGTGGGCGGTGCAGGCGAAGAAGCCGACGAAGCGGCCCTTGTGGAACGACGGCGTGACCACGGTTATGTCGTGCAGGTGGCCGGTGCCTTCCCATGGGTCGTTGGTGATGTAGACGTCGCCCTCGAACATGTTCTGCCGGCCGATGCGGCGGATGAAATGGCCGACGGACTCGGCCATGGCGTTGACGTGACCCGGCGTGCCGGTGACGGCCTGCGCCAGCATTTCGCCCTTGTCGTTGTAGACGCCTGCGGACAGGTCGCCCGCCTCGCGCACGGAGGTCGAGAAGGCGGTGCGCACCAGCGCCTGGGCCTGTTCCTCCACGACCGAGATCAGGCGGTTCCACATCACCTGGTAGGCGACTTTCGAAAGCTCAGACATTGGCGTTGTCTCCGGTGCCGGCGGCTGCGGATGATTTCGTGGTGACGTCCAGCGTGCCGTCGGACTGGGCAATGCAGCGCCGGCTGGACGGCAGCACGACGGTGGTTTCGTCCTCGGTGACAAGGGCGGGGCCTTCCACCGTAGCACCGGTTGCCAGTGTGGACCTCTCGACGAT
>CAZYKZ010000524.1:0-1438 GCA_964648175.1 uncultured Anderseniella sp.
CGCCTGTGGCGACAGACAGGCCCGAGTGCCCGTGATACCCCTTGATGATGGAGACGATCTTGCGCCGTTTGGTAGCGTAACGCGCGCTCTTCAAGGCAATTTCAACGGCCTCGGCACCTCCGGCACCGAAGATGGCGTACTTCATGCCCGGGGCAGTCTTGACCAGGGCTTCTGACAGCGCGGCACGTGCAACGGAGGGGAACCAGTGGTTGCCCATGTCAAAATAGTCCAGCGCACCCTTCAGTGTTTCGACCAGTTCCGGGTGACGGTGACCGAAATTATAGGTGCCGCCGTTGAGGTGAAGATCGATCAGCCGGCGGCCAGACATGTCGTAGAGGCTGTAGCCCTCGCGGCGGTCGATCACGAGGTCGACGCCGACGCTTTGCCAGAACTTTGTCTTGTCTGGATTCCAGTACTCGACCGATTTTCTGAACAGCTCCTGCTTGTCCTCGAAGCGGAAAAGCCCGTAATCGAACATAGTCACACCTCTGACCGACTTCCAACAATGAGTGATGGTAAGCCAACTTTTTTATGTTGTAAAGTGGTCAAATAATGTTGTTTTTCCCTCAGAAATTCGCTATATTTGCCCAATTGTGCCTGAATGGATGTGGAACATGACAGATTCCAGTCAGCGCCCTGCGGGCAAGCTGAACCGTCAAAATCAGATCGTGGCCGATCTGAAACTTTACCCGGCCATGCGGGTCAACGAACTGGCCGAGAGACTTGGTGTTTCGACTGAAACGATCCGGCGAGACCTTGCTGATCTGGATGAACGCGGCCTGATCAACCGGACCTATGGTGGCGCAATGCGACCGGTCGCCTATGAACCGGGCATCAGCGAGCGAGAGACGCTGATGATCGACGAGCGTCAGAAGATTGCTGGACTCGCGGCCGGCCTGGTGGAGGCTAACGACATCCTGATGATCGGCGGCGGTGCGACCACTTTACACTTTGCCCGGCGAACCGCTCTCCTTGATTTGCCGATCACGGTGATCACTCATTCTTTCAGTATAGCCATGGCACTGGCGGCTTCGCCGCTGATCCGAGTGCTGATGCTGCCAGGCCAGTACGATGGTCGCGAAGGGTTGATTCACGGGGCGGACACTGTCGAGCAATTGCAGAAGTTTCGGGCAAACAAGGCATACCTCGGCGCATCGGGTCTGACAGTTGAAGGGCCGAATGATGCCGCAATGGGTCCGGGATTGATCTATGGCGCGATGATGCGCCGATCCGCGCATACATTTGTACTCGCCGACCACAGCAAGTTCGATCGCCCTTCGCTGACGGTTTACGGTCCGTGGAGCGAAACCGTGACTCTGGTTTCGGACGTCGGCCCGGAGGGGGAGGTGCTGGAGGCGCTCGGGGAGGCAGGTGTGAAGGTAATGACACCTTGACGGCGAAAGTCCAGGCTCGCCTTGATCTGCAAATCTTCCACAGG
>CAZYKZ010000525.1:0-1427 GCA_964648175.1 uncultured Anderseniella sp.
GGCGGCATCATGGACCTGTGGGTGCGTGAGGCGCGGCTGTTCAAGTACGGTTCCGGCACCGGCTCCAACTTCTCGTTCATCCGCGGCGAGAACGAGCCCCTGTCCGGCGGCGGCAAGTCGTCGGGCCTGATGTCGTTCCTGAAGATCGGCGACCGGGCCGCCGGCGCCATCAAGTCGGGCGGCACCACGCGCCGCGCCGCCAAGATGGTCGTGGTCGACATCGACCACCCGGACATCGAGGCCTATATCGACTGGAAGGTGAAGGAAGAAGAGAAGGTTGCCGCTCTCGTCACCGGCTCCAAGGTCGTGCAGCGTCACCTCAAGTCGATCATGAAGGCCTGCGTGAACTGCGAAGGCCCGGCCAACGACTGCTATGACCCGGCGAAGAACCCTGCCCTCAAGCGCGCCATCAAGGACGCCCGCAAGACCCACGTGCCGGATGCCTACATCAAGCGCGTGCTGCAGTTCGCCGAGCAGGGCTACACCGACATCGAGTTCGACACCTACGACACCGACTGGGACGGCGAAGCCTACCGCACCGTGTCGGGCCAGAACTCCAACAACTCGGTGCGCGTCACCGACGAGTTCCTGCGCGCCGTCGAGAACGGCTCCTCGTGGGACCTGAACTGGCGCATGCGCGAAGGCGTGGCCAAGACCGTCGATGCGCGTGAACTGTGGGACAAGGTGGGCAACGCCGCCTGGGCCTGCGCCGACCCCGGCATCCAGTTCCACACCACCATCAACGACTGGCACACCTGCCCTGCGTCGGGTGAGATCCGCGCGTCCAACCCGTGCTCGGAATACATGTTCCTGGACGACACGGCGTGCAACCTCGCCTCGCTGAACCTGCTCACCTTCCTCGACCGCGAGACCGGCGCCTTCGACGCCGCCCGCTTCGAGCATGGCGTCAGGCTGTGGACCATGGTGCTGGAAATCTCGGTGCTGATGGCGCAGTTCCCGTCCAAGGAAATCGCCAAGCTCTCCTACGAGTTCCGCACCCTGGGCCTCGGCTTTGCCAACATCGGCGGCCTGCTGATGACCATGGGCATCAGCTACGACTCGGATGAAGGCCGCGCCATCTGCGGCGCCCTGTCGGCCATCATGACCGGCGTGTCCTACGCGACATCTGCTGAAATGGCGGGTGAGCTCGGCACCTTCCCCGGCTACAAGAAGAACGCCAGCCACATGCTGCGCGTCATGCGCAACCACCAGCGCGCCGCGCACGGCCGCAACGAGGGCTATGAAGGCCTGTCCATCACGCCCGTACCGCTCGACCACGCCAACTGCCCGGACCAGGACCTGGTGGCCCGCGCCATGGCGGCCTGGGACAAGGCGGTGGAACTCGGCGAGAAGAACGGCTACCGCAACGCGCAGTCGACCGTGATCGCGCCGACCGGCACCATCGGCCTCGTCATGGACTGCGACAC
>CAZYKZ010000526.1:0-1417 GCA_964648175.1 uncultured Anderseniella sp.
TCGAGATGCCTGGGTGATTTCAGGTCAAGCGCCAGGGATTTCTTGCCCCGGTTCAGCACGGCGAAGTTGACCGGATCGCGCCCCCACTTGGGCAGGTAGTGGCGCATTTCCTCGCCGTCGCCCGGACGCTCGATCTTGATAACCTCGGCGCCTGCCTCGGCAAGGAACAGCGTTGCCAGCGGTCCCGGCAGCAGGGTCGAAAAGTCGAGAACCTTGACACCGCTCAGGGGCTGAACGGTTTTTGCATCAGTCATGACGGGCCGGTGCTGGATGTGGGCGATGAGTGGACGTTCCCCTGTAACGGCCAATGCCGCTTCGTGCAACACCATGCGAACGAAGCATTGCCGCGCCCGGTCTCCTGGCCTATGCATGCTGCAACGCAACACGCCCCCAAGCGCAGGAGCCGTCACGATGAAACTTCCCAGCCAGTTCTACAAGCCACTCGCAATCGGCGCGCCCGAGCCCATGCGCGAGGTGCCTGTCAAGCTGGAGCGGATGATACACTTCCTGCCGCCCCATATCGAAAAGATGCGTGCCAAGGTGCCGGACCTGATCAGCCAGGTGGACGTGATCCTCGGCAACCTCGAGGACGCCATTCCCGCCGATGCCAAGGAGGCCGCGCGCGACGGTTTCATCGAAATGGCGCTGGCGCATGACTATGGCCAGACCGGCCTGTGGACGCGGATCAACTGCCTGAACAGCCCGTGGGCGCTGGATGACATCACCAAGGTGGTTCTGGAAGCCGGCCACAAACTGGACGTGATGATGCTGCCGAAGGTCGAAGGCGCGTGGGACATTCACTATCTCGACCAGCTGCTCGCGCAGCTTGAGGCACGGGCAGGCGTGAAGAAGCCGATCATGATCCACGCCATCCTGGAGACGGCGCAGGGCGTGAAGAACGTCGAGGAAATTGCCGCGGCCTCCCCTCGCATGCACGGCATGTCGCTGGGGCCGGCAGACCTTGCCGCTTCGCGCGGCATGAAGACCACCCGTGTCGGCGGCGGTCACCCGGCCTATGGCGTGCTGGCCGACGCAGGCGGCTTTGGCGCACGCGACAGTGCGGCGCGCGCCTTCTTCCAGCAGGACCTGTGGCATTACACGGTTGCCAAGATGGTCGATGCCTGCCAGTCAAACGGCATCAAGGCGTTCTACGGTCCCTTCGGCGATTTCTCAGACCCGGACGCCTGCGAGGCGCAGTTCCGCAATGCCTTCCTGCAGGGCTGCCTTGGCGCCTGGTCGCTGCACCCCACGCAGGTGGAAATCGCCAAGCGCGTGTTCTCGCCCGACCCGGAGGAAGTGAAGTTCGCCCTGCGCATTCTCGAGGCCATGCCCGACGGCACCGGTGCCGTCATGATCGATGGGAAGATGCAGGACGACGCCACCTGGAAGCAGGCCAAGGTGATTGCGGATCTCGCCC
>CAZYKZ010000527.1:0-1412 GCA_964648175.1 uncultured Anderseniella sp.
TGGGCAACACGCTCGGCTCATGCGTCAACTGGCTGGTGGGGCGCTTTGCCGAACGCCTCAGTCATTATGGCTGGTTCAGGCAGTTTGAGGCCGGGCTGGACCGGGCGCAGCGCTGGTATGTGCGTTGGGGCGTATGGTCCCTTCTGCTGAGCTGGGCGCCGTTCATTGGCGATCCGCTGACCGTAGTCGCGGGATTGATGCGCACGCCGTTCTGGCTGTTCGTGACGATTGTCGCCTTGGCCAAGACGGCGCGGTACGCAGCGCTCTTGTGGCTGGGCTCGGCCTGGTCCTGACGTCCGCGCGAGCCGCTTGCCACACATGTGTCCACGCCAACACATGAATGCCTTGGGTTTGGCACACCTCTGCCGATGAATCGGCCAAGGTGTTGAATACCAGTTCAAATAGGGACGGCCAAAGAGGGGACGTTCCCATGTGGAAAACTGCTTTCGCCGCCGCTGCAATGCTCGCGGCAATTCTGCCTTCATCAATCGCGAATGCCGGCCAGAAGGGTGACTTCTGGCGCGATGCGCCTGCCTACAATTGGTCCGGACGATATGCCGGGGCTGCGCTTGGCTATGCCTGGGGTGAGTCTTCCCAGAATTACGACCGGGCCGGGGACCATGGCATGGCTACGCTGGAGCCAGACGGCATGTCCGGTTCCGTCTATGGCGGCTACAACTGGATGATGACCGGCAACCTCCTGCTCGGCCTGGAAGGCGAACTTGGTGTGCTGGGCGTGTCGCAGGGCGCAACCACCGTCTTCGACGGTCATGTCTGGAGCACCGAATTCGGCCCGTTCATGGCCACCATGCGCGGCAGGGCGGGATACGCGTTCGGCGACTGGCTGGTGTACGGAACCGGCGGTCTTGCGCTGGCCACCATCGAGGATGTGTCGATCGGTAATACGCCCGGTGAAACGGCGCGCAAGGACGGCCTGAGGGCAGGCTGGGTCGTCGGTGGCGGGGCCGAGTATGCGGTCAGCGATCAGTGGAGCGTCAGGGCCGAGTTCCTGCACATGGACTTCGGCCGCGAAGAAGGCGCCAGCGCAAACAACGAGCAGTTCTATTTCGAGAACACTCTCAACGTCTTCCGCGTCGGCGCCAGTTACGCGTTCTAGCCGGGCTGGCCGCTCAGCTGTTCCGGTCCCGCGACAACAGCTCGTCGAGTTGCGCAAAGCTCGCCGCATACTGGGCAAACTCGAACGTGCCCTTGTTGATCACCTCGCGCGCTGCCTGCAGGAAGCCACCAAGGGCAGCGCGTGCAAATGACGACCCCATGGAGATGCGCCGCACGCCGGCAGCCTCTAGCTGCCCCACCGTGAAGTGCGACGCCGCCGTGCCGATCACCACATTGACCGGCTTGCTGACGGCCTCGCAGACCTGTGCGATCTGGTCGAGGGTGGACAGGCCGGG
>CAZYKZ010000528.1:0-1397 GCA_964648175.1 uncultured Anderseniella sp.
GGCCATCATGACGGCGCCGCCGGCGGCGGGCTCGATGCCGTACTTGTCCTTCAGCAGGTCCTTGAGCTGCGCCGCTTCCAGCAGCGTCAGGCCAACGATTTCTTCGGCGAGCTTTTCGATATCAGCCATTGTTCCGTTCCGTTTTTACGATGTAGTGGGTCCGGCGTCTGCCGACCCGTCCGTTGCTTCGTAAGATCAGGCCGCCTCGTCCTTCTCCGCGATCGTCGCCAGGCACCCGGCGATGTTCGCGGCAGGAGAGGTGATCGCAGCGACCAGGTTCCCGGCGGGCGAGCCGATCATGCCGACGATCGTGGCAATCAGCTCCTCGCGCGACGGCATCGCGGCAACAGCCTTGACGCCTTCGGGATCCAGCACCGTCTCGCCCATGGCGCCGCCGACAACTTCGAGCTTCTTGTTGTCCTTGGCATAGGCTTCCACGACCTTGGCCGCGGTGACGGGGTCCTCGGAATATGCGAGCACCATCTGACCCTTGAGGTACTTCGCCATGCCTGCGCACGGCTTGCCCTCGAGGGCGATCTTGGCGAGCCTGTTCTTGGCGACGCGGACGCCACCGCCTGCGGTACGCATGCGGTTGCGGAACTCCGTCATCTCGGCAACTGACAGACCGGCGTATTGCGCGATGACAACGACGCCAGAGTCCTGGAAAATGTTGCCGAGTTCGCCGACAACGACTTCCTTCTGGGCTCTGTCCACAGTTCTGCTCCAAGTTTGGGGGCCGAAACCCCCGGCTCTACTTGCCGCGGCCGCGACGCGCGCCCGTGGCGTTGGTTCCGTCCAGGGAACCGGCCAAGACCGCGGCCGGGGCATGGCGCCCTAAGCCGATATCCTTCGCCATTTCCCCGTCTATGGCAGGTCTTGCGCCGGTTGCCCGGCAGCCCGCCGTCTCGGACGGTCGGGGGTCGCCCCCCACCCCGGTTGCCCGGGGGATGCCGGAGCCGAACCGGATGGCCCGGCCCCGAAACCTGTTACTCGGCCGCGGCCGCCGGTGCGGCGACAATGCTGCCGACGTCGACCGAGATGCCCGGCCCCATGGTCGAGCTGAGCGAGACCTTCTTGAGGTAGGTGCCCTTGGCGCCCGACGGCTTGGCGCGGTTGACCGCGTCGACCAGCGCCTTGACGTTCTCCTCGATCTGGGCCTCGTTGAAGCTGACCTTGCCGACGCCGACATGGATGATGCCGGCCTTCCTTACCTTGAACTGGACCTAGCCTCCCTTGGCCGCCCTGTCGGCCTCGGGAGTCGCCGTCGCCCAGGACGGCCCGACGCTCTACAAGACCAAGACCTGCATCGCCTGCCACGGCCCCGACGGTGCCAAGCCGATCATGCCGACCTACCCGAAGATCGCCGGGCAGAACAAGGAATACGCCATCAACCAGAT
>CAZYKZ010000529.1:0-1396 GCA_964648175.1 uncultured Anderseniella sp.
AGCGTGAGCCCAGGATGGAGATGCCGGAGAAACGGTCGCCGGCTTTGAGTAGGCCCCGGGCGTGGAGCACCGCCATGCGGGCGGAGCAGCCCGTGCCAGTGGGCGAGCGGTCGATCTTGGCCGGGTCGATGACCACTGCGTTTCGGCCCGTGAGCACGCCCCCTTCATCCTCAAGCGGCATGGCGAGTTGGCAGAACGAGATATGGCTCCAGTCCGGGTTGTCCGGATGGTTGAAGCCCAGCTGCTCGTTGGCGGCGGCGGTGATCGTCGCGCCCGTCGCGGCGATGTCGCGGGCCTCGTCCGGCTGGACCGAGAAGCCAAGCGCGCGGGCGTCGGCGATGACGAAGCTGTCGCCGCCATAGGCCGTGTCGACGGTGAGGGTGCCGAGGCCTTGGACTTCCAGCTTCGCATCCAGCTTGTCAGCGAACGACGGCACGTTACGGACTGTGATGGACTTCGCCTTGCCGTTTTCGCAAGCCGCGGTCACGGCGACGAGGCCTGCAGGCGCCTCGATGTTGAAGCGGGTTTCGGGCTCAGTCATTTCAACGAGGCCGGTATCCAACAATACGGTTGCCACGCAGATGGAGTTGGAGCCCGACATGGGCGGGGTGTGCTCCGGCTCCATGATGATGAAGCCGAACTTGGCGTCCGGGTGCTTTGCCGGCACCAGCAGGTTGACATGCCGGAAGACGCCTCCGCGCGGTTCGTTGAGCACGAAGTTGCGCAAGGTCTTGTCCCGGGCAATGAAGCTGCGCTGCTCCCACAAGGTGTCGCCGGGCGGGGGCGCCACGCCGCCGACGATCACGTCGCCGACCTCGCCTTCGGCGTGGGCGGAAACGATGTGAATGAGCTTCGTGGTGCGTGTCATGCGGGCGTCTTGCCAGTGGATTGATCAAACGCAATGAGCGGTCACTTGCGGTGTGCGAGCGTGACACTGGCAAGGAGTATCGCGCATGGCAAGTGACCAATCCGCCCATCCGGGCCTCAAGCGTTCGCTGACGTTGCCGCTGGTAACGCTGTACGGCCTTGGCGTAACGATCGGCGCGGGCATCTATGTGCTGGTGGGCGTTACGGCGGGCCGGGCCGGCATGCCGGCGCCGCTGGCATTCATTGCGGCGGCGTTTGTCATGTCCTTCTCGGCAGCATCCTATAGTGAACTTTCAGGGCGGTTGCCGGTGAGCGCGGGCGAGGCGGCTTTCGTCGACAAGGCATTTTCGCGGGCGTGGCTGTCGCTGGCGGCAGGCCTCGGCATCGTGTCGGCGGGCGTGGTGTCGGCAGCCGCCATTTGCGTCGGTTCAGTTGGGTATGTGCAGCAGTTCATCCCGCTGCCCGCAGAAGTACTGGTGCCGCTGATCGTGCTGCTGATGACGGCGATTGCGGCGGTGGGCATCATGGA
>CAZYKZ010000530.1:0-1395 GCA_964648175.1 uncultured Anderseniella sp.
CGAACTTCTCGATCACCTCGTCCCGGCCGATCTCCTTGTCCTTCATGGTGTCGTAAAGCGCCACATTGTCAGTCACCAGCTGCATAAGGTCCTTGTCGGACGACACGATGCGCACGGTGGCGCCGGCAGCCTCGGCCTGGCGGGCATAGGTGGCGATGAGGTCGTCGGCCTCGTAATTGTCCTGCTCGATGCAGGCCACGTTGAAGGCAACCGTCGCCTGCCGGATCAGGCCGAACTGCGGCACCAGGTCTGCCGGGGCATCAGGCCGGTGCGCCTTGTACTGCGGGTAGATCTCGTTGCGGAACGACTTCGACGACTTGTCGAAGATCACCGCGATGTGGGTCGGCTGGTCTTCTGCCGACATCTGCTTGAGCAGCTTGTACAGCATGTTGCAGAAGCCCTGCACCGCGCCCACGGGCAGTCCGTCGGACTTGCGGGTGAGCGGCGGCAGGGCGTGATAGGCGCGGAAGATGTAGCCGGAGCCATCGATCAGGTAGAGATGGTCTCCGGCCTTCACCGGTCGGGAGGAATTGTTGCTCATGGTGAGCGGGACTATGCCACCAGCCCCGCCCTCATGCCAGCAATCCTGTCAGCGGTTTACACAGGCTTCGGCTCGCCTGCTGACAGCGTGCCGGCAGCAGGTTGCGGCTTGCGGGCGGACAGCCGGGCGAAGCCTGGCCGCACGAACAGGAAACGAGCCGGGGTGCGGATGGCGATCCAGTGCATGACCAGTGGCCCGATGACGCCGGCTGCCGTCACGATCAGCGAGATCACACCGCCGTCGGTGATGATGCCGGTCTTGATCAGCACGACGCGGGTTGCCGCCATGAACAGGAAGAAGGCGAGGTAGATGGGAAGCGTATGTTCGCCGCAATAGCGCACCGGCTCGAACAGCCTGATGCGGCTCATCAGCTGGGCGACGGTGATGACTGCGGCGCAGCCGGCAAAGCCGTACACCATCGACAGGACCGGCATGAAGGCGAGGCCGGACTGCACGCCCCACAGGTTGACCAGGACCCAGGTGGCCAGGAACGCCAGCAGCGACGGCGCATCGACGCGGGCAACGCCGGCGGCGAAGGCCATGATCCAGCGGGCGGCGATGTAGCCCGTATAAAAGTAGACGAAGCGTGAGGCGAACTCGTCCACCACCAGCCAGCCGGTGTGGATCGGGGCCACTTCCAGCGCGGCGGCAATCGGCCAGACGATCCAGGCCGGCACGTGGCGCACAAGCTTCACGGTGATGAAGAACAGCATCAGCACGTAGATGAACCACAGCGTGCCGAGCGGTTCGACCAGCGCGGTCAGCCAGTAGTGCGGCAGGCCCCAGATACCATCCGGCCCGTGCCAGCCCTTCAGCGCGGTCTGGATGGTCATCCACAGCAGGTAGAAGTAGCC
>CAZYKZ010000531.1:0-1382 GCA_964648175.1 uncultured Anderseniella sp.
GGCACGGAGCTGCGCTTCGAGGCAGACCTTGTGGTGCCGGACAAGACGCTGAGCCTGCGCCAGGGCGCCATCGTGCCATGGGCCAAGACAGGCAACACCTCGCCTTACTACACCCAGACGCTGGAAGCCGTGTGCAAACACTATGGCGCCGCGATGAGCACGCCGTGGGACGAGCTGTCCGACGAGGTGCGCAACGCCATCCTGTTCGGCACCATGGATGAGGAGATCACCTTCGTCTATGACGACGGACTGCGCACCTACAAGACGACAAAGCCGTTCGAGGGCGTCATCGGCAATATCGAGCGGCGCTGGCAGGAGACCGACAGTGCGTGGGTGCGCGAGGAGCTGTCGCAGTTCCAGTCGGACCACCCATGCCAGGCGTGCAATGGCTATCGGCTGAAACCCCAGGCGCTGGCGGTCAAGGTGGGCGGCTTGCACATTGCCGAAGTCTCGCAAATGTCGATCCGGGCAGCGAACGACTGGTTCAACGAGTTGCCCGAACGCCTGCGCGCCAAGGACATGGAGATCGCTGCGCGCATCCTCAAGGAAATCCGCGAGCGGCTGAAGTTCCTGGTGGACGTCGGCCTCGATTATCTCACCATGTCGCGCACCTCCGGTACGCTTTCGGGCGGCGAAAGCCAGCGCATCCGGCTGGCCTCGCAGATCGGCTCAGGCCTCACCGGCGTGCTCTACGTGCTGGACGAGCCGTCCATTGGCCTGCACCAGCGCGACAATGCCCGCCTGCTCGAAACGCTCGTCCACCTGCGCGATCTGGGCAATACGGTCATCGTGGTCGAGCACGACGAGGACGCTATCCGCACCGCCGACTATGTGGTTGACATCGGCCCCGGCGCAGGCGTGCACGGCGGCAACATCGTCGCCGAGGGCACGCCGGAAGAAGTGATGGCCAACCCTGCCTCACTGACCGGCAAGTACCTGACCGGGGTCATGTCGGTGCCGGTGCCGCGCGAGCGCCGCAAGCCCAATCCGAAGCGCATGGTGAAGGTCTCGGGCGCGCGCGCCAACAACCTCAAGAACGTTTCGGCGGAACTGCCGCTCGGCCTGTTCACCGCTGTCACCGGCGTGTCGGGCGGCGGCAAGTCCACCCTGCTCATCGACACCGTCTACAAGGCGGCGGCGCGCAAGCTGATGAAGACGCGCGACATGCCTGCCGAGCACGACCGCGTCGACGGACTGGAACTGCTGGACAAGATCATCGACATCGACCAGAGCCCCATCGGGCGCACGCCACGCTCCAACCCGGCTACCTATACCGGCGCCTTCACGCCCATCCGCGAGTGGTTTGCCGGGCTGCCCGAGGCCAAGGCGCGCGGCTACGGGCCGGGCCGGTTTTCGTTCAACGTCAAGGGCGGGCGCTGCGA
>CAZYKZ010000532.1:0-1376 GCA_964648175.1 uncultured Anderseniella sp.
CCCTGGACCATGCCCGGCAACCGCGCCATCAGCTATTCCAACCGCATCAGCTACGGCCTCTATGAAGTTACTGCGGCTGAGAACGACTTCGGGCCGAAGCCCGGCGAAAAGCTGATCTTTGCCGACAACCTGGCCGAAGAGTCATTCGCCAAGGCCAAGCTCCAGTACAAGCGGCTTGCCGATGTGACCGCTGCCGAACTTGGTTCCATGACCTGCGCCCACCCGCTGCGCGGCAAGGGCTACGACTTCGACGTGCCGCTGCTCGACGGCGACCACGTGACCGACGATGCCGGTACAGGCTTCGTGCACACCGCCCCCGGCCATGGCCGCGAGGACTTTGATATCTGGATGGACTGCGCCCGCGACCTCGAAGCGCGCGGCATCGACACCGCCATTCCCTTCACCGTCGGCGCCGATGGCCGTTTCACGGCAGACGCCCCGGGCTTCGAAGGCAAGCAGGTCATCACCGACAAGGGCGAGAAGGGCGACGCCAACGACGCCGTCATCAAGGCGCTGATCGAGGCCGACATGCTGTTCGCCCGCGGCCGGCTCAAGCACACCTATCCGCACTCCTGGCGTTCGAAGAAGCCGGTGATCTTCCGCAACACGCCGCAATGGTTCGTCTACATGGACCGCGACATCGACGGCCAGGGCGACACCCTGCGCGCCCGTTCGCTGAAGGCGATCGACGAAACGCGCTTTGTGCCCAGGGCGGGTCAGAACCGCCTGCGCGGCATGATCGAGGACCGGCCCGACTGGGTGCTGTCGCGCCAGCGCGCCTGGGGTGTGCCCATCGCCGTGTTCGTCAACGACAAGGGCGAGGTGCTGAAGGACGAGACCGTCAACAAGCGCATCTTCGACGCCTTCATGGAAGAAGGCGCCGACGCCTGGTTTGCCGATGGCGCCGCAGAGCGCTTCCTTGGTTCCGACTACTCGACCGGTGAATGGACGCAGGTGCGCGACATTCTCGATGTATGGTTCGATTCAGGCTCGACCCATGCCTTCTGCCTTGAACATCGCGACGACCTGAAGTGGCCGGCCGACCTCTACCTCGAAGGCTCCGACCAGCATCGCGGCTGGTTCCACTCCTCGCTGCTGGAAAGCTGCGGCACCCGTGGCCGCGCGCCCTATGACGCGGTGCTCACCCACGGCTTCACCATGGACGAGCAGGGCCGCAAGATGTCCAAGTCGCTCGGCAACGTGACCGTGCCGCAGGACGTCATCAAGCAGTTCGGCGCCGACATCCTGCGCCTGTGGGTGGCCAGCTGCGACTATGCCGAAGACCAGCGCATCGGCCCGGAAATCCTGAAATCCAACGTCGATGCCTACCGCAAGCTGCGCAACACCATCCGCTGGATGCTGGGTTCTCTGGCGCA
>CAZYKZ010000533.1:0-1374 GCA_964648175.1 uncultured Anderseniella sp.
CAGAAGCGCAACGACAAGGGCCAGCCCGCAGAGAGCCACCCGGCCTTCCAGCCCCACCCGATCCAGGGCTGGACGCCGGACTTCATCCCGCTGGTGCTGCAGGAAGCCATCGACAAGAACTACTATGACGAGCTGATCCCCGTCGCCGGGCCGGATGGCATCGCCTGGTCGCGCAAGCTCGCCCAGAAGGAAGGCATCTTCACCGGTGTCTCGGGCGGGTCGACCTTCGCCATCGCCATGGGTATCGCCGAAAAGGCGCCGAAGGGTACCACCATCCTGTGCATGCTGCCCGACACCGGCGAGCGTTACCTGTCCTCGCCGCTGTTCGAGGGCATCGAGGAAGTCATGTCGGACGAGGAGTACGCCCTGTCCGCCTCCACGCCCGGCGCCCAGATGAAGAAGGGGTGAGGCTAAGGCTCACCCTCCTTTGCGCAGTTCCGGGTGCAGCGAGCGGCCAAGAATGTGCTGGCTGCGCCCGATAACGTCGAGGCTTGATCCGACCAGAAGCGGATCAGGCCGGCCGACCACCCGCTTGTCCTTGCCCGGATAGGGCAACGCCGACAGGAAGTGCTTCATGCAGTTCAGCCGCGCCCGCTTCTTGTCGTTGGACTTGACGATGGTCCACGGCGCGTCCGCCGTATCGGTATAGAAGAACATCGCTTCCTTGGCCTCGGTGTAGTCGTCCCACTTGTCGAGCGACTGGCGGTCGATTGGCGACAGCTTCCACTTCTTCAATGGCTCATGCTCACGGCTCTGGAAGCGGCGCAACTGCTCGTCCTGCGTCACCGAGAACCAGTACTTGAACAGCAAGATGCCTGAGCGGACCATCATCTTCTCGACCTCCGGCGCCTGGCGCATGAACTCGAGATAGTCGTTCGGCGTGCAGAAGCCCATCACCCGCTCGACGCCTGCCCGGTTGTACCAGGACCGGTCGAACAGCACGATTTCGCCGCCTGCGGGCAGGTGCTGGATGTAGCGCTGGAAGTACCACTGGGTCTTCTCGCGCTCGGTCGGCTTGTCGAGCGCCACCACGCGCGCGCCGCGCGGGTTCAGGTGTTCGGTGAACCGCTTGATGGTGCCGCCCTTGCCGGCTGCGTCCCGGCCCTCGAACAGCATGACGATCTTCTGGCCGGTCTCCTTCACCCACTCCTGCACCTTCAGCAATTCGACCTGCAGTTCCGCCTTGTGTTTTTCGTAGTCGGTACGCTTGATCTTCGACTTGTACGGGTACTCGCCGTTCTCGAACACCCGGCGGATTTCGTCCGGGTCATGCCGCCGGTCAGCCAGGGAAGGCTTCGCCGGCTTCTTCGGCGTCGCAGCCGCGTCTGCCGGTGCGGGCATCGCCTCCACCGGTGCCGGTGCGGCGTTTTCCTC
>CAZYKZ010000534.1:0-1373 GCA_964648175.1 uncultured Anderseniella sp.
GCCACGTAACCGCCGGGACCGGTGTAGACGATGGGGAAATGCTCGCCCAGCCGCCGTGCGATGTAGTTGGCATTGAGGATGGCGACCTGCGTTGCCCGCGTCAGACCTTCGCCGCCCATCATGGCGATGTAGGCCCACGAGATCGGCAGGATCGAGGCCGAGCCCCACGGACCCGACGACACCTGCCCGATGGTGGGCCGGCCCTGGGCTGCAGGGTTGACGCCCTCAACCACGTCATGGCCGGGCAGGAAGCGCGCAAGGTGCGCCTTGACGCCGATCGGACCGACGCCGGGTCCGCCGCCGCCATGGGGAATGCAGAACGTCTTGTGCAGGTTCATGTGGCACACGTCCGCCCCGATCTCCGCCGGGCGCACCAGCCCGACCAGCGCATTGAGGTTGGCGCCGTCAAGATACACCTGCCCGCCATTCGCATGGATGAGCTGGCAGATGTCCTTGATGGCTTCCTCGAACACGCCATGCGTGGACGGGTAGGTGACCATCAGCGCAGCCAGATTATCGCTGTTCGCCTCGGCCTTTGCCTTGAGGTCTTCGACGTCCACGTTGCCGTGGTCGTCACACTTGACCACCACCACCTTCAGCCCCGCCATGACGGCGGACGCCGGGTTGGTGCCGTGCGCCGACGATGGGATCAGGCACACGTCGCGGTGGGTGTCGCCGTTGGCCTCGTGGAAGGCGCGGATGGTCATCAGGCCTGCATATTCGCCCTGGCTGCCGGCATTGGGCTGCAGCGAGACCGCATCAAAGCCGGTGATCTCGGCCAGCCAGCTTTCCAGTTCCTCGAACAGCTGCTGGTAGCCCTGTGCCTGCTCCAGCGGGCAGAACGGGTGCATGTTGGCGAATTCCGGCCACGTGATCGGGATCATCTCGGTCGTGGCATTGAGCTTCATCGTGCACGAGCCAAGCGGGATCATCGACCGGTCGAGCGCAATGTCCTTCGACTGCAGATGCCGCAGGTAGCGCAGCATCCGTGTTTCCGAGCGGTACATGTTGAACACCGGGTGGGTGAGATAATCGGACGTGCGCTGCAGGCCGGCCGGAATGCACTCGCTCAGTTCCTCGTCGATCTGGTCGAGGCTCCAGCCTGCCAGCCCGTTGGTCTTGAAACAGCCAAGCAGTTTCTCGACTTCCGATCGCCGCGTGGTTTCGTCGAACGAGATGCCGATATGGTCGGCATCAACGTGGCGCAGGTTGATGCGCTGTTCACGCGCCTTCGCCACAAGCGCATAGGCCCGCGCCGGGGCGCGCACGGTGATGGTGTCGAAGAAGGCGTCCGTCGTTACCTCGTAGCCCCACTTTTTCAGGGCATGGGCGGTGATTTCGGCAAAGCGATGGGCGCGGGCGGCAATCTTGGC
>CAZYKZ010000535.1:0-1369 GCA_964648175.1 uncultured Anderseniella sp.
TGGGACGTGCCGGTGATGGCGCACATTCCGCTGATCCACGGGCCGGACGGCGCAAAGCTGTCAAAGCGCCATGGCGCGCTCGGCGTCGAGGCCTATCGCGACATGGGCTACCTGCCCGAGGCCATGCGCAACTACCTCGCCCGGTTGAGCTGGAGCCACGGCGATGACGAGATCTTCTCCACCGAACAGGCCATCGAGTGGTTCGAACTGGGTGGCATTGGCAAGTCAGCCGCCCGGTTCGACTTCGCCAAGCTGGAGAACCTAAACGGCCACTACATGCGCGAAGCGTCGGATGAGCGGCTGGTCGAGGCGATGAAGGAGATGCTGCCGCACGTGGACGGCGGACCGGAGATGCTCGAAGCCCTCGCCCGACCGGGCAACGAGGCGAAGCTGATGGCTGCCATGCCGGGCCTCAAGGAGCGCGCCAAGACGCTGGTCGAATTGCAGCATTCATCGGGCTTCCTGTTCGCCAGCCGCCCGCTTGCCATGGAAGACAAGGCCAAGGCGCTGCTGGACGATGGCGGGCGCGAGGTGATGGCGAAATTGCTGCCGGAACTCGAATCCGTGAGCGATTGGGCGGTCGAGCCGCTGGAGGCGGCCGTGCGCGCGTTTGCAGAGGCCAATGAGCTCAAGCTCGGCAAGGTCGCCCAGCCGCTGCGGGCCGCCTTGACCGGCAGCACCCAGTCTCCGCCCATCTTCGACGTACTCGCCGTGCTTGGCCGCGACGAATCCCTGGGCCGGCTGCGGGATCAGGCAAGCGCCTGAGCCATGCAGCGAACGGGCACAATGTAGCCAAATTGTGCATTGCGAAAGAGCGGGCCAACCGGCATATTGCGCCTCGACACGCCGAATTCCAGCGCAGGCAGGCAGATGCGGCGCCTCCGGTGGCCTGACAGGGTTCAGGCTTGCGGGTGATGCCGTGGGTCTGGCGCGCGAGAAACCTCGCGCCGGCAAGCCTGAGAGCGCTCCACCCACCAACCAGAGGAAGAAGAAATGACGGAAAAGAAGGGTACCGCGAAGCTCAGCCTGGACGGCAAGGACTATGAGTTCGACGTCCTCAAAGGCACTGTCGGTCCCGACGTTGTCGACGTCTCGAAGCTGTACGGCCAGACCGGCGCGTTCACGCTGGACCCCGGCTTCACCTCCACTGCCAGCTGCGAATCCAAGATCACCTTCATTGACGGCGATGAAGGCATCCTGATGTATCGCGGCTATCCGATCGACGAACTGGCCGAGCACGGCGACTTCATCGAAACCTGCTACCTGCTGCTGTACGGCGACCTGCCGAATGCCGCCGAGCGCAAGGAATTCGAGAGCGCCATCACCTATCACACGATGATCCACGAGCAGATGAACCGGTTCTTCTCCG
>CAZYKZ010000536.1:0-1359 GCA_964648175.1 uncultured Anderseniella sp.
CCGGCCTTCATCGCCACGCGGGTAAAGCCGCCCGGCGTGATGCGGATCTGGTCGCCGGTCAGCACGAACGGGCGAAGGTCCACGTGCCGGGGCGCCACGCCCTTGCTGACAAAGGTCGGCGCACTCGACAGCGCCAGCGTCGGCTGGGCGATGTAGTTGTCCGGCCGCTTCTTGAGGATTTCACGGAATTTGGCGATCTCCTTCTTGCTGGCGGTGGGGCCGACCAGCATGCCGTAACCGCCCGAGCCGTGCACCTCCTTCACCACCAGCTCGGACAGGTGATCGAGGACATATTTAAGTGACTCATCTTCCGAACAACGCCACGTAGGTACGTTGTTCAGCAACGGTTTTTCGCCCGTGTAGAACTCCACGATGTCCGGCATGAACGAATATATCGCCTTGTCGTCTGCGATGCCGGTGCCGGGCGCGTTGACGATGGTCACATGGCCCGCCCGGTAGGCGTCAAAGATGCCGGGCACGCCAAGTGTCGAGTCCGGGTTGAAGGTCAATGGATCGAGGAACGCATCGTCGATGCGCCGGTACACCACGTCCACTCGAATTGGATCGCGCGTGGTGCGCATGTACAGGAAGCCGCCATCCACATAGAGGTCGTCGCCTGTGCAAAGCTGCACGCCCATCTCGTCGGCCAGGAAGGCATGCTCGAAGAACGCCGAGTTGTAGATACCCGGCGTCAGCACGATGCACGTTGGCTCGCCCTCGCAGGCCGCCGGCGCCACGGAGTCGAGTGTCCGCCGCAGCATCTGCGGATAGTGTTCTATGGCGGCCACCCGGTGCTTCGCGAACAGGTCCGGGAACAGGTACATCATCGCCTCCCGGTCCTCCAGCATGTAGGACACGCCCGACGGGGTGCGGCAGTTGTCCTCCAGCACGTAGAACTCGTCCTCGCCCACGCGCACGATGTCGGTGCCGATGATGTGGGAGTAGACGTTGCGGGCAGGGGTCATGCCCGCCATCTGCGGCAGGTAGGCCTCGTTCTGCAGGACCAGCGCTGAAGGCACGCGGCCCGCACGCAGGATTTCCTGGCGGTGATAGATGTCGTCGATGAAGGCGTTTAGCGCGGCGACGCGCTGGCGGATGCCGGCTTCAAGCCGGCGCCATTCGCTGGCGGCAAAGATGCGCGGAATGATGTCGAACGGGATCAGCCGCTCCGCCGCTTCCTCGTTGCCGTAGACGGCGAAGGTGATGCCAAGGCGGCGGAAAATCGCCTCCGCCTCGCGGATCTTGGCGCGCAGGTCTGCCGGTGACTGGGTGTCGAGCCACTGCTTCAGGATCGCGTATGGCGCGCGCACCTGCCCGTCCGGCCCCAGCATTTCATTGAAGTTCTCAGCCATCGTGACA
>CAZYKZ010000537.1:0-1355 GCA_964648175.1 uncultured Anderseniella sp.
AAGCCTGCCGTTGCTTGTCGACACCGAGCACTCCGCAAGCGTGAACCGGCAGGTCGTCCGGCTGGCACGCGCCTACCGGCTGACGTCATATGATGCTGCCTACCTTGAACTCGCCCTGCGAAAGGGCTTGCCACTGGCAACGCTGGACAAGGCGATGCGCGCCGCAGCCGACACCGAGGGCGTGGCTTGTCTGCCGCGGGATATCTAGGTCAATCCCCAGCCCTTGCCAGCCGGCCAATCACGTTGGCCACAATCCGGGCGGCGGTGAAGGTTGCTGTGCCGGTCGTATCGCGCTCGGGTACAAACTCGATCATGTCGAACGCCACCAGCCGCGCTTTCGTACAGACGGCTGCGACGAGGTCGATGGCTTGCATGTAGCTCAAGCCACCCGGGGTGGGCGACATGACGGCAGGCATGATGCCGGCATCGAGCGCATCGCAGTCCAGCGTGATCAGGCAATTTGCCCCCGCAGGCACGTGCGCCATGACGGCGTCCAGCCCGTCCAGGTGCAGCTCGCGGGCGGTGACGATGCGTGCACCCCAGTCGCGTGCAAACCCAACCTCCTCGCGCCGGGCCGAGCCCAGTCCGCGGATGCCAACCTGTACGATGCGCTCGACGTGGCTCATTTCCGAGGCGCGTCGCATGGTACTGGAAAAGCCGAAGCGTTCGCCGCGCCGCTCGTCGCGCCAGTCGATGTGGGCATCGATCTGGATGATGGTCAGCGGACCCAGCGGTGCCAGCGCTTCGATGAACGGGATAGGCGTTGAATCGTCCCCGCCCAGCATGATCGGCACGGCCCCGGCCGCAACGATCGCCGCGGTAGCTTGCCGTATCAGTTGCCGGTTGCCCGGACCGTCATGAGCCGTCGTCGGCAGGTTACCGGCATCCTGCAACGTAAAGCCGCCATTGCCCAGCAGTGGGCCGCCCAGGTCAAAGTCCCAGTGATCGGTCCACCGGCTGTCTTCTTCCAGTGCCTTGCGCAAGGCGTCAGGCGCGCTGGCGAAGGGCTCGTTGGGGATGCCTTCGTATGGCGTGCCGTGCGGAGCGCCGAACAGAACGGCATCCGCACCCTCCATGCCGGCATCGCTACCGGCGCCCATGAACGCGACCGCGGGCGGCTGGAACCGGACGGACATGGCTTACGCGATCTTCTGGTTGTATTCGCCCACTTCCGGATAATCGGACAGGTGCATGTCGATGGCCTTGAACATCGCCTTCATCATCTCTTCCGACGTCGGGCTTTCGCAGACCACCACGAGTTCCGGCTTGTTCGAGGACGCGCGCACCAGCCCCCAGGTCCCGTCCTGCAGGACGATGCGGATGCCGTTGACGGTGACCAGTTCGCGGATCGGCTG
>CAZYKZ010000538.1:0-1349 GCA_964648175.1 uncultured Anderseniella sp.
ACAGAGGAAACACGACAATGACCGCCATCCGCAACACCGCCATCGCCGCCATCGCAGCCCTGACAATCGCTGCCTCAATGGCCTCGCCCGCCAACGCGCTGTCCAAGAAGGGCGCCTGGGCACTGGGCATCGGCCTGGGTACCGTGGCCGCAGTCGGCGCCGCTAACGCCTATGGCCATGGCTACTACGGCTATGGTGGCGGCTACTACGGAGAAGGCCGCGCCTATCGCATTGCCGCCCGCAGCTGCGCCCGCAAATACGGCTGGCACACCTGGCGCTGGGAAAACTGCATGGATCGCCGTGGTTTCTGAACTCCCCGGAACAGAGACTTCGGAGACGGGCACCGCCGGAGCAATCCGGCGGTGCCTTGCCGTTTTCGGCATGGCCGCACCGGGCCTGCAGGCGTATGCTGTCTGCCATGAGTGAAATCGCACCAGAACAGCACTACGAGTTTCGCAAAGGCGCAGGCGACGTCCTGGTCATTGCCTGTGGGGCGCTGGCGCGCGAACTGGTTGCGCTTGTCGAGATGAACGGCTGGCGGCAGTTCGACATCCAGTGCCTGCCGGCCATCTGGCACAACACGCCCGAGAAGATTCCCGAAGGTGTGCGCGCAGCGATCCGCAAGGGGAAGGACGCGGGCCGCTACCGGCAGATCTTCGTGGCCTATGGCGACTGCGGCACCGGCGGCCTGCTGGACAAGGTCATCGAGGCGGAAGGCGTTACGCGCATCGACGGTCCGCATTGCTACTCATTCTTCTCCGGCAACGAGGCATGGAAGGCCCACGAGGACGAGATTTCCGCGTTCTACCTGACCGATTATCTCGCCCGCCACTTCGACACGCTTGTCTGGAAGGGCTTCGGTCTCGACCGGCATCCGGAGCTGAAGGACATGATGTTCTCCAACTACACCAAGGTCGTGTACCTGGCGCAGACGGAAGACCACCACCTCAAGGAACTGGCGCAGCAGGCGGCAGCGAAGCTGGGCCTGGACTACGAATACCGCTTCACCGGTTACGGAGACCTGGCCTCGACGCTGAAAGCGCTTGCATAAATCCGCCCTGCGGTTTCGCCTCTGAGCCCTGAACCGCTATACCCCCTTGCAAACTACGCAAAAGCAAGGGAGCACAACCGATGACATGGAACGTCTACCTGTCCGGCGAAATCCACACCGACTGGCGCGATGAAGTGCGCGCCGGCGTCGAGAAGGCGGGCCTGCCGGTGAACTTCTCGGCCCCTGTCACCAATCACCCTGCTTCAGACGACTGCGGCGTGGCCATTCTGGGCGA
Organism: uncultured Anderseniella sp.; assembly: GCA_964648175.1. Classification (GTDB taxonomy): domain Bacteria; phylum Pseudomonadota; class Alphaproteobacteria; order Rhizobiales; family Aestuariivirgaceae; genus Anderseniella. The sequence continues at coordinate 1,287 of CAZYKZ010000538.1, forward strand.
GGAGCCCAACAAGTTCTGGCATGACAACAAGGGCGCCAACATCAACGCCATCCGCACCCGCAC
>CAZYKZ010000539.1:0-1348 GCA_964648175.1 uncultured Anderseniella sp.
CTCGCATCTCGCGCAGCTCCATGCACTTGAAACACCCTCTTCGCCAGATCAATCCCAACGACGCTCACATCATCCATGACGCAATCCTTCCGTTTTGGTCAGCAACCGCAAAATACAATGGCAAAAGGAGCCATCGCGGGAAGGGGCATCCACATCATCAAATCAGCAAGTTTCTGATTCAGACTTCCTGCCGGAAGCAGGAGGCCGGCATGGATGGGTCAGCCACTTTCAATGGATTTGCGCACTCGGCTTATGGCGGCAATTGATGAAGGGATGAGTTGCCGCGCTGCTGCGGCCCGTTTTGGTGTTGCGCCTTCGACGGCCATCCGCTGGCATGCGCAGCGATGCGAGGTCGGCCACTTCGAGCCGAAGGCCCAGGGCGGCGACATGCGCTCGCATCGCGTTGAGAAACGCGCAGGCGATATCCTCGCACTTTGGGAGGCCAACCGGGACATCACGCTTGAGGAGTTGCGTCTGGCTCTGGCGGACATTGGCCTGTCGGTCTCGATCGCGGGGTTACACCGCTTCTTCAAGCGCCACGGCATGACGCGGAAAAAAAGACCGGGCACGCTATCGAACAGGATCGCCCGGACATCCTGAAGCGGCGCCGCGACTGGTTCGATGGCCAACTCGACCTCGATCCGGCCCGTCTTGTCTTTATCGACGAGACCTGGACGGCAACCAACATGACCCGCAGCCATGGTCGCTGTCGCAAGGGCGAGCGCCTGCGGATGGGCTTCCCGCACGGGCATCGCAAGACCACAACACTGGTTGCCGGATTGCGCATGTCCGGCATGGTGGCGCCAATGGTTCTCGATGGGCCGATCAACGGCGATTGGTTCGAAGCCTATGTCACCAAAGTGCTCGTGCGTGAACTCAAACCCGGCGACATCGTGATCATGGACAACCTATCCAGCCACAAACGCTTATCAGTGCGCGAGCGTATCGAAGAAGCCGGAGCAACCCTGCGGTTCCTTCCGCCATACAGCCCGGACTTCAATCCAATCGAAAAGGCCTTTGCCCGGCTCAAGGCCATGCTGCGCAAGGCAGGCGAACGAACCATCTCCGGCCTCTGGACCCTGATCGGCAAGCTCGTCGATATCTTCCAGCCCGATGAATGCGCCAACTACTTCAGATCGTGCGGATATGAGCCAGATTGATCGACAACCGCTCTAGATCACAGCATTCTTGCCGTGATCGATGCCTGTTGGATCGGATTTGGAACCAGAAATATTATTAAACCAACCTGAAATGTCAATATTTTGACAATCAGGCACTTCGGTTTGGATATGCTTAGGAACTCGGGGGAAAGGTCGTAAATTCAAAGAGGCTTTAGTGGCCAATCGTG
>CAZYKZ010000540.1:0-1345 GCA_964648175.1 uncultured Anderseniella sp.
GACAACGCGGTGGAGTACTTCGTCTCCTACTACGACTACTACCAGCCCGAAGCCTACGTGCCGCGCACCGACACCTACATCGAGAAGGAAAGCTCGATCAACGAGCAGATCGACCGGATGCGCCACTCCGCCACCCGCGCCCTGCTGGAGCGCGACGACGTCATCGTGGTCGCCTCCGTCTCCTGCATCTACGGCATCGGCGACGTGGAAACCTACTCCGCCATGACCTTCCAGCTGAAGAAGGGCGAACGCATCGCCCAGCGCCAGCTGCTGGCGGACCTCGTCGCCCTGCAATACAAGCGCAACGACCAGGCCTTCGCGCGCGGCAATTTCCGGGTGCGCGGCGACACCGTGGAAGTGTTCCCCTCCCACCTGGACGACCGCGCCTGGCGGCTGTCCTTCTTCGGCGACGAGCTGGAGGAGATCCTCGAGTTCGACCCGCTCACCGGCCACAAGACCGCCATCCTCGAGACGGTGAAGATCTACGCCAACTCGCACTATGTCACGCCCAAGCCGACGCTCGACCAGGCGGTCAAGCGCATCAAGGAAGACCTGCGCGTCCGCCTCGACGAGTTCCACGCCGCAGGCCGCGTCCTCGAGGCCCAGCGCCTCGAACAGCGCACCCTGTTCGACATCGAGATGATGATGGCCACCGGCTCCTGCGCCGGCATCGAGAACTACTCGCGCTACCTCACCGGCCGCGCGCCGGGCGAGCCGCCGCCCACCCTGTTCGAATACCTGCCCGACAACTGCCTCGTGTTCATCGACGAGAGCCACGTCACCGTGCCGCAGATCGGCGGCATGTTCCGCGGCGACTTCAACCGCAAGGCGACGCTGGCCGAGTTCGGCTTCCGCCTGCCGTCGGCCATCGACAACCGCCCGCTGCGCTTCGAGGAGTGGGAGGCCATGCGCCCGCAGACCATCCACGTCTCGGCCACGCCCGGCCCGTGGGAGATGGAGCGCACCGGCGGCGTGTTCGCCGAACAGGTCATCCGCCCCACCGGCCTCATCGACCCGCCGGTCGAGATCCGCCCCGTCGCCACCCAGGTCGACGACCTCATCGCCGAGTGCCACGACATCGCCGCCAAGGGCTACCGCGCCCTTGTCACCGTGCTCACCAAGCGCATGGCCGAGGACCTCACCGAGTACATGCACGAACAGGGCATCCGCGTGCGCTACATGCACTCCGACATCGACACGCTGGAGCGCATCGAGATCATCCGCGACCTGCGGCTGGGCGCGTTCGACGTGCTGGTCGGCATCAACCTGCTGCGCGAGGGCCTCGACATCCCCGAGTGCGCGCTGGTGGCCATTCTCGACGCCGACAAGGAGGGCTTCCTGCGCT
>CAZYKZ010000541.1:0-1341 GCA_964648175.1 uncultured Anderseniella sp.
GACGAGGCAGGCGTGCGCAACGTGTTTGGCTGCGCGGTGGTGCGCTCGGGCGACGGGCACCTGCTGTTCGGCCGCATGGGCCCGCATACCGCCGCTTCAGGCCGGGTCTATCCGATGGCCGGAACGCCCGATCCCGAGGACGTGAAGGACGGCAAGCTGGACATTGAAGGGTCCATCGTGCGCGAACTGATGGAAGAAGCGGGGCTTGCGGCGGCGGATGCTCAGCGTGAGCCCGGCTACCTGCTGATCGAGGATGGCGGCATGTGTTCGCTCAGCGCGGTCTTCACCTTCGATGCGCCCTCGCGCGAGCTCAAGACGCGGATGATGGCGCACATCGAGATGCAGGAGCAATCGGAACTGGACGAGATCGTGGTGTTCCGCCGCGCGGCTTTCCACGTTCATCACCGCATGCCCGGTTTTGCCCGCACGCTGGTGCAGCACCTGCTGGACTGACGGGTCCGGCCAGCCCGGGGAAACCGGCCGGACCCTTGCTTGCCACCTGGGGGGTCAGGCGGCGCGGGCGTGGTGGGGGCAGCAGGCGCCTGCAATCGCCCCGATGTGGCGTTCGTCGGTGCCGCAGCATCCGCCAAGCACGGTGAAGTTGGGATATTGCCGCCGAATATCGCCATAGAGCTGGCCCAGTTCGACCGGGTTGCCCGCATCGAGTTCGGTGCAGGCCTCAAGCTCCGCATGCGACATGCGAGAGGCGTTGGCCCGCAATCCCTTCAGCCGCTGCATCCAGTCCGCGCCCGGCTCCAGCACGTGGGCAAAGTGGTCGGGATGGGCGCAGTTGATCATGTAATAGGCCGGGGCGCCGCCGCTGCGATCATCCACGAAGGCAATGGCATCCTTCAGGCTCTGCCCCGTCGGCAGGCAGCCGTCGGTCTCCAGCGTGAAGGAGATCGCCGCCGGAATGCGTGCCAGACGGGCTGCCAGGGCGATGCCTGCGGCTTCCTCGGCGTTGGTCATCGTCATGGCGGTGACCTGGTCAGCGCCGGTGCTCGCATAGGTGAGGATCTGGTCGGCGTGATAATCGCGCGCCTCCGTCACGCTCATGGCCGAGCCGGCAACATATCCGTCGCCGCGCGGTCCGATGCAGCCCGAGATGACGACCGGCATTTCCGGGGTCTCCAGCTCATCACGCAGGTCTTCCAGCAGGCGGATCGACTCGCGGTTGAAACTCGCAAGTGCGGCTTCGTCGTGACCCAGCTGAGCACCCCAGTCGCGGTTGGCGCGCCAGCCGACGCTTTCGAGAATGAAGCCGGAGCCGGCGCTGGCGGCTATGGCGGCATACTGCCTGTAATAGTCCCGGATGCGCTGGCGGCCCCTGGCTTCCGCCAG
>CAZYKZ010000542.1:0-1340 GCA_964648175.1 uncultured Anderseniella sp.
CCGGTCGACCTGTCGCTGATCACCAAGAAGCGCGAAGGCTTCCACTATCCGTGGTACGTCTCCCCGTTCATCAAGCTGGTGAAGGGCAATGGCGGTCCGGAATACGTGCACGCCGTCCTGACCGGTTACCAGGATCCGCCGGCCGACCACGCCGAGGAAGCACCTGAAGGCAAGTACTACAACCCCTACTTCGCTGCCGGTCCGTGGATTTCCATGGCACCGCCGCTGAGTGAAGGCGTGGTCGAGTACGCCGAAGGCCAGCCCGCGGCAACCGTGGACCAGATGGCGACCGACGTGGCGGCCTTCCTGGCATGGGCAGGCGAGCCGAAGATGGAACAGCGCAAGTCCATGGGCTTCATGGTGATGCTGTACCTCGCCCTGCTGTCGGTGCTGCTGTACCTGACCAAGAAGCGGCTGTTCTCCGGCGTCAAGCACTGACCCGCGGACGCAATCGACGAATTTCGAGCGGGCACGGTGAGAAATCGCCGTGCCCGTTCCGTTTGCCGGGAATCTGCGGCATGCTCTGCCAGCATATGGAACCGAGCTGCAATCGGGAGGCACAGAATCCATGAACCGGCGCATGTTTTCACTGGCTGCCACGGCGCTGCTTGCCGTGCTGGCAGCTGCACCCAGCGGCCCTGCATCCGCACAGGATGCTGCGGGCGGGCAGCCGATCCTCACCATCACCGGCAACATAGCCGAGGCCAACCGGCCGGCCTTTGACGATTTCGCCGACGCCTATCTGAAATTCCGCGAGAAGTCCTTCGACAAGGCGTACGAGTTCACCCTGGATAGCCTTCAGGCCCTGCCCCAGAAGACCATCACCGCACAGGCCGAAAAGTGGCAGGCCCCCGTCGAGCTGACCGGCCCTTCGCTGGCCGATGTCCTGACAGCATCGGGCGCCTTGACCGGCTCGATCACCGTCACTGCACTTGACGGCTACTCCATCACTTATACGCCTGAAGAAATTGCCGCACAGGACTGGATCCTCGCCTGGAAGGCAAACGGCAAGCCGTTGTCCATCGGCGGGCGCGGACCGCTCTGGCTCATCCATCCAAGTGGCGCAACCCCGGCGCCCGACGACGTCGAAGCCCGCTGGATCTGGTCGGTGTTCGTCATCGAAGCCGGCGAGTAAGCAGGCCCGTTACTCACCATCACCACAGGAAGCACTGAATGACGAAATCAGTCCTCGGCATCGTCGGCGGGTCCGGCGTCTATGATATCGAGATGGACAACGCCCGCTGGGAACGCGTTGAGAGCCCTTGGGGCGAGCCCTCGGACGAGGTGCGCCGCGGCGAAATCGGCGGACTGCCGGTGGTGTTCCTGCCCCGCCATGGCCG
>CAZYKZ010000543.1:0-1336 GCA_964648175.1 uncultured Anderseniella sp.
CCGCACTCAGCCTGCTAGAGCCAGAATGTCGAACGCACGGTGAGCCAGATTCAACGTGTGCCGCTATACTGAGCGGGTCACACCGCCATCCACGCGGATGTTCTGGCCGGTGATGTAGGCAGCCCCGTCGGACGCCAGGAAAGACACCGTTGCGGCGATTTCCTCGCTGGTGCCGTAGCGCTTCATCGGCACGCCCTCGCGCCGTTCTTCCGTTGCGGGCAGGCTGTCGATCCAGCCCGGCAGCACGTTGTTCATGCGGATGTTGTCGGCAGCGTAGGTGTCGGCGAAGATCTTGGTGAACGAGGCAAGGCCTGCGCGCGCCACGGCGGAGGTGGGGAACATGGAGCTTGGCTCGAAGGTCCATGCAGTCGAGATGTTGATGATCGCGCCGGATTTCTGCTGTTGCATGACGGGCGTCACAAGACGGGTGGGTCGCACCACGTTGAGGAAGTAGACGTCGATGCCGGTGTGCCAGTCCTCGTCGGTGAGGTCGAGGATGGGCTTGCGTGGGCCATGGCCTGCGCTGTTGACCAGCACATCGATGCGGCCCCACTTGTCCATGGCGGCATCCACCAGCCTAGTGAGGTCGTCCACGGACTGGTTCGAGCCGGTAACGCCGATGCCGCCCAGCTCCTGTGCCAGCGCCTCGCCCTTGCCGGATGACGACAGGACGCCGACCTTGAAGCCGTCCTGGGCCAGCCTGCGCGCGGAAGCGGCACCCATGCCCGATCCGCCCGCCGTTACCAGAGCCACCTTCATGTCAGGTCTCCCGTTCAGCCCTTGTGGCCGAGAACATAGACGTCAGTGCCGATGACGGCGGCCTGGAATACTTCGACCACGTCTTCGTTGAGCATGCGGATGCAGCCCGACGAGGCGGCCTGGCCGATGGAGCCGGGCTTGTTGGTGCCGTGGATGCGGTAGAGCGTGTCCTTGCCGTCCTTGTACAGGTACATGGCGCGCGCACCGAGCGGGTTGTCCGGACCGCCAGGCATGCCATTGGCGTATTTCTTCAGCTTGGGGTCGCGCTCGATCATTTCGCGCGGCGGGGTCCACTTGGGCCACATCACCTTGCGCTGGATGGTGGCGTGGCCGGACCAGCCGAACCCTTCCTTGCCGACGGAGACGCCGTAGCGCATGGCCCGGCCTGCATCGATCTTCACGTAGAGAAAACGGTTGCGGCTATCGACCACGATGGCGCCGGGATGCAAGTTGTTGGCGTAGGGCACGATTGTCTTGCGGTGTGACAGCGGCACGATATCCGGCCCGACAGGGAAGATCGGGTGCTTGTCGTCCGGTGTTGCGTAGAACGGTTTGGTGGCCGGTCCCCGCGCTATCA
>CAZYKZ010000544.1:0-1316 GCA_964648175.1 uncultured Anderseniella sp.
GGCCGGGCGACCTCGTCGGCGCGCGCCAGCGGATTCTTCATCTCGATGTCATCGCTGAGCTCGCCCAGCCAGTGGGTGCAGTCCTCGATCCTGTCCGCCACCACGTGGATGATGTCGCCGCTGCGCTGCACGCGGCCTGACACCAGCATCAGCCGCGCGCCCATCACCGTTGCGCGAAACGCCTCCAGCACCTTGGGCCAGATCACCAGGTTGCATACGCCGAACTCGTCCTCCAGCGTGATGAACACCACGCCCTTGGCCGAGCCGGGGCGCTGGCGCACCAGCACGACGCCTGCCACCTTCACCTTGCGCATGTCCTTCAGGGTTTTCAGCGCGTCGTTGTCCGTCACGCCCATCTCCTCGCAGCGGGCGCGCAAAAAGCTCATCGGGTGTGCCTTCAGGGACAGTTTGAGCGTCTGGTAATCGTTCACCACGTGTTCGGGCAGCGCCATCTCCGGCAGGGCGACGGGCGTGTCCTCTCCGGCGTCTTCCGCGCCTGCATGGGCAAACAGCGGCAACGGTTTTGCCTTTGCCAGCGCGCGCGCCTGCCACAGGGCCTGGCGGCGGTCGATGCCAATGGAACGGAACGCATCGGCCTCGGCCAGTCTGACGATGGCGGCGGCGGGAATGCCGGAACGGTGCAGGTGGGTGAGGGACAAGTAGCCCCCACCCCAACCCTCCCCCGCATGCGGGGGAGGGAGCTTGCACGGCACGTGCGATGGCCGTTCCATCTCCCGCTTGCGGGGGAGGGACAGGGAGGGGGTTAAACGCCGTTGCTCCACCATCCTCCCATCCGCCTCCTTCAACCCGTCCACCAGCCGCAGACCAAGCCGCACCTGTGGCGGCTGTTCGGGATCGCCTTCCAGGATGCAATCCCAGGCGGAGAAGTTCACGTCCGGGGCGTTCACCGTCACCCCATGTTCGCGGGCGTCGCGCACCAGCTGGGCCGGCGCATAGAACCCCATCGGCTGGGAGTTGAGGATGGCGGCGCAGAAGGCTGCCGGGTAGTGGCACTTGAGCCAGCTCGACACGTAGACCAGGTGGGCAAAGCTCGCCGCATGGCTTTCCGGAAAGCCGTATTCGCCGAAGCCCTTGATCTGGTTGAAGCAGCGTTCGGCGAACTCGCGCTCGTAGCCGCGCTCAACCATGCGGTCGATCATCTTGCGCTCCAGCCTGCCGATGGTGCCGCGCCGACGGAAGGTGGCCATGGCCTTGCGCAACTCGTTCAGTTCGCCCGGTGTGAAGTCTGCTGCCACCATGGCAAGCTTCATGGCCTGCTCCTGGAACAGCGGCACGCCCTTTGTCCGGCCCAGCAC
>CAZYKZ010000545.1:0-1308 GCA_964648175.1 uncultured Anderseniella sp.
CGCCTGGTGCTCGACCTGTAAGGAAGGTTTTCAAATGTACGATCTGGTTGTCATCGGCACAGGCCCCGGCGGCTATGTGGGCGCGATCCGTGCTGCCCAGCTTGGCATGAAAGTGGCCGTGGTTGAAAAGCGCGCCACGCACGGCGGCACCTGCCTGAACGTGGGCTGCATCCCGTCCAAGGCGCTGCTGCATGCGTCCGAACTGTTCGAGGAAGCCGAGCATTCGTTCGAGGGCATGGGGATCAAGGTGTCGAAGCCCAAGGCCGACATCAAGCAGATGCTGAAGTTCAAGGACGAGGCCATCGAGGGCAACACCAAGGGCATCGAGTTCCTGCTGAAGAAGAACAAGATCGACGCCTTCCACGGCACCGGCAAAATCCTGTCTGCCGGCAAGGTCGAGGTGACGCCGGAGAAGGGCGAGAAGCAGATTCTCGAGACCAAGAACATCTGCATCGCCACCGGATCGGACGTGGCGCGGCTGAAGGGCATCGAGATCGACGAGAAGCAGGTGGTGTCGTCCACCGGCGCGCTGGAACTGGACAAGGTACCGGGTCATCTGGTGGTCGTCGGCGCCGGCGTGATCGGGCTGGAACTTGGCTCTGTTTGGCGGCGTCTGGGCTCGAAGGTGACGGTCATCGAGTTCCTCGACCGCATCCTGCCGGGCATGGACTCGGAGGTCGCCAAGAAGTTCCAGATGCTGCTCAAGCGGCAAGGCATGGACTTCAAGCTGGGCTCCAAGGTGACCTCGGTCGAGAAGGACAAGAAGGGCCTCAAGGTATCGGTCGAACCGGCCAAGGGCGGCAATGCCGAAACCATCGAGGCGGACGTGGTGCTGGTCGCCATCGGGCGCGTGCCCTACACGGCGGGCCTTGGCCTTGAGGAGGCGGGCGTCAAGCTGGACGAGCGCGGCCGGGTGATCATCGACGATCACTTCAAGACAAGCGTGGACGGCATTTACGCCATCGGCGACGTGGTGCGCGGCGCGATGCTGGCGCACAAGGCCGAGGAAGAAGGCGTGGCGCTGGCCGAGATACTGGCGGGCCAGGCGGGCCATGTGAACTACGGCATCATTCCGGGCGTGGTCTACACGCAGCCTGAAGTTGCCACGGTCGGCAAGACCGAGGACGAGCTCAAGGAAGCGGGCGTCGAGTACAAGTCTGGCTCGTTCCCGTTCATGGCCAATGGCCGCGCCAAGGCCAACAAGACCACCGACGGTTTCGTCAAGGTGCTGGCGGATGCGAAGACCGACCAGGTGCTGGGCGTGCACATTGTCGGCCCGCAGGCAGGCGAACTCATCCACGAGTGCGC
>CAZYKZ010000546.1:0-1308 GCA_964648175.1 uncultured Anderseniella sp.
ATGAACGAACTTCTGCTCACCGTCGGTTTCATCGTGCTGCAGTCGCTGGCATTGCTGGTGGCCGTGCTCATCATCGTGGCCTACCTGGTTTACGCTGACCGCAAGATCTGGGCGGCGGTACAGATGCGCCGCGGCCCCAACGTGGTCGGGCCCTGGGGCCTGTTCCAGTCGTTCGCGGACATGCTCAAGTTCGTGTTCAAGGAAGTCGTCATTCCCGACGGCGCCAACAAGGGCGTGTTCCTGATCGCGCCGCTGGTGACCTGTATCCTGGCGCTCAGCGCGTGGGTGGTGGTCCCTGTAAATGCGGGCTGGGTCGTGGCCGACATCAATGTCGGCATCCTGTTCCTGTTCGCCATTTCCTCGCTTGGCGTCTACGGCGTCATCATGGGCGGCTGGGCGTCGAACTCGAAGTATCCGTTCCTCGGTGCGCTGCGCTCAGCCGCACAGATGGTGTCGTACGAAGTGTCTATCGGCTTTGTCATCGTGACCGTGCTGATCTGCGCCGGCACGCTGAACCTGTCGGGCATCGTGGAAAGCCAGTCGACCGGCATCGGCACCTGGCTGGGGCTGCCGGGCTCGTTCCTCGACTGGTACTGGCTGCCGCTCTTGCCAATGTTCGTGGTGTTCTTCATCTCCGCACTGGCCGAGACAAACCGCCCGCCGTTCGACCTGCCGGAAGCTGAGTCGGAACTGGTCGCCGGCTTCATGGTGGAATATTCGTCCACGCCGTACATGCTGTTCATGCTGGGCGAGTACGTCTCGATCACCCTCATGTGCGCCATGACCACCATCCTGTTCCTTGGCGGATGGCTGCCGCCGTTCGACTTTGCGCCGTTCACCTGGGTGCCGGGCGTCTTCTGGTTCATCGCCAAGACGTTCCTGGTGTTCTTCATGTTCGCCATGGTGAAGGCGTTCGTGCCGCGCTACCGCTACGACCAGCTGATGCGGCTGGGCTGGAAGGTGTTCCTGCCGATCTCGCTGTTCTGGGTGGCGCTGACCGCCGGCGTCGTGACCGCCTTCGGCCTGGCGCCGTGATCAATGGGAGCCAAGTGACATGAACCTCGCACAAGCTGCCAAATCGCTGTTCCTGAAGGAATTCATCGACGCGTTCTTCATGTCGATGCGCTACTTCTTTGCGCCCAAGGCCACCATCAATTACCCGTTCGAGAAGGGGCCGGTGTCCCCGCGCTTCCGCGGCGAGCACGCGCTGCGCCGCTACCCGAACGGCGAAGAGCGCTGCATCGCCTGCAAGTTGTGCGAGGCGATCTGCCCGGCGCAGGCCATCACCATCGAGGCGGGCCCGCGCCG
>CAZYKZ010000547.1:0-1303 GCA_964648175.1 uncultured Anderseniella sp.
CAGGGCATCATCGAACAGCGCGACACCCAGATCGCCCTGTCGCCCGGCTTCCGCTGGGGCACGACGCTGCTTCCGGGCTCCGACATCACCATCGACGATCTCTACACGGAAACGTCCATGAACTATCCGAGCGTCTACCGGCTGGAGTTCACCGGCGCGCAGCTGAAGGAAATCATGGAAGACGTCTGTGACAACCTGTTCAACAAGGACCCGTTCCTCCAGCAGGGCGGCGACATGGTCCGGGTTGGCGGCATGAGCTACACCTGTGAGCCGAACGCGGAGATGGGCAGCCGGATTTCCGAAATGCGGCTCACTTCCACCGGCGAACTGCTGGAGGCCGACAAGAAATACGTGGTCGGCGGCTGGGCATCAGTGAACGAAAATGTCGAAGGCCCTGCCATCTACGATCTGATGGAAAAGCACATCACGGAGAAAAAGGTGGTGAAAATGCCGGAAGGTTCGGCCGTCACCGTCAAAATGTGAGGCCTTGGGGCTTTCACATTCATATAAAAGAATGTATTGTTGTGATCATCTGGTGAGGAGATAGCCCGATGACAGAGAAGACTTCAAAAACCCCCGTCACGACAACCAGCCGCCGGACGTTCCTGGGCGCCGGCCTGGCGCTGGGCGGTGCTGCGGTTGCCGGAAAGGCCGCCCGAGCCGCCGATGGCGAAGACGTTATCCTGCAGAAGCAGGATTGGAACCATTATCTGGGTGACGGCGTCGACACCCGCCCCTACGGCCATCCATCCGAGTTCGAAAGTCATGTCGTGCGCCGCAACGTGGCATGGCTGACGGCCGATCCGGTCTCGTCGGTCAACTTTACGCCGCTGCATGAGCTTGATGGCATCATCACGCCGAACGGGCTGTGCTTCGAGCGTCACCATGCCGGCATTGCCGACGTGGATCCGGCCAAGCACCGGCTGATGATCAACGGCCTGGTGGACAAGCCGCTGGTGTTCACCATGCAGGACCTGATGCGCTTTCCGCGGCGCAACCACGTCTACTTCCTCGAGTGCGCCGCCAACTCCGGCATGGAGTGGCGCGGAGCCCAGCTCAATGGCTGCCAGTTCACGCACGGCATGGTGCACAACGTGATGTACACAGGCGTGCCGCTGAAGTACCTGCTGGAAGAAGCCGGCGTGAAGACGAATGGCAAGTGGGTGATGCCGGAAGGCGCCGATGCCTCGGCCATGACCCGCTCGATCCCGATTTTCAAGGCGCTGGAAGACTGCCTGGTCGCCTTCAAGATGAACGGCGAAGCACTGCGGCCCGAACAGGGCTACCCGTTGCGCCTGGTCGT
>CAZYKZ010000548.1:0-1289 GCA_964648175.1 uncultured Anderseniella sp.
GCGGCAGCGTTGATCAGCACGCCGGCCAGCAGCAGCCAGATGTCGATGTCGATTGGTTGCAGCGCGAAGATGTTCAGGTTCAGCGCCTGCATCGCCACGATGTCGAGCGAGCCGGTGTGAACGTAAACGCCTTCGATGCCGATCTTCAGCAGCACGCCGGACAGGATGTGCATCATGGCATAGCGGATGCCGGCCCGGCGCGAGGCTTCGGTGCCGCCGCACCAGATCACGATGGTGGAGAAGATGGCCATCATCTCCCACCAGATGAACAGGGTGATAAGGTCACCAGCAAACGACACGCCCACCGCGCCAGAGGCATAGGCGAAGGCCGCGCCAAGTTCCGCGGTCTTGGCGGTGCGGAACGAGAACAGCGCACCCGCGAAGGCCATGATGGTGAAGACGGTGGCGAACATGCGCCTGACCGGCGTCACCTCCAGCGGCTCGATCGGGTAGCCAAGGAAGCGCGTGGTCAGCAACACGCCCTCCGGCAGCGACCAGATGGCCCACAGCGTAATCAGCGGGGCAACCAGCAGGATGATGGCGCGTGCATTGGGACGTGCGATCACTGCCAGCAGTGCGGCGGTCAGCAGAATGAGAGCGGGCGGGAAGGACTCAAAGATCATAGTAGTCGTCCTTCCGCTTCAGGATCATGCCGAGCACCTTGGCGCCGAACACCATGGCGCAACAGGACAGGAAGCCGAAGATGGCGGGAAACGCGAACCACTGGTCCGGCCCGCCGAAGTGGCCGGCAGAGCCGGTGAAGAATTCCGCGATGACGGTCAGACCCAGCACCACGGAAGACCAGATCCACATCTTGCGGATGTTCTCCGGCCGGACCAGCCAGTGGTCATGTCCGGGCGCCTGTTCGGGTTGTTCGGGTTTCTTGGCCATGTCGGTCACTTCAGCAATATCTGGGCTTCAAGGTCGGCGATCGGCTGGTGGAACAGGAAGAAGCAGAACGTCAGCAGCGCCGTCGTGGTCAGCGCCACCACCATCGGCCACGGCGCCTCGCCATGATCCTTCTTCGGCTTCACGTTTTCCTCGTACAGGAAAGCGGCGAAGATGAACGGCAGGAAGTAGGCCGCGTTCAGCAAGGTCGAGGCCACCAGCGTTGCGAGCGCGAGGTAGTTGTCGTCCTGGATCGCGCCGCCGAGGATGTACCACTTGGAGATGAACCCGCCGGTGGGCGGCATGCCGATCATCGACAGCGCGCCGACGGAAAACGCCGCCATCGTCCATGGCATGCGCCGGCCGATGCCGCGCATCTCGGTGATGTCGGTCTTCTTGGA
>CAZYKZ010000549.1:0-1289 GCA_964648175.1 uncultured Anderseniella sp.
TCACCGATGTAGGTGTCCCAGTTGTAGAAGTTGAGCTTCTTTTCTTCCTCTGCCATGGACTTGTACGGCATGAAGGTGAGGCCGATGAAGGCGGCACCCGTGCCCTTCAGAACCGAACGGCGCGAGGTCATAAAACGAGGCTTGTAGGTCATTCAAGTTACTCCCTGTTTCCCTGATTTACCGGCTGCCGCTCACGCGTTGGAGAGGGGTCGTGGCAGCCGGAAACTGATACAAGTGTTAAACACTATCCCGCTGAATTCAACGGCAGATTTCAATCTGCCTGCGGCTCATTCCGCCTCGTGCTTCACGTCGGCCCAGGTCTTGTCGAGGGCGATCCGGGCAAGCTTTGCCCATTCGTCAATCTCGGCTTCGGTGATGCAAAGCGGCGGCGAGAACACCATCGTGTCCCAGCAGGCGCGCATGACCAGGTTGTTGGCGAAGCAGTGATCGCGGCAGATCGTGCCGACGCGGCCCCAGTCGTCAAAACGTTCGCGCGTCTTCTTGTTCTTGACCAGTTCGATGGCGCCGATCAGTCCCTTTACGCGGACCTCGCCGACGATCGGGTGATCGGCAAGCGCGCCGATCTTGTCCTTCACCACGGCTTCCATGCGCGCGGCGTTGCCGACCATGTCCTCGTCCTCGATGATGCGCAGGTTTTCCAGCGCCACGGCGCAGGCCACCGGGTGGCCGGAATAGGTGTAGCCGTGGAAGAACTCGCCACCCTTTTCGAAGAATTCGCCGATCAGCTTGTCGGAAATGGCGACCGCTCCGATGGGCTGGTAGCCGGAGGACAGGCCCTTGGCCATGATGACCACATCAGGCTCGAAGCCCATGGTCTGGTGGCCGAACCACTTGCCGGTGCGCCCGAAGCCGCAGATCACCTCGTCGGCCACGATCGGAATGCCGTACTTGCCGCAGATCTTCTGGATCTCGGGCCAGTAGGTCGACGGCGGTACCAGCACGCCACCTGCCCCCTGGATCGGCTCGCCAACAAAGGCTGCGACCTTTTCCGGGCCCAGTTCGAGGATCTTGTCCTCGACTTCCTTTGCGGCCTTGAGGCCGAACTCTTCCGGGCTCATGTCGCCGCCGCACTGGAACCAGTCGGGCTCGATAACATGGTGAAAACCGGGCAGCGGCAGGCCGCCTTGCGAATGCATCGCCGACATGCCGCCGAGCGAGGCGGAAATGCAGGTCGAGCCGTGATAGGCGCGGCGGCGAGCGATGAAGTGCATGCGCTCGGGCTGGCCCTTGATCTCCCAGTAGCGGCGCATGAAGCGCACCATGGTGTC
>CAZYKZ010000550.1:0-1284 GCA_964648175.1 uncultured Anderseniella sp.
AAGCTGGTCTGCCGGAATGATCGCGAAAGGGGCGTCGCCCAATGGATGACCGCTCTGGGCTCACAGCTGAAGCTCACCGCGTTGCAGCACGCCTCAAGCCGATCGCTCATCATCCGAACGTCGGCTATGAGGACGAAGGAGACATGGCCTAAAGGTCGCCGCTGAGTTCACTGCAGGTGCCGTAAAGGAGCGGAGCTTCTATACTGCAGAGCAAGACGCAGAAGCGTAAGAGAGCTTCAGCGATCAATGCACATTGTCAATTCACCACTGCATGTAGCGGCCAATCGCCCGAAATGCCCTTGAGGCTAAAGTTTCCCCGATCACTGAACTTGAGGCTCGACCCGACCACCAAATCCTTGACCGTACGCGACGTCCATACTTCTCCCGCTCTGGCCACCGCGAGGATTCTTGCCGCAATGTGAACAGCGATTCCTCCTACATCCTCACCGATGAGTTCGACTTCGCCGGTATGAAGTGCCGACCGTATCTCAATACCCATCCTTTGCATCTCTTCGCTCGCTGCAAGGGCGCAATGAATTGCCCGTGCCGGTCCATCAAAGGTGGCCAGAAATCCGTCGCCAGTGGTTTTGACGGCACGCCCCCTGAATCGCCTGATTTCCGTATTCATCACCGAGTTATGACGAGCCAGAAGGTCTCTCCAGCGACGATCCCCCAATTCTGTGACTCGCTTCGTTGAGTCCACGATATCCGTGAACAGCAAGGTCGCCAGGACGCGGTCGGGCTCTACAGCCGGGCGGTCTCCAGTGAGGAATTCCTGAATCTCATTTACGATCGCATCTGAGTCCCCAACCCACCACAAGTGATCGTCTCCATCCAACTCAATCAATTTTGCGCCGGGAATGTGCTGCGCAAGATATCTTCCTTGTTCAACGTCGATTGTGCGATCACCTGCACGGTGCAAGACGAGTGTCGGCGTGTGTATCGCCGGCAGTATATCCCTGACATCGATGGCGGCGTTCATGCGGAAGATGTTGATAACGGCACTCGGGCTCGCGCCCAGACGTAAGAACTTGGCCCACCACTGGCGAAACTGCTCGTCATGGGCTACCGAAGGCGCCCAATCCTCTAGGGCGTACGGGCCACCCCAATTCTTTCGCCACCCCTCGAGCCATTCATCTATCTGTTCCAGCTTCGATCCCCATGGATAGTCCGGAGCCCACGCACCCCGTGCGATGCTGCCGTAGAAAGTCAGCGATGAAGTGCGCTGCGGATAGGTCGCGGCGATTAATACGCGCGCCGAGCCGTCTTGCGAGATACCAAACC
>CAZYKZ010000551.1:0-1280 GCA_964648175.1 uncultured Anderseniella sp.
GTGGTGATGAGCTCGATGTTGAACTCGCGCTCCAGCCGGTCGCGGATGATTTCCAGATGCAGCAGGCCGAGGAAGCCGCAGCGGAAGCCGAAACCGAGCGCTGCCGAGGTTTCCATCTCGAACGAGAAGCTGGCGTCGTTGAGGCGCAGCTTGCCCATGGCGTCGCGCAGGTCCTCGAACTCCGCCGTGTCGACGGGGAAGAAGCCGGCAAACACCACCGGCTGCGCCGGTTTGAAGCCCGGCAGCGCCTTTTCGCATTCGCGCTTCTCTTCCGTCACCGTGTCGCCGACGCGGGTGTCGGCCACTTCCTTGATTGCCGCTGTCAGGAAGCCGATCTCGCCGGGGCCAAGTTCGCCCACCATCTCCTGCTTGGGCCGGAACACGCCGACCCGGTCCACCAGATAGTTGGCGTCGGTCGACATCAGCTTGATGCGCATGCCCTTCTTCAGCTTGCCGTCGATGATGCGCACCAGCACGATGACGCCCAGATAGGCGTCGTACCAGCTGTCCACCAGCAGCGCCTTGAGCGGTGCGTTGGCGTCGCCCTTCGGTGCGGGCAGCCGGTGCACGATGGCCTCCAGCACCTCCTTGATGCCGATGCCGGTCTTGGCCGAGATTTCCAGCGCATCCGACGCATCAAGCCCGATCACGTCCTCGATCTGCTGCTTGACGCGGTCCGGCTCGGCCGCGGGCAGGTCGATCTTGTTGAGGACAGGCACGATCTCGTGGTTGTTGTCGATCGCCTGGTAGACGTTGGCCAGCGTCTGCGCTTCCACGCCCTGCGCCGCATCCACCACCAGCAGCGAGCCTTCCACGGCGGCCAGCGACCGGTTCACCTCGTAGGCAAAGTCCACGTGGCCGGGCGTGTCGATCAGGTTGAGCTCGTAGGTCTCGCCATTGTCCGCCGTATAGTCGAGGCGCACTGTCTGCGCTTTCACGGTGATGCCGCGCTCGCGCTCGATGTCCATCGAGTCGAGTACCTGTTCCTTCATCTCGCGCTCGGTGAGGCCGCCGCAGACCTGGATGAGGCGGTCGGCCAGCGTCGACTTGCCATGGTCGATGTGCGCCACGATGGAGAAGTTGCGAATGTGCGAGGTGTCTGTCATGGCGCGCTGTTTGGCAGCACCTACATGACCCGTCAAGCGGACAAATGGCGCGGGGGCAGGGGTGGACTGATGTTTGGAAACATTCTAAACAATGAGGACATTCAGCCTGATCCTGGAACAACAAGAGTCTCCGCCCGTGAAACCGTTTGCCGACCTCAC
The DNA here is from genome assembly GCA_964648175.1 of uncultured Anderseniella sp. Taxonomy (GTDB): domain Bacteria; phylum Pseudomonadota; class Alphaproteobacteria; order Rhizobiales; family Aestuariivirgaceae; genus Anderseniella. The sequence continues at coordinate 1,266 of CAZYKZ010000551.1, forward strand.
CGAAAAGGAAATCCT
>CAZYKZ010000552.1:0-1277 GCA_964648175.1 uncultured Anderseniella sp.
CTGACCATGACGCTGATCCTGGCGTTCGGCATCTGCTTCCAGTTGCCGGTGATCCTGACGTTGCTTGGCCGCATCGGCATCGTGACGTCCGAAGGCCTGAAGGAAAAGCGCAAGTACGCCATCGTCGCGGTATTTGCGGCTGCGGCCGTGTTCACGCCGCCGGACCCGTTCTCGCAGCTGGGTCTCGGCATTCCGCTGCTGCTTCTCTATGAGGCCTCGATCATCACCGTGCGCATGGTGGAGAAGAAGCAGGCCGCCGAGCGCGAGGCGGAAGAAGACGAAGACGCCGCCAGCGAAAGCGGCGCGGCCTGACCGCTCTTTGCGCCTGATCAAGGGTGAGGCTTCCAGCCCGCTTTACGTTGTCACATGAGCCGCCTATACAGGCCGCAACTGACAGGCGGCTGCCCGGCTGTGTGATTCACCCATGTCTTGCGAGAGACTTTTCCCATGTTCGATATCCGCTGGATTCGTGAAAACCCCGACGCCTTTGACAAGGCGATGGCCCGTCGCGGACTGGAGCCGCAGTCGGCCCGGCTGATCGCGCTCGACGAGGCGCGCCGCACCCACGTGCAGAAGCTGCAGGACGCACAGGCTCGCCGTAACGCGGCGTCGAAGGAAATCGGCGCGGCCATGGGTTCGGGCGACAAGGACAAGGCCGAGGCGTTGAAAGCCGAGGTGGGTGAGCTGAAGAGCTTCATCCAGTCGGGCGAAGAGGAAGAACGCAAGCTGACCGACGCCCTGACCGAGGCGCTGTCGACGCTGCCCAACATGCCGCTGGACGAGGTGCCGGACGGCGCGGGCGAGGAAGACAACAAGGAAGTGCGCAAGGTTGGCGAGCCGAAGCAATATGGCTTCGAGCCAAAGCAGCATTTCGAACTTGGCGAGGCGCTTGGCCTGATGGACTTCGAGGCGGCCGCGCGCATGTCGGGCGCACGCTTCACCGTATTGAAGGGCAAGCTTGCCCGGCTGGAGCGCGCCATCGGCCAGTTCATGCTGGACCTGCAGACCGGCGAGCACGGCTACATGGAAGTGAACCCGCCGCTACTGGTGCGCGACGAGGCGATGTTCGGAACCGGCCAGTTGCCGAAGTTCGCCGATGACCTGTTTCGCACCACCGATGACCGCTGGCTGATTCCGACGGCGGAAGTCTCGCTGACGAACCTGGTGCGTGAGCAGATCCTCGAGCCGTCGCAGCTGCCGATGCGGGTGACGGCGCTGACGCCATGCTTCCGCGCAGAAGCCGGCGCGGCGGGCCGCGACACGCGCGGCATGATCCG
>CAZYKZ010000553.1:0-1273 GCA_964648175.1 uncultured Anderseniella sp.
CCACCTCCACCATGATTTCCGAGTATGGGCCGGGCCAGTTCGAGATCAACCTCGAACACACCGATGACCCGGTGAAGGCCTGCGACGATGCCGTGCTTCTCAGGCGCTGCATTACCTCGGTGGCACGTGCCCACGGGCTCGACGCCACCTTCATGTCTGTGCCGTTTCCGGGCCAGTCCGGCTCCGGCCTGCACATCCATGCCTCGCTGGCGGACGGCGATGGCAACGTCTTCGACCCGGCCCGCAAGGGCGCGGACGGGAAGCTGTCTGCCGCCATTGCCGGCCTGCAGGCCATCCATGCCGAGGCCATGGCGATTTTCGCGCCCAATCTCAATGTCTATCGCCGCTTCGTGGCCGACAACTTCACGCCCGTCACGACCGACTGGGGCGACAACAACCGCTCGGTCGCCTTCCGCATTCCCTCCGGTCCGGCCTCTGCCCGCCGCATCGAGCACCGGGCCTCTGGCGCCGAGGCCAACCCGTACCTCGTCATGGCGGCCGTGCTGGCCGGCATGCACCACGGCTTGACCAACTCGCTCGACGCCGGCAGCAAGGCCACTGGCAACGCAGGCTCTGAAGTGGATGAAAGGCTGCCGCTCACCCTGTGGCGCGCGCTCGACGCCATCCGGCAGGCGAAGATCCTGCCAGGCTACCTGGGCAAGGATTACTGTTCGATCTACGCCGAGGTGAAGCAGGCGGAGTTCGCCGCCTTCATGGAAACCATCTCCCGTCAGGAATACGACTGGTATCTCTGACACAAAAAACGCCGCCGGAGAGTTCCGGCGGCGTTCACGCTTCAGGGTATTCTGATGGGCGGATCAGAAGCCCTTGCGATCCATGCAGCGTTCCCACTTCCAGGTATGCCAGCCGTAGCGGTATGCACACTTGTCGGCGGCGCGGCGATAGGCGCGATCCTCGTAGTAGCCGTCATTGTAGTAACCGCCATGGGTGTGAGCGGAGGCTGCCGCCGCGGTAATGGCCAGAGCCGAGAACGCGCCTATCGCGATGGCGCCCTTCTTCGACAGGGCGTTGGCGGGCGAGGCCATTGAAGCGGCGATGGTGATGGCGGCGACGGCTGCGATGGCGGTGGTGCGGATGGTGTTGGTCATTTCGGTATTCCCTCTGTTCGGGTGATCGCCTCGGCGACCTGTTTGATGAGCCCACTATGCCGCCATGCCAGCCCGGACGATGTGCATTCCGTCACAGGCCGGAACCTGTAAAAACACCGCCGGGGGAGGCTTCCCGCCGGTCCATGCGCAGGCATGGGCAAACA
>CAZYKZ010000554.1:0-1273 GCA_964648175.1 uncultured Anderseniella sp.
CCCCGAGAGGACGGTATGGGCAAGGGCACGAAATACGTTGCCAAGGTCCCCGACGAGAACGGCCATATCCATTACACCGAGGAAGAGAACCGGATCTGGCACGAGCTCATCACCCGCCAGAAGCCGGCGCTCCCCGGTCGCGCGTGCAAGGCCTACATCAACGCGCTGAGCCGGCTGGACCTGCCCGAGGACCGGGTGCCCCAGTGCGAGGAGGTCAGCCGGGTGCTGCGCGACTACACCGGCTGGGAAGTCGCCCCGGTGCCCGCGCTGATCAACTTCACGGACTTCTTCAATCTCCTGGCGGACAGGAAGTTCCCGGCGGCCTCCTTCATCCGCACGCGCGACGAGATGGAGTACCTGCAGGAGCCGGACATCTTTCACGAGATCTTCGGCCACACGCCGCACCTGACCGACCCCCGCTTCGCGGCCTTCACCCACGCCTACGGCAAGGCCGGCGCGGCGGCCCGGAAGGAGGACCGGCCCTGGCTGGCGCGCCTGTACTGGTTCACCGTCGAGTTCGGGCTCGTGTCGTCCATCGCGGAGACGAAGTACGCCCTGGACAGCGACGTGCCCCTTCGCAAGCCCTTCGACGTGATCGACGTGCTGCGCACGCCGTACCGCATCGACATCATGCAGCCCGTCTACTTCGTGCTCGAGTCCTTCGACACGCTCTTCGAGGTCGCGCAGATGGACCTCCTGGGACTCATCGACGAGGCGAAGCGCCTGGGCATGCACGAGCCCCTCTACCCGCCGAAGGAAGCGGTCAACGCCTGACCGCGGCGCGCGCGACGGACCGTACCAGCGAACACCCGAGGAGAGAACCCGTGACCGATCTTGCCGAGAAGCGCTGCCTGCCCTGCGAGGCCGGCGTGCGCCCCATCCAGCGCGACGAGGCGGAAAAGCTGCTCGCGAAGCTCCGGGACGGCTGGAGCCTGAACGACGACGCCACGGAGATCCGCCGGGAATTCCGGTTCAAGGGTTTCCACAAGACCATGGGCTTCGTGAACGCCGTGGCCTGGATCGCCAACCGGGAGAACCACCACCCCGACCTGGAGGTGGGCTGGGGGCGGTGCCTGGTGCGCTACTCCACCCACGCCATCGAGGGCTTGTCCGAGAACGACTTCATCTGCGCGGCCAAGGTGGACGCGCTCCTGGACTGAAGGCTCAGAACCGCCCGCTCACCCTGAGGCCGAGCCCGCCGTCCGGCAGGACGGCCGGGGCGACGAGGACGTCGTTGCGGGGCTCCACGAGCAGCCACGCCGAGGCCGCGGCC
>CAZYKZ010000555.1:0-1269 GCA_964648175.1 uncultured Anderseniella sp.
CTCAAGGGCATCGAGTGGCTGCGCCGCCACTTCCCCGATCATCGCGTCCATGCGGTGAACTTCCCCGGCGATCCCTACCCGATCCACATCGACGCAACATTTACTCCGCTGCGTCCCGGGCTCATCCTCAACAACCCGAACCGCCGCCTGCCGGACGACCAGCGCAAGTACTTCCACCGCAATGGCTGGGAGATCGTCGATGCCGCACAGCCCGCGCACAACTCGCCGCCGCCGCTTTGCTATTCTTCCACCTGGCTCAGCATGAACGTGCTGGTGCTCGACCCCAAGACAGTGTGCGTGGAGAAGTCCGAGGTCTACCAGGCTGAGCAGATGGACAAGCTGGGCATGGAAGTGGTCGAGGTTGAGCTGCGCGACGCCTATGCCTTCGGCGGCGGCCTGCACTGCTGCACGGCGGACGTCTATCGCGAGGGAGCTTGCGAGGACTATTTCCCGAAGGGCTGACGGCAAGCCAGCCGTTTGACCTCGGTCATGGCTGGCCCGGCCTGCCTGGCCCAAGCTCCACCCTGTCAGCTTATGGGGCAGCGGACTTGGCAGGAGGCTTCTGGAACACATGTGCTTTTCGGCAACGGCAAGCTTCACTGTCGCAGCAGCACTCGTTCCGGCCGGGATCGTCTGCGTCCGCTATGCCCGCGCCATCGGCTCAAGGTGGATGGGTTTCGCAGCTTTCCCGCTTGCCTTCGCCTTGCAACAGGCGATGGAAGGTCTGGTCTGGCTGGGTCTGGATCATGGCAGCCAAACCCTGATTGACTGGGGTGCGGCAGGGTTTCTGTTCTTCTCCCACCTGTTCTGGCCCATTGCCGTGCCTGTGGCGGTCCATGTGTTCCACCGGGAGGAGAGCCCTGGCGGCACCATTCTGGCAGCGCTGATGGCCGCCGGCGTTGCCCTGGGCATGACCCTGTTCGTCCCGGTAGCTGCCTCGCTGGGCAACATTCCCGTCAGCACCCAGACAGGCTCTATCAGCTATCACCTTCCGCAAATGCTGCCGGGTGAAACTGCCCGTTTTGCTTTCAAGCTGGTTTATGTCGGGATCATCGTGGGCGCACTCGGCATGTCATCCGACCGGCGGATACAGGGGTTTGGCGCCCTCATCGCCCTGTCGCTGGTCGCTACCGAACTGTGGTTCCCGGCCGCCTTCATTTCGGTCTGGTGCTACTTCGCTGCGGTTCTGTCGCTCTACCTGCTGGTCGTGCTGGTATTCGAGGCTCGCAAGCAGGGTCATGAAATCATGCCGCTGACGTTCCGCTGAGA
>CAZYKZ010000556.1:0-1262 GCA_964648175.1 uncultured Anderseniella sp.
ATCAGGTGTTTTCTAAATTTTATTGAGGACGGGGATACAACTTGCACGCAAGGTGCGATTGGGGTGGTGGAGTATGGCCCTCATATTAAGAAACAGTATTCTTCCGCTGATATAATCGTACTAGCCCCAAAATGGAAAGAGCAAGATATTAAGACGTTACGAATAATTTTAAAGAGAATATTGGCTGACGGTAAGAAAGCGATAGTTGTCTCAAACACTCCACAATCTGAAGTTTATGGTGAACGTGAATTGAATCGTTTCGACGCGTTTTTGTTCTTACATTCCCGCCTTCCTAACGAATCTGAACTTAATATTTTGGAAAAAGGCCTATTTTCTGATTATATAAAAAATATTTCTCCGCTAAATGATCGCCTTAGAGATGTTGTTAATTCTATGTCATCTGAAAATGTCGTTTATGCTGATAGAACAGAATTTATGTGCAATTTGGCGGAGGAGCGTTGCTTCTTATTTTTTCCAAGTGAAGGTGTAAAGGTGCTTTATGATTATGGCCATACAACGACAGATGGTGCTCGTGTGTTAGGACGAATTTTGAGCGAAAGGCGGTGGTTGGAAGGCGTCCTCTAGAGCGTCCGCCGATCATGATGGATCATATCCTGCGGCATTGAAGTAGTTGCGGCATTCCTCCGGCTTGAAGAGATCGAGAAGGTTGCCGATGGCGTCCCATAGGCCACCGATGGTTCGCTCGGCCGCTTTGCGCAGTAATCCCTTCAGCTTCGAGAAAGCCATCTCGATGGGGTTGAAGTCGGGGCTGTAGGGCGGGAGGTAGCGCAACTCGGCGCCGGCTGCTTCAATCATCGCCCGCACTGCCGGCCCTTTGTGGCTGGAGAGATTGTCCATGATCACGACGTCGCCAAGGCGCAGTTCCGGTATCAGCACCTTTGCGATGTAGGTCTCGAAGGCGTCGCGGTTGATCGGCCCGTCGAGTACCCACGGTGCGATGAAGCCGCGCGTGGTGAGGGCGCCGACGAAGGTTGTGGTCTTCCAGTGCCCATGCGGGATGCCGGCCCTGAGCCGCTCGCCACGCCAGCAGCGCCCGTAGCGGCGCGCCATGTTGGTCGAAGCCCAGGTCTCGTCGATAAAGACCAGCCGCTCCGGGTCGAGGTCGAGCTGATCCTCGAACCACTGCTCTCGTCGTTTCAGAATGTCGGGCCGGTCCTGTTCGGTGGCGTGCGCAGTCTTTTTTTGCGCGTGATCTTGTGGCGCTTGAGGAAGCGGCGGACCGTACCGTCGCCGAAGACCAG
>CAZYKZ010000557.1:0-1250 GCA_964648175.1 uncultured Anderseniella sp.
CTTGCCTACTACAACAGCAACGAGAACTGGCTGACCCGGCAGTTCACCATCGAGTATGCCAGCCTGTTCGACCTGATGCTGCCATTGCTGGCGAGACTGGGTTGGCCACTGCCTCTGGGCGGCACGTCGAACCATTTTCGCCATGAAGCGCTCAAGGCGGCTGGCGGTTGGGACGCATGGAACGTGACCGAGGATGCAGACCTTGGCTTGCGGCTGGCCCGGTTGGGCTACCGTTGCGAGGTGTTGAACTCGACCACCTTTGAGGAGGCCAACTGCCGGCTCGGCAACTGGCTGCATCAGCGCGCCAGGTGGCTGAAGGGCTGGATGCAGACCTGGCTGGTGATCATGGGTTCACCGGTATCAGCGTGGCGCAGCATGGGCACGCAAGGCTTTCTCGCGGCACAGGTGATGATGGCCGGCATGATAGGCTCGGCCCTGCTGCACCCGGTCTTTCTGGTGATGCTGCTGCATGACCAGGTGTTTGCCGCGCCAGAGGTTTACTCAGAGGCCGAACAACTGCACCGGACCATTGCGCTGCTGGTGCTTGCAGCCGGTTACGCATCGGCGATTCTGGCCGGCCTGCGGGCGCTGCACATCCGCCGCCTGCATCCGCTCATGCCCTCGGTGCTGACCATGCCGGTCTATTGGCTATTGATATCGGCAGGCGGCTGGCTTGCGCTGTGGCAATTGGTGCGCGCACCGTTTCACTGGAACAAGACACGCCACGGCATCAGCCGGGTATTCCGCAATTCCTGAAGGCGAGATGGGCAATGCGCCATGGAGCGGGTGAAGGGAATCGAACCCTCGTCTTAAGCTTGGGAAGCTTCTGCTCTACCATTGAGCTACACCCGCCTCAGAACCTGCTATTACACCGGCTACACGGCTTTTGACAATCTCGTTATCAGCCGGAATTTGCCCGTGCCAAGGTTGAAACAACCGGCTAAGTTCCGCCTCCATGAACGAAATTCCGACACAACTTGCCAAGCCGTTCCGGCCGATCGATCCCGCCAAGTTCCGCAACCCGGACGTGACCGCCAAGGGCGAGCAGCGCGCCAGCGTACCGCTGACCCGGCTCGACACGCTGTGGATCAACACAGGCACGCTGTGCAACATCACCTGCGCGAATTGCTACATCGAGAGCTCGCCCACCAATGACCGGCTGGAATATTTCCGGCTGGGCGAGCTGGAGGCGCTGCTGGACGAGATCGAGAGCCTGAAGCTCGGCACCCGGGAAATCGCCTTTACCGGCG
>CAZYKZ010000558.1:0-1245 GCA_964648175.1 uncultured Anderseniella sp.
AGAGCTGCAACTCTAGCGCTAATAACGATCTCATTGGTGAACTATCTCCATGCGGCCGTTCATGTAGCCTCGACCGGTTCTAGCTCTAACGCGTTCAATTATGGCAACGGCGGTATATTATTGCCCATTTCTTGGCCGTCAAAGCCACGAAAGAGAGCAATTACAACGAATTTTGAAAGATTTTGCATACGGATCAATGTTGCGACAGCTCAATGGTCGTGTTGCTTTACAGGCAGCGGAGGGGCTGAACAGTTGGACTGGCACCAAGCTCCATCAAAGCAAATGGAGGTTGAGTATGACAGATCGGCAAGCCAGTGAGGCGTCTGATGTTGAAGCCGCGAAAACCACGCTAAGCGAGTATCGGGGCTGGTTCATGGTTTTGGGGGCCGTACTCGTCGTACTTGGTATCCTCGCGATGGTGTTCCCACTCATGAGCACGATCGCCGTAAAGGTTTTTCTGGGCTGGCTGTTTCTTATCAGTGGTGTTGTGCAGGTCATTCAATCCTTCTCGACCCAGAAGTGGAGCGGCTTTTTCCTCAATCTAATCATCGGTGTTCTGTACGTGATTGCAGGCGCATGGCTGGCGTTCCTGCCACTGACGGGGATCATAACACTGACAGTCTTGCTCGCTGCAATGTTCATCACACAGGGTGTCGTCGAGACTGTCATGGCCTTTCAGTTAAAGCCGAACGAAGGCTGGGGCTGGATCCTGTTTGCCGGCATTATCGCCGTTCTTGCCGGCGGGCTGATGATTGCCCAGCTGCCAGGCTCAGCTGCGTGGGCTATCGGCATGCTTGCGGGCATCAACATGATTTCGTCCGGTTGGGCCTATTTCTTCCTCGCAATGGCTGCAGGCAGGAAATGATGTGGTTTTGGCCCTGGGAAAGACCGTCGAGCGCTCCGATCGTATTGGTATGATCACTCTGTCGCGATCCCGACGGATGCTGCCAGGAAGTGTTTGACCTCGTCAATGAGCAGCTGATGGAACGGATTCCAGTGAAGCCTGGTCATTACCGAGGTCGGGACTTCGATAACTCCGACTTCATCGCGCAGGGCAAGTTGACGAAGCTGCAAGTCACCGTTGGCCGTGAGCTTCGTGTTGGTCAAACCCGTCACGACAGGCAACTGAAAAAGGAAGATCCGCATATCAGTTCAGTGCCAATTTATCTTCGAACAACTAAATGGGAGGAGAGCCGGAACACTCGATGTGGACCGTTACTTGAACCTTTAGTCCCGGGCAGCAGC
>CAZYKZ010000559.1:0-1244 GCA_964648175.1 uncultured Anderseniella sp.
TGATCATCCTGCCGATCCTGACGCCGGTGCTGATCGAGCTGAACGTCAACATGACCTGGTTCGCCATCCTGGTGGCGGTGTGCCTGCAGACGGCGTGGCTCAGTCCACCGGTGGCGCTATCGGCCTACTTCCTCAAGGGCGTGGTACCGGAATGGGACCTCAAGGACATCTATTACGGCATGATGCAGTTCATGGTAATCCAGCTCATCGGCCTCGCCATCGTGTTCCTGTTCCCGCAGATCGCGCTGTGGCTGCCGGCTTACCTGTATGGCAACTAGGAGGCGTTGATTGGCTGACTTCTCGGTAGACCTGTCGGGTCACGTGGCCTGCGTGACCGGCGCCAGCAGCGGTATCGGCCGTCACCTCGCAAAGGTGATCGCCGAGGCCGGGGCAAAGGTGGTTGGAGTTGCCCGGCGCGAGGACCAGTTGAAGGACTGGCAGGCGGAAACCAAGGGCGAGACGGCCATCGTGGTGGCCGACCTCACCGACCGCAATGCCGTCGCGAACCTGCCGGCGCAGGTTGCAGCACCATTCGGTCCGCCGGACATCCTGCTCAACGGCGCCGGCATCAATACCCGGCAGGCGGCGGACGACGTGACGCCGGAGGGTTGGGACACTACCCTCGACCTAAACCTGCGCACGCCGTTCTTCCTGGCGCAGGGGCTGGCGCCGGCGATGAAGGAAAAAGGCTGGGGCCGGATCATCAACATCGCGTCCCTTCAGACCTACCGGGCGTTTCCGGGCGGCATCTCCTATGGCGCTTCGAAGGCCGGCGTGGCGCAGATGACGCGGGCCATGGCGGAAGCCTGGTCGCGGCACGGCATCACCGCAAACGCCATCGGCCCCGGCTTCGTGCACACGCCGCTGACCGGCCCGGTTTTCGCCGACGAGGCCAAGGCGGCCGCCAACGCCGCACAAACCTGCATCGGCCGCAACTCTACCGTGGAGGACCTGGCCGGCCCCTGCCTGTTCCTGTGTTCGGACGCCTCGGCCTACATGACAGGGCACGTCCTGATGGTGGATGGAGGCTTCACCGCCAAATGAAGGCGCTCGTCTATACCGGCACCGAAGAAATGGCGTTTCGCGACGAGGCCGAGCCTTCCCCGCGCGAAGGCGAGGTGCTGGTGCGCATCGTTTCGTCCGGCATTTGCGGATCCGACATGCATGCCTTCCTGGGCCATGACGAGCGCCGCCCTGCCCCGCTCATCCTTGGTCATGAAGCCGCCGGAACGATCGTTTCCGGC
>CAZYKZ010000560.1:0-1242 GCA_964648175.1 uncultured Anderseniella sp.
CCGAACGCGTCGGCATAGACCAGGGCGTGCTCCATGCCCGGCGCACTCACCTGCCAGTCCAGCACCGTTTGCGATGGTCCCGATTGCGGGGTGAGGTGCAGCCGCTGGATCAACTGACCGCCGGGCTGGTCATAATTGTAGAACGTGGAATGCCTGATCTTGAGTTTCATTGGAAATTGTAGGCGTTGGCGATTTCGGAGGTCAGCCGGTTGTTGTCCACGATGAAGTCGACAAGGAACTCATGCAACCCCGACTGGAATATGGCCTCCATGTCGGCCCCTGCCAGCTTTCTGAGCGTTCTCTCCGCGATGTCGTTGCAGTCCGTGCGCTCGCCATAGTCCGAGGCGAGGTCGTTCAGGCTGCGGGTGATCCAGTTGTAGCAGAAGATCAGCGAACGCGGCATTGCTGGGTTGAGGATCAGGAACTGCGCCACGTTCCATGGCTGGTAGCTGGCATCCTTGTAGGCCCAGCGGTAGGCCCGGTGCGCAGATACCGACCGCAGCAGCGACGCCCACTGCTGCTGGTCGATGGCGCTGCCGGGGCCGGAGCCGCGCGGCAACAGGATGTGGTATTTGACGTCGAGAATGCGCGCGGTGTTGTCGGCCCGCTCCACGAAGGCGCCGGCCTGGCTGAAGTGGAAGCTGTCCAATCTGAGCGCCGTTCCCAGCATGGCGCCGCGGAACAGCATGGACCTTTGCTTGATCCAGTCCAGCAGGCCTGGCAGCTTGTCCGAACTCAGGTGCGAGGCGCGCAACTGGCTCAACTCGTTCCATGTCGAGTTGAGGCTCTCCCATACGTCGCGGCTCAGCGAGGTGCGCACCGACCGGCCGTTGTTGCGCGCCGTCTCCATGCACGAGCGGATGGAGGAGGGGTTCTCCCGGTCCAGCACCAGGTGCTGGATCACGTTTTCCTTGCTCGCCTCGTCGTACTTGGCGTCAAAGGTCGCCTCGCACTGGGCGCTGATCAGCACCGAGCGCCAGTCATTGGTGTGACCGCGAAACGGCTTCGGCATCAGCGAGATGCGGTAGCTCACCTCTACCAGGCGCGCCATGTTCTCCGCCCGCTCGACGTAGCGGGCCATCCAGAACAGCGAGGCGGCGTTTCTTCCAAGGAGCATGGGCCGTCAGTCCTCCAGCACCCAGGTGTCTTTGGTACCCCCGCCTTGCGACGAATTCACCACCAGCGAGCCGGCCTTCATCGCCACGCGGGTAAAGCCGCCCGGCGTGATGCGGATCTGGTCGC
>CAZYKZ010000561.1:0-1238 GCA_964648175.1 uncultured Anderseniella sp.
TGAATTGAGCCTTGACGATGGGGGGTGTGATGAGTATGTTCCGCCCAGTTTTCAAGGAGGCAAGCCGTAAGCCCTCGCGCTTAAACGTTGCCTGGAAAGCAAGCTGAGTCAGATCGGAACATGACTCTCAGGACGTAAGTACCTGAAAGTCCTCTGGATTTGAGACGCTGGGCACCTGTTCCAAAGGGTGCATCAGCGTTTGTTGTTATGCGCGCAACGCTTCAGCGGCAACGCGCATGTGAGATTTAACGTGACCAGTTCGAGAGATCGAGAACTACATGCCGACGATTAACCAGCTGATCCGCAAGCCGCGTGTTGCGCAGAAGTCGCGCAACAAGGTGCCGGCGATGCAGGAATGCCCGCAGAAGCGTGGCGTGTGCACCCGTGTCTACACCACCACTCCGAAGAAGCCGAACTCGGCGCTTCGCAAGGTGGCCCGTGTGCGCCTGACCAACGGCTTTGAAGTCACGAGCTACATTCCGGGCGAGGGCCACAACCTTCAGGAGCACTCCGTGGTGATGATCCGCGGCGGCCGCGTGAAGGACCTTCCCGGCGTTCGTTATCACATCATTCGTGGCGTTCTCGACACGCAGGGCCTGGCCAAGCGCCGGCAGCGCCGGTCGAAGTACGGCGCGAAGCGTCCGAAGTAAGCGTTGGAAGAGGGTAGTTAAGCCATGTCACGCCGTCACCGCGCCGAGAAACGTGAGATCAACCCGGACCCGAAGTTCGGCGATCGCATCGTGTCGAAGTTCATGAACAACCTGATGCTGGACGGCAAGAAGTCCGTCGCCGAAAGCATCGTTTACGGTGCGTTTGACCGCATCGAAGAGAAGATGCGCCAGGAGCCGCTGAACGTGTTCCACCAGGCGCTGGACAACGTTGCTCCGGCCGTCGAAGTGCGCTCGCGCCGCGTCGGTGGTGCAACCTACCAGGTTCCGGTCGAAGTGCGCGCCGAGCGCCGTCAGGCCCTGGCAATCCGCTGGCTCATCAACGCAGCCCGCGGCCGTAACGAAAACACGATGGTCGAGCGTCTGTCCGGCGAGCTCATGGATGCCGCCAGCAACCGCGGAACGGCCGTGAAGAAGCGGGAGGATACCCACCGGATGGCAGAGGCGAACCGCGCCTTCTCGCACTACCGCTGGTAATTCTATCTGAAGGATCAAGACGATGGCCCGCACGCACTCACTCGAAGACTACCGTAACTTCGGCATCATGGCTCACATCGATGCCGGCAAGAC
>CAZYKZ010000562.1:0-1233 GCA_964648175.1 uncultured Anderseniella sp.
CCTCGCACGGTGCCTGCGTGAAGCGCCAGCCGCCGACTTCGGGCACGGACCTCTTCAAGGCCTCGAACACCGCTTCCCCAGCGGCCTCCGTCAGCAGTAGCGCCCCCAGCAAACCCTCCTGCCGCGCTCCGGCGCCATGAAAGTTGTGCGCCGCCGCATCGAGCGTCGATGGAACCCTCTTGAGCGAATGAAAGTGCACGTGAGCATCCACGGGCCATCTGTAGCGCCGATGCGACATCGCTGATCCCGTCAGTTTCCGCTTTCGCAGAATACTCCGTGGCAGGCATGCACGCGCCGGAATACTGGCGGTGTCAGGCAGGCCGTATGAGGCTCGTCTTCTGCGCAGTGTGCCGTCATCGCCCGGATTGTTCGTGAACTGCGTCCCAATTCTGTGATGCCTTTGCAGGCTATGATTCGGCAGGCTCGTCTCAGGCGGGCAACATATTCCAGCCAGCGGGAGTGACCAGCTTGACGGAAGCACCGGTGCTGTCGGTCATCGTGCCTTTCTATAACGAGGAGGAGAGCATCCGCCGGATGCACGCCGCCATCGTGGAGGCTATCGCGCCGTTGATGATTCCTTTTGAGATGGTGTTCGTCAACGACGGCAGCCGGGACAGGACGCTGGAGATCGCGACCGGGATTGCCCATGAGGATCCGCGTGTCGTAATTGTCAACTTCCGTCGCAACTACGGCCAGACCCCGGCGATGGCTGCCGGTATCGAGCAAGCACACGGTCGGGTTCTCGTCACGATGGACGGGGACCTGCAGAACGATCCACGGGACATCGAGCACTTCCTTGCCAAGATCGACGAGGGATACGACATCGTCGTGGGCTGGCGCCACAACAGGCAGGACAAGCTGATTTCCCGGAAGATCCCGTCGCGGATCGCCAACTGGCTGATCGGCAAGGTCACGGGCGTACCCATCCGGGACAACGGCTGCTCGCTGAAAGCATATCGCGCCGACCTGATCAAGGAAATCCCGCTGTATTCGGAGATGCACCGATTCATCCCGGCGATGGCTTCCATCGCGGGCCCGAGGATTGCCGAGATCAAGGTCCGCCACCATGCCCGCCAGTTCGGGGAATCCAAGTACGGGCTATCCCGCGTCTACAAAGTGTTGCTGGACCTGATGGTCATCAAGACGGTCGCTTCCTTCACCGCAAGGCCCCTACTTTGGTTCAGCATGCTCGCGACGCCGCTGGCGATCCTCGGGCTGTTCGCGATCGGGTAT
>CAZYKZ010000563.1:0-1228 GCA_964648175.1 uncultured Anderseniella sp.
TCCAGCATGGCGCGCTTGCGCAAGGGCGGCACGTGCTGCAGCAGCGTCATGCCGGCGGCGCGGGCCGCATGCAGCGGGAAAAACTCCGACATCAGCGAGCGGTTGAGCGTATCGATGACCGCCTGCCGGGGCACCACGTCGCCACGCCGGCGCTCGTCATAGGCCGCCAGCAGCTTGTCCGAGCCCGGATCCTCGTCCATGCGGATTGCATCGGTGATGGCGTCTGCGGCGAAGGCGGCATCGCGCAGGCTCATGTTGAGCCCCTGCGCGCCGATGGGCGGCACAACGTGGGCCGGTTCGCCCACCAGCATCAGCCGGTTTGCAGCGAACTTGCGCGCCGTCAGTCCCTGCATCGGGATGACAGCCGGAGTAGAGACATCCGTAACCAGCCCCAGTTCGCCGTGCATCTCGAGTTGCAGGCGAGCGGCAAGATCATCGGGCGAGAGCGCAAGGATGCCGTCGACGTCCTGCGGCTTTACCAGCCAGACGAGGCTGGAGCGGTTTCCCGGCAGAGGCACGGTCGTGAACGGGCCAGTCGGCTTGTGGAACTCGATGGAAACGCCCCGATGCGGCGTTGAATGGCTGAAACTCAACGCCAGGGCCGACTGCTCATAGCGCCATTCGGTAGTGGCGATGCCAGCACCGGCCCGCATCACGGAGTGCCGTCCGTCCGCGGCAATGGCGACGGGAGCCTCCAGCGTATCTCCATTGGCGAGAGTGACCTGCGCCTTGCCGGCGTGCGACCGGTAGCCGGCGGCCTTGGCGTCGATCAGCGCCACGCCTGCCTTGACGGCGGCTGCGTGCAGGGCGGCGGTCAGCCGGTCGAGCGGAATGTTCCAGCCAAACGGTTCCTCGCTCAGTTCGCGATGCGAGAAATTCACCGTCGGAGCAGCGAACAAAGAACCGGTATCGTCCACCAGCTTGAGTGTTTCCAGCGGCGCCGAGGCTGACTTCAACTCGTCCGTCCAGACGCCAACTGTGTCGAGCAACCGGATGGCGGGCTGCATCAGGGCAACAGTGCGGCGGATGGCGTCCTCGGTTTCAGGTGGCGAACCTGCGCCGGGCGATACCAGCGCGACACGGCATCGGCCTTGCGCCAGGAGGCAGGCGGCGGCGAGGCCTGCCGGGCCTGCGCCCGCCACGATCACGTCATATGCGGAGGGTGTGTTCATGACCTGCACTATTGCTGCATTGCGCGTGCGTTTGCCAGTGGGCAAACTGCAGCAGT
>CAZYKZ010000564.1:0-1222 GCA_964648175.1 uncultured Anderseniella sp.
ACCCAGACACGGCGGCACGCCTACATCACCACGCTCCTCGGCATCCGCCACCTGGTGCTGGCGGTGAACAAGATGGACCTCGTCAACTTCGACAAGGCCATCTTCGAGAAGATCGAACAGGACTTCCACGTCTTCGCCGAGGAGATCGGCGCGGGCGAGGTGACCTGCATCCCGATGTCGGCGCTGGGCGGCTGCAACGTCACCGAGCGCGGTCCCGAGACGCCCTGGTACAACGGTCCCACGCTGCTTGAACACCTGGAAACCGTCGACATTACCTCCGCTGAAACGGACAAGCCCGCACGCATGCCGGTGCAGTGGGTGTGCCGCCCCGACCACACCTTCCGGGGCTTTGCAGGCACCCTGACCTCCGGCGTCCTGAAGCCCGGCGATCCGGTCAAGGTACTGCCGTCGGCGCGGGAAAGCCGGGTGCAGCGCATCGTAACCATGGACGGCGATCTGCAGGCGGCAGTGGCCGGCCAGTCCGTGATGCTGACACTCGAGCACGAGATCGACGCCAGCCGCGGCAGCGTCATCTGTGCCGCCGATGCCCCGGTCGAGGTGGCCGACCAGTTCGAGGTGCAGGTGCTGTGGATGGGCGACGAGGAAATGCTGCCCGGCCGCCCCTACCTCATCAAGCTGGGTGCCCGGACCGTGCCCGGCAAGCTGGCGACGCCGAAGTACGAGGTCAACGTCAACACCCTCGAACACACCGCCGCGCGCACGCTGGCCCTCAACGAGATCGGCGTGTGCAACCTGTCGCTCGACGAACAGGTGCCGTTTGCGCCCTACGAGGAAGACCGCGACCTTGGCGGCTTCATCATCATCGACCGCTTCACCAACAACACAGTTGGCCTTGGCCTCATCCACTTTGCGCTGCGCCGCGCCAGCAACATCCACTGGCAGGCGCTGGACGTAAACAAGCAGACCCGCAGCCAGATCAAGAACCAGAAGCCCACCGTGCTCTGGTTCACTGGCCTGTCAGGCTCCGGCAAGTCCACCGTCGCCAACATCGTCGAGAAGCGGCTCACCGCCATGGGCCACCACACCTACCTGCTCGACGGCGACAATGTGCGCCACGGCCTCAACCGCGACCTCGGCTTCACCGACGCCGACCGCGTGGAGAACATCCGCCGCGTCTCGGAAGTGGCCAGGCTGATGGCCGACGCCGGCCTCATCGTGCTGGTGTCGTTCATCTCGCCGTTCCGCTCCGAACGCCGCATGG
>CAZYKZ010000565.1:0-1222 GCA_964648175.1 uncultured Anderseniella sp.
TCGCGAACGCCCACTGGCCGGCAAGGGCGTGTGGCGGTCGCGCAACTGAGGCTGAACGTCGAGCTGAAAGGTGGTTTTACACCTTGTGCTGATCAATAACCTGTTCCAAGTTCACTAGAAGACTGGCTACGCGCCCGATAGAACATGGCTGGTGAACCCTTGCCGCTGCGGGGTTGGAGTGATGGATCAAAAGGTTCGGAACAATCCGGATTTCCCTGACCTGGCCGGACCATATCAAGATGCCCTGTCGCTTCCTTCGGCGACATTCGATGCGATGCGGTCTTTCCTGGTGCTGGCCGCAACCCGCAACCTGTCAGAGACGGTACGCATCCTGGGTATCACGCGGCAAACCATCCGCCGCCATATAAGCTTGCTGGAAGCCATCAAGAAGACGTCACTATTCTCACTTGAGTCCGGCGTCTACCGGCTTACTGAAAGTGGATCGGCACAGTTCCAGGCCGTCCGCAACATTCTCGCACTGTCATCGCGCTGGGCGTCAGAACCCTCGCAAGACGCAACGTCGCTGGAGTCATGCAGGTTCAATTTCGGCAATGACCGATATTACCTGTCATGCCAGCACAGGCTGATTGACCTGATGCAGCGCGGCCCCTCGCTCCTCAAGCGGGTGCACGCCGCCTGGGTCAGCAGCGAAGGTCAGGTGGAGGGCGCAGCCTTCAAGCAGTTGAAGCCGTACGTCCTTGTTTACCGCGAGCAGTTCGACACATGGCTGTGCGTTCACGCAGGCGAGCGGACTGTGCTGGCGACGTGGCTTGGGCCGGTCTGGTCGAAAAGCGTGATAGGGTCGACGCTCGAAAATGATCCCGTCTACAACCCATCGGACGCGTTTCCCAAGCAGGCCTATCGCTTCGTCATGGATACGGGCAGTTGCCGTTATGATCATGTTGCGGTGAAGCTTTCCCGCGGTCCTGATGCCGAACCGGAGCCGGTGAACTACCACAGGCTGCTCCTGCCATGCTGTTTCCCGGACGGATCACCGGCGTTGATGGTCGCCACGGTCCTTAGCAACGACATAGACCTCGGGCCTCTGGGGTCCGGTGCGTTCGAGCCGATGCCGGTCGCATTCAGCTTGCCCGGCGCCACGCCAGACTAGGTCTGCGCCCATCGCCATCGTTCGTCATCGCCCGCTGGCCGGGCAAGCGTCTGCATTTCATGACGGCGATTTAATCGAACTCACACGAGCGTTACCGCCTCGTGTGCTGAA
>CAZYKZ010000566.1:0-1220 GCA_964648175.1 uncultured Anderseniella sp.
CTCATCTCCCCGTCGATCCTGTCGGCAGACTTCTCCCGGCTGGGCGATGAGGTGCGCGCCATTGATGAGCAGGGTTGCGACTGGGTGCACGTCGACGTGATGGACGGCCACTTCGTGCCCAACATCACCATCGGCCCGATGATCGTGAAGGCCATCCGCCCGGTGACGAAAAAGGTGCTCGACGTGCACCTGATGATCGCACCAGCCGACCCGTACATCGAGGCCTTTGCCGAAGCGGGTTCGGACATCATCACCGTGCATGCCGAGGCCGGCCCGCATCTTGACCGTACGCTTCAGCTGATCAGGTCGCTGGGCAAGAAGGCAGGCGTGTCGCTCAACCCCTCCACGCCGGAGACGGTGCTGGAATACGTGCTCGACAAGCTGGACCTGATCCTTGTCATGTCGGTGAACCCCGGCTTTGGCGGCCAGGCCTTTATCCCGGAAATGGCGTCCAAGGTCGCCCGCATCAAGCAGATGATCGGCGATCGCGACATCCACATCGAAGTCGATGGCGGCATCAGCCCGAAGACTGCCGGCATTGTCGCTGCTGCCGGCGCCGATGTGCTGGTGGCAGGATCAGCCATCTACCAGAACAACGATCCGTCGAAATACGGCCCCAACATGAAGGCCATCCGCGAGGCGGCGGAAGCCGCGCGCTGACCGGCCGCATTTCCGGCAGGCCGCAGAAAAGCAGAAGAGCCGCCCCGAAGGACGGCTCTTCGCCATCGGCAAAGGTCTCTGCCAAGATCGCAAGATCAGTTTATCGGAACCGGGGGAAGCCCGACAACGTCACGCGATCGCAAGGCCCTGACCTTTGCGACACCATGAATTCCTGTTTCCACGCGGGAACTGTGACCGGCAAACTCCCCCTCTGCTCGACCAACGCCATTAAGCCATTGCGGATAAATCAACCTGCACGGCGACGGCGAAATTTGCGTGACTATATCGGCCCTGCCGGGCCTTTTCCATACATTTCCTCAGTAAGCGGCCAATTTACAAGGAACTTCTGGCCCGGATGCCCGAAGATTGCCAAATACGGGCTAAATGGCCAGTTCGAGCCGCTGGCGCAGATTGGCGACGACCGGCCGGGGCATGGCCTCCCGCCGCGCGGCCAGAACGGCCTCCGAACGCAGTATGAGCCCGTCCTCAAGTATCTTCAGCCGGTTCGCCCTGAGCGTGGACCCGGTGGTGGTGATGTCGACGATGATCTCGGCCGAGCC
>CAZYKZ010000567.1:0-1220 GCA_964648175.1 uncultured Anderseniella sp.
GCGAACCCTTGCGGCCTGCAAAGTTCTGCGGGCTCATCGTGACCGAACCTTCGATAAAGCGCGTCACCATCAGACCGGTATCTGGGTCTGCGTGAATGACCTCGGGGCTGACGCCGGCTCGCGCCGCTTCGCGTGCGGCAACCGCCTCGTTGGCGCGGTTGATGTATTCTTCCGTTCCCTCTCCCGGCAGGCGCACGCAGAACTCTCCCACCCGGTAGACGCGGTTGGTCAGCCCGCCCAGCCTCTCCACAGGCCCCGCATAGCTGGACAGTTCCGGCACCAAACTCATTGCCGCCTTCAGGTCTGTTTCGATGATGTCACTCACGGCTTCCCCTCCGATTCAACCGGTTTGCCCCTTGCAAGCGCTGGTACCCTAGCTAGTGTGGGGCCGTCAGATCAATGTCGGGAGAACACCTTTGTCTGGTCAGGGACACGAAGGCGCGCTTGGTGCGGTCTATGAGGCAAGGACGCCGGAAGAAGTAGCGCAGCTTTACGATGGCTGGGCCAGCACCTACGACGCCGAGATGGCGAAGGCCGGTTACCGGCACCCGAGCATCTGCCTCGCCCTGCTCGCCCGTCACGTGCCTGCCGGAAGCGCGCCCATCCTCGATGCCGGGGCCGGAACCGGCCTTGTCGGCGAATGGCTTGGCATCATCGGCTATCCGGAGGTCGAAGCGCTCGACATCTCGAAAGGCATGCTGGAGGTTGCCGCGCGCAAGAACGTCTACACGCAGCTCCACCAGGCAGCCCTCGGCACACCGCTCCCCTTCGCTGACGGTCGCTTTGCGGCAATCGTTTCGGCAGGCGTGTTCACCACCGGTCACGTCGGCGCTGAGGGGCTGGACGAGCTGTTGCGCATCTGCCGTCCCGGCGGCGTTGTGGTGCTGACCGTCAAGACGGCGGTCTGGGACAATGGCTTCGCCAGCCGCATCGCCGAGCTGACGGACGCTGGCATGGTGTCGGTGATCGAGCAGACCGATCCTTACGTGTCCATGCCCGGCGAGGCGGGCACCGTGCCGAGCGTGGCCGTGGTGCTGCGGGTCATCGGCTAGGTCATTCTGCCAGGTGACAGGCAACCTTCGCCGCACCGACGGCCCGCGTCTCCGGCACTTCGGTCTTGCAGCGCGCAACCGCAATCGGACAGCGCGGGTGGAAGGTGCAGCCGGACGGCGGGTTGATCGGCGACGGCATCTCGCCCTTCAGCACGATGCGCTGCTTCT
>CAZYKZ010000568.1:0-1217 GCA_964648175.1 uncultured Anderseniella sp.
ATCAATCACGTTTGTCATGGACGTGATTGATGCGCTTATTCGGTTAACGGAGCGTATTCAAACTCTTAAGCAAACCTTACCAAGAGCTTGTTATCGCTGGGTAAACCGATTGATCTAGAAACGGTTGAGGGGAATCTTGAGATAGCGGTGGCCATCAGCCTCAGGTTCCGGCAGGGCGCCGGCGCGAAGGTTCACCTGCAACGCATGCAGCATCCGGTCGGGCAGCGACAGGGTGGCATCACGCTTTTCACGCCGTGCGACATAATCCTGTTTCACCACACCGCCGCCCACGTGAATGTTCTGCTTCCGCTGCACCGCGACGGATGATTGCCACGCCGGTTCAGGACGCTCGTCCGTGCCGTAGTCGTGGCCGACAAACAGCCGCGTATCGTCCGGCAGGGACAGGATCGCCATCAGGCTGTCGTACAGGTCCGACGCCGACCCGCCGGGAAAGTCGGCCCGCGAGGTGCCCGCGTCCGGCTGCATGAAGGTGTCGTGGACGAAGGCTGCATCCTCGCCAACGATGTAGGTGATGGAGCCCAGCGTGTGGCCGGGCGACAGCTTCACCCGCACCGGCAGCTCGCCGATGGAGAACGTGTCGCCGTCGGCGAACAGCCGGTCGAAATCGCGCTCCACCTCGAAGGCGCCGGGCAGGTGATAATAGTCGCGCCACAGGCCCGCGATCTCGCGCACCTTTTCACCGATTGCGTTCGGCACTCCCAACTTTTCTTTCAGGCTGGCCGAGGCCATGAAGTGGTCTGCGTGTGGGTGGGTATCGAGAATCCACTCCACCTCGTAGCCCTTGTCCTCCACCACCCCCAGCACTTCGTCCATGGCTTTGGTGGAAGTGGCGGCAGACTTCGGGTCGAAGTCCAGCACCACGTCGATCAGCGCGCACTTCCTGGTTTGCGGGCACGCGCAGACATACTGGATCGACCCGGTATCGGGCTCATAGATGCCGGTGATTTCGGCCGAAGCCGGTCCGGCGGATGGGCTGAAGCGCACGGGCGCCATGTTGCCTCCTTTGAGTCTTGCTTACAGGAGGCAACGTGTGCGAGGCGTACCCGGTTCCGGTCAGACGTCTTCCCAGGGGAAGCTGTCCTGCCGCTCGATGCCGTTTTCGGTGATGACGACCTGGGTTTCCAGCTTGACGCATTCCTTTCCGCCGACCTCGCCGATCAGGCTTTCCACGCAGATGACCATGTCCTTCTCGAAGG
>CAZYKZ010000569.1:0-1216 GCA_964648175.1 uncultured Anderseniella sp.
GCGGTGATCGGCGCATCGCCGGCCCATGTCGTGCGGTTGACGATGAACAGCGCAGCACCCGGCTCGCAGTCCAGCAGCCGGGCCTCCGACGCGCTCGCATTGCCAGCCGAAAACGAGAACTCGGCCCGCGACAGCGGCATGTGCCGCACCAGCCACTCGTTGGCGCTGACCGCCTCAAGATCCACGTTGGCGATTTCCGGCGCCACGGCCAGGTTCACCCAGCGCTCTTCCAGCGCGAACGGCGCGCGATCTGCCCGGTGCAGCGTCCACAGGCCCACGAGAGCCGCGTCGTCGCGAAGGCCGTATTGCGCGGCAATCGCCGGCGAGGGCGTCATCTCGCGCCGGCCCAGCAGGTCAAACGAATAGCGCGAGCCGCGCGCCTCCACGTCCTGCCGGATCACCGGCACTTCCACCGTCACCTTGCGCACCGGGTTGAGCGCCACCCGCGTGCCAGCCTTGCGCTTGCGCTCGATGAGGCCTGAATCAGCGAGGTCCTGCAGCGCCCGGTTGACGGTGGCGCGGGCGCATCCGAATTCGTCCGCCAGCTCGACCTCGCCGGGGATCAGGTCGCCCGGCCGCCACTCGCCTTCGGCAATGCGGCGCATGACTTCCGCCCGGACGCCCTGCCAGGAGTTGGTGTCGATCACGGTCATCACAACACGTCCATGAGCTGCGCGGTAGCCTTGCGGTAGGCGGACGTAATCGCCTCGCGTGCAATGTGACGGCCCTGTTTCACCATGTGACGCCCGGCAGACCACACGTCGCTGACCATCGACGAGTCGCCGGCGAAGATGAACGTATCCAGCAGCGTGTCGCCGCTGCGACCGGCCAGATCGATGTGGCCGGCATCGAGCGCCACCAGATCCGCAAGCATGCCTGGCGCGATGGCGCCCGACGAGCGTCCCGCTGCCTGCGCCCCGCCGGCACATACGGCTTCGTGCAAAACCCGGCCCGTGGACTTGTCTGGCGTAGCCAGCATGGCCCGGCCGCGGTGTTTGAGCCGTTGCGAATATTCCAGTGTGCGCAGCTCTTCCGCCAGCGAGATACGGATATTGCTGTCCGAGCCCACGCCGTATCTGCCGCCCGCACCCACAAAGCGCATCCCGTCAAAGATGCCGTCGCCAAGGCTCGACTCGGTGATCGGGCACAGCCCTGCCACGGCCCCCGTTTGCGCCAGTCGCACGGTTTCGTCGGGCGTCATCTGGGTGGAATGAAT
>CAZYKZ010000570.1:0-1212 GCA_964648175.1 uncultured Anderseniella sp.
CGCTCGAACAGGAACTCCCGCCCCAGCTTCACTCTCGGCTCCCCATCGTAGGAGATGATATCTGCCGTTGCGTACGTTTCGGTTAAGGTAGCCGGTAAAAAGCTACCGGTTCCGACGGTGTCGATCGGCGCGCGCGCCGCACCCATGATCTGGCACTTTTGCGGGCTGAACCCGGACGAAGCGACGATTTTCGCCTTGCTGAAGCCGGCGACGTCCAGCGCCTCGCGGGTATGGATGATGCTTGCAACGGAGACGCCCGAGCCAAAAAGGACGCGCCGCACCTTGTCGACCAGTATGTTGCCCGGATCGAGCTGGAAAGCGCGCGGGCCGAGCACGAATTCCACGATGTTGTACTCACCGTCCACGCCCAGCCAGTTGCCGACGGTCTCGACGGACTTCTCGTAATCCAGCCCTTCGGCAAACCGGCCGCCGTGTGTATCGAGCCGCACGCCCAGCGTCTTGCCCTTCTCGTGCAGCTTCGCCTTGTTGAAGAACCAGTCGGCGGTGCGCAGCGAATCGGTGATCTCAAGCCCCTGATAGTCGACCAGCGCCACAAGCTGGTCGATGTCCGGCAACCGCTCGGAAAACATTTGCGTGGCCTTCAGCACGTCGCCGTCGGCATAGCCCACCAGCGCGTGCGGCATGGTGCCTATGCCCGCCATGGCGCCGAAGAACGGTGCGGTCACGTCCTGCGACGATCCGATGAAACCGCGGACCTTGGGATTGGCCTTGCGTGCCGCTTCAGAGCCCACCGACGCGCCATAGGCGGCCAGCATGTTCATCTCCACGCCCGAGCCGTGGCGCGCATGCATGTCGATGAAGGCCGCATCAGGCAGCGCCAGGCACATCTCGTAGGCATTCTCCGCCGACACCGACGGAAAGCCGGTCTTCTGCAGCAGCAGCGTCTCGACTTCAGAAAGCTTCGACATCGGCCCGGTCACTTCCATCAGCTTGCGCTCGGCCGGCACGATTTCGCCCTCGGCGAAGAAGCGCTTCACCTCGGCCTCGGGAACCAGCCGCATGATAAGCCGTTCCGCCGGTTCCAGCGCGGCGATGCAGCGGCGGCGCAGGAACACGGCATATGTCACCTGCATCTCGCCATTGGCTTCCACGACCATCCGGGTGTTGGTGAAGTACTTGTCGGTGACAGCGCCAAGCGGACCGGCAGCCAGTGAGACTTCCACAAGCTTGTCGATGGCCTCATCGCGTGAG
>CAZYKZ010000571.1:0-1212 GCA_964648175.1 uncultured Anderseniella sp.
CGATGTAGAAGCAGGTGCCGTAACTGGCGGCAAAGGCCAGCGCCAGAAGGGTCTCGCGGCGGTTGGTGGTGAAGGCCTGCAGCAGCGGCGAGGTGTCGTCGCGCCGCGCATCGTGCTGTTCGAAGCGGCGCGATTCATGCAGGTTCCAGCGCAGCAGAATGGCGATGCCGCCAAGCACGGCGCCGCCGATGAACGGCAACCGCCATGCCCAGCTTTCAACCGTCGTGTGAGCGAACACGTTGGTGACAAGCGCCGCCGCGCCAACGCCGAGCAGCGAACCGGTCATGGAGCCGATATTGGCCCAGCTGCCGGTGGCGCCGCGTTTGTCCTCAGGCGCGGTTTCGACCAGGTAGGTGACCGAGGAGGAAAACTCTCCACCCACCGACACGCCCTGGAACAGGCGCACCAGCACCAGAAGCGCCGGGGCCAGAAGCCCTACCTGGTCATAGGTGGGCAACAGGCCGAGAAGCAGGGTGGGTGCGGCCATCATGATGACGGAGATCTGCATTGTGCGGGCCCGGCCGTAGAGATCGCCGAACCAGCCGAACACTGCAGCACCCAGCGGACGCATGATGAAGCCGGCTGCGAAAATGCCGTAGGTGGCAATCAGGCCTGCCGCGCGCGACGCATCGGGGAAGAACACCGGCGAGATGACGCCTGCGAGATATCCGTACAGGGCAAAGTCGTACCACTCGACCACGTTGCCGATGAAGCCCGCCATGACCCGATGGCGCAATCCTGTCGGGCTCTGGCTGCTCATGACAGCTTGAGCGGACAGAAGGCGGGTGACGAACGCGCAAACATCGAGAAAGTCTGGGTCAGATTCGAAGGGAATGTCTTGATGCGGATCAACGCATCATCGGCCCGACCGGTCACAATGAAGTCTATTGAACAAGTGGACAGCGGAGACTCACGTGGCTGAAAACAATATTCACGACCGCCTTCAGCAGATCGAGGAGCAGATCGGCAAGTTCAGGCACAAGCTTGAAATGCACGGCATCATGAACCGCGATCACGAGGTGACCGAAAACGAACTGATCGAGCGGCTGCAGGTGCTGCGCGGACGGCTGGCCAAGCAGGACGGCGAACATGGCATCCACAAGGAAGCCGATGCGCTGGAACTGGCGCTCAACCGCTGGGTTGACGGAACCGATCTGGAGTACAAGTCCTGAAGCCGGACGGGCTCAGGTTTCGATCCACTTGCGTGCTTCG
>CAZYKZ010000572.1:0-1194 GCA_964648175.1 uncultured Anderseniella sp.
CCTTGTTCTTGATCTCCTTGGGTACGCCGATCAGCATTGCCGTTTCCTCCAGATAAGCGTGACTGATGGGCGCGCATGGTACAGCGCTTGCCGCTCAAGCTTTTCTCAAATATCCTGCGTACTGGAGATTCTACGCAATATCATTCGAAATTTGATCGGAAAAGCAGAATGAACTTGCCCGGGCTTGACGCAACGGACCGCCGAATCCTGCGTGAACTTCAGGCGGACAGTTCGGTGTCCGTCGCCGATCTCGCGAGCCGGGTGAACCTTTCAGCTTCGGCCTGCCACCGGCGCATAAAGCTGATGGAAGAGCGCGGCCTGATAGCCGGTTACGGCGCGCGGCTGAGCCGCAAGAAGCTCGGACTCGCCATCGAATTCTTCGTCGAGATTTCACTTGTGGCTCAATCCGAACAGACCCTGGAGGCCTTCGAGCAGGCCGTCAGGCGGGTGCCGGAGATTCTCGAATGCCACCTGGTCGGGGGGCAGTACGACTACCTGCTGCGCATCGCAGCCGAAGATGCCGCCGATTATGAGCGCATCCACCGGCAGGCCATCACCCGGTTGCCCGGCGTGGCGCGCATCCAGTCGTCGCTGGCGTTGCGCACCGTGAAGCCCTGGACGGGGCTGCCGGTTTGATTGATTCACGTCACGGTGCTGACAATCTCTTGAGGCTATACTTGCGTATATAAAACAGACAAGGAGGCCGAACATGACTGCAGTGAACCATCCGCCGGCGGCAGCCAACTCCGTTGCCACCTTTGCCACCCCTGAAAACGCCGTCGAACACGCCATCCATTACAGTTCGCAGGCGATGCGCGCGCTCACCGAATGCCAGGGCAAGTACGCCAGTTTCGTGTCGAAGCGGATCAGCGAAGACATGGCCATGCCGGGCCGCCTTGCCGGCTGCAAGTCGCCCATGGAGGTGATCGATGTCTGGGCCGATTTCTACCGCACGGCGATGGAGCAGTATGCCGATCATGCCCGCAGCATGACGCAACTGGGCCAGGAAGCGATTGAAGAGGTGGTGCGCGAAACCGAGGTGGAGGCAGCCGAAGCCGCAGCCGCCGTCAGCAAGACGCTGGAAGAAACAACCGGCGTCAAGGCCGTTTCGGACAACAAGACCAAGGCTGCCTAGGCACGCCCTGAATAGTCGACCGGCTGGCGATGTTCCGGCCGGTCGAACAATGTCAGGAA
>CAZYKZ010000573.1:0-1193 GCA_964648175.1 uncultured Anderseniella sp.
GAGCGGTCATCCATTGGGCGACGCCCCTTTCGCGATCATTCCGGCAGACCAGCTTTTCGATAACCGTCAATGAAATGCTCGCGCGCGTCTTCATCGCGGAATGGATTGACCTCTGCCCATTGTCCGATGGTGAAGTCAGGATGGCTCGCCATGAACCAAGATCCCTCCTGACGTGCCTCTTCGATACGCCCAAGTTGAGCCAGGCTGGCCGCCAGAATGCGCCGTGAGACACTCTGGTATGTTGATGGGTGCCGAAGGGTGGTGACAGCATCATCGTATTGGCGGACCGCGTATTGCGCGAACCCCAAGTTAAAATAATACCAAAATGGTGGATGAGGGTTCAGACGCAGCGCCTTTTGTGCCTGTTCGACGGCTAGCGCAGCGTTTCCCCTGAGTACCGAGAAGTCTGCAAGACAGGACCAGGCGTCGGCGAAATTCGGATTCAATTCCAGCGCGGCGGCATACGCCGCATCAACTTCTGCCCAGCGCCGTTCGAGCATCAACACATTGCCTAGTGTCAAGCGGCAAGCAGCGTCACTCGGATCAAGGGCCACGGACTTTTCAGCGAGCGTCACAGCCAGGGCCCGATTGGGGTCCTCCGGTTCGCCGAAGTGCACCCACGCATAATGCCGATTATTCGCCAGCAGGCGATGCGCCTCTGCATAGTGCGGATCAAGCGCAATTGCCTGGCTCAACAAGACTTGTGCCTCGCTAATTGCTTGTGCCGTGCTTGTCAGAGTTCGACAGCGTACACAAATGTCATAGGCTTCCATGTTTCTCGGCCGGTTGCGGGGCAATTGTGATACCAATCGCCCGATCAACGCCTCCGAGATGCTGGCTGTGACCTCGTCTTGAACCGCAAAGACGTCCTCAAGGCTTCGATCGAAGCGTTCCGCCCAAATGTGGCCGCCGCTGATCGCGTCGATCAATTGGGCATTGATGCGAACCTTTCCCGCCGCACGGCGGGTACTCCCTTCCAAGAGGTAACGTACGCCGAGGTTGCCGGCGATCGTACGGACATCCACGGACTTGCCTTTGTAGGCAAAGGTCGAATTGCGTGCGATCACGAACAAGTCGGCGTTTCGCGAGAGGTCGGTGATAAGATCCTCCGTCAGTCCATCCGCAAATTGCTCCTGGTCTGCGTCGTTGCTCATGCTCGTGAAGGGCAGGATGGCAATCGACGGCTTATCGGG
>CAZYKZ010000574.1:0-1182 GCA_964648175.1 uncultured Anderseniella sp.
GTCCCGTTTGCGCTTTCACCTCGAATGCGCCAATGTCACAAGCAGTGCCTTGCGGGCGGGTTACGCCGCGCTGGTCGGTGGCGGGGCAAACCGAATTGTCGCCGGCGTCAATCGCTACTGAGCCCGTCAGGAGCGGGATGGTTTGGGTAGAGCCGCCATAATCTCCGAGCGTACCGAGTTTGAGGT
This sequence comes from uncultured Anderseniella sp., assembly GCA_964648175.1. Classification (GTDB taxonomy): domain Bacteria; phylum Pseudomonadota; class Alphaproteobacteria; order Rhizobiales; family Aestuariivirgaceae; genus Anderseniella. Next base: position 187 of record CAZYKZ010000574.1, read on the forward strand.
CGGCCGGAGACACGTGCGTAAACCCACTGCAACTCGTACCGCCATCCAGGCTGTTGAGGGCGTTCCAGGAGCCCCACACTTCACAGTCAAAACCTGTATTATTGGCAACGATCGTATTCTGGATCGTCGCGCTGCCGCCAAAGTAATGGTATGCATCAATACCGCCTCCATAGTTGCCGTAGATTGTGCTGTTGATCACGGTCAAATAGGCGGTTTCACCTGTATCGTAAACTTGACTATATAAAGCGCCAGAGGATTGAGTGCTGGTGTTGTTGAAGAAGGTACTATTGCTCACCTGCGCCGTGGCTCTATCATTGCTGATACCACTGCCATAGGCGGCGATATTCCCAATAAAGGCGCTGTTCGTGACATTCAGAACGCCGCTGTTGTTGATGCCGCCGCCGGAAGCAGTCGCTGTGTTGTTGGAAAAAGTACTGCCGTTCACGTTCAGCGTTCCACTGTTGTAGATGCCGCCGCCCGAGCGTCCTGCCGTGCTGCCGGTAATGGTACTATCATTTATGGTGGTTGTTCCGGTATTGTAGATGCCACCGCCGTAGTAGGTGGTTGCCGTGTTGTTGGAGAAGGCGCTGTCGGTCACGGTCAGTGTTCCAGTGTTGTGGATGCCGCCGCCAAAAGCAGTCGCCGTGTTGTTGTAGAAGGCGCTGCTGGTCACAGTTAGTGTTCCATTACTGTAAATGCCGCCAGCGAAGTAGGCTGTCGTGTTGTCGGATAAGGTACAGCCAGTCAGGGTCAGTGTTCCACTGTTGAAAATACCACCGCCATTGTTTTGGCTCCCGCTGAGATAGCCTTTGGCAATCACCAGGCCGTTCAGGCTGGCGGTGACTCCCCCGTTGATGTAGAACACGCGCACATTCCCCGTCCCGTCGCCATCCGTATCGCCGCTGATCGTGACCGGCGCGGCCAGCGCCGAACCGTCAATGCTGACGTCCTGCTCCAGGGTCAGGGTGGAGGCCAGCCGGATGGTCGCCCCGGAGA
>CAZYKZ010000575.1:0-1179 GCA_964648175.1 uncultured Anderseniella sp.
CCGGGTGGCTTGATATCGGATACAGGCGTCGCCGGCTTGACCCTTTCAGGTGGCGTCGGCTGGCTACGCAGCCGTTATGGATTGTGCATCGACAATCTGGTTTCGATGCAGGTTGTTACGGCGAAGGGAGACCTGGTCACCGCAAGTGAAACGAGCAACCCCGACCTGTTCTGGGCGCTTCGCGGCGGTGGCGGCAACTTCGGCGTTGTGGTGAGCTTTGAGTTTGCCCTGCACCCCATGACCCCCAAGGTCATGTTTTGTGCGCCGATTTATCCCATAGAAGCGGGACCGGGTCCAATACGGGCATGGCGTGACTTTCTTGCTGGCAAGAATGACCGGATCGGCTCACTGGTTGAGTTCTCAACCGTGGCGGAATCGGAGGATTTCCCCAAGGAGTATTGGGGGCGGCGTTGTTACACCATAGCCGCAGTCTACGCCGGTGATCCAGCCGAGGGCGAAAAGGTCACTATGCCTCTTCGTGAACTTGGCGATCTGGTCACCGACTTCTCTGGCCAGATGGACTACCGCGACGTGCAGCAGCTGTTCGACACCTTGATGCCAGCTGGCAATTTTCGCTGCTACTGGAAATGCCATTTTCTCGATGAACTCAGCGACGAGATGATCGATGCCGCAATCGATAATGCCATTGCAGCACCGTCTGACAACACGCTTAGCTCACTGTGGAATTTCGGCGGCGCCACAGCGAGAGTGCCCGCCGACGCCACTGCGTTCGGCGACCGGTCATTCGGCTGGATGTATTCGATCGACTCGGTCTGGCCGGATGCAGCCGATGACGACAGAAATATCGCATACACGCGCAAGGCCTGGGACGAGACCCGGAAACATTCGCAACACGGCCGCCTCTATCTGAACTTCGCCGGACACGGGGAAGACAATGAAAGCCTGGTGCGTGACGCGTTCGGGCGCAACTACGCGCGCCTCGCCGCCATCAAGGCAAAGTACGATCCCGGCAACATGTTCCGCTTCAATCAGAATATTGTTCCAGCGGGGGTGCACTGATGACGGATAGCAGAAAGCTGCCGCATTTGAACGGCCACGACATGACCTGTGGCGGAGGCATCGAGACATGGCTGCAATATGTCGACGGGTTCGAGCTTCGGCACTTCTGCCTGTTTGAACTACTCGACGACAAGCGTGGGCTCGCCTGCCTGACTGACT
>CAZYKZ010000576.1:0-225 GCA_964648175.1 uncultured Anderseniella sp.
CATGGGGGACGTCGGCAGCGGGTTCCTCGGCTTCGCGCTCGGCGTGCTCGCCGTCGACGCCGCGGCGTGGGAGCTGGTGCCGCTCGCCTCCTCGGCAATCCTGCTCGGGGTGTTTCTGGTGGATGCGACGGTGACGCTGTTCCGGCGCTGGCTGCGCGGCGAGCGGCTGTCGCAGGCGCACCGCAGCCACGCGTACCAGCACGCGGCGCGCCGTTTCGGCGGGCA
>CAZYKZ010000576.1:235-1175 GCA_964648175.1 uncultured Anderseniella sp.
GATCGAGTCGCGGAAGAACTGCTTGTACCGGTCCACCAGCGGGTCGTCCTGGGAGTCATCGCCGTCAACGTGGGGTGGCTGCTGCCGTGGGCATGGGTGGCCCAGGTCATGCCGGACTGGTCCATGGCGGCAGTGGGCGCGGCGTTGGTGCCGCTGGTCGTGCTTGTGTGGCGGCTTGGCGCAGGGACGCCCGGCCACGGCGCGAAATAGGGCGGCCTGTGGCCGCCGTTCGACTGGCGCGCACGGCGCGCCCTAGGATCCGCAATGACGGCCGGGCGGAATTCTGGCCGGCACGCGCGGCTGCCCGTCATGCCGTCTTGGCACCGGTTTACAATCTCGACGCCCCCCTCTGGAACTGCCCGTGATCCACTCGCTGATCAGCCTGCCCAAGCGCGCCCGCCGCGTTCTGATGATCGCCATCGATGTCGTGGTGGTGCTCGTGGCGGTCTGGGCGTCGTTCGCGATCCGCCTCGGCGAGTGGTGGCCGGACTGGCTCGACGACGTCCTCTGGCTGTTCCCGCTGGCAGTCGCGACGACGATCCCGGCGCTCTACGGCTTCGGCCTCTATCACTCGATCGTCCGCCACGCCGGCGGCTCGCTCGCCTACGTGATCGTCAAAGGTGTCTCGGTAGGCACGCTGCTGATGATCGCGGTCTGGGTCGGTGTGCGGGGCGCGCTCGTGCCGCGTTCGTCCTGGATCATCTACTGGATGGTGGCAGTGGCGCTGATCGGCGCGAGTCGCTTTGTCATCCGCGACATCCTTCGGGTTCGGATACGCCGCAGTCAGCAGCGGCAACGGGTCGCGATCTATGGCGCGGGCGAGGCCGGCGTCCAGCTCGCGAATGCGCTGAATAACAGCCCGGAATTCGAGCCGGCAGTATTCCTGGACGACAACCGTGACCTCCAGGGCAGCCGGGTGGCAGGTTTGAAGGTTCGACGG
>CAZYKZ010000577.1:0-1174 GCA_964648175.1 uncultured Anderseniella sp.
GCAGGTGGCGGCAAAGTCCTTGCCGTCGGCAATCACCAGCTCGAGGCGCGGATCGTCGAAGCAGCCCTTGTTGATGGAGGCGAGGTGCTCCTTCGCGAAGTCGATCACGCCGGGGTCGATCTCGACCATGACGAGGCGCTTGACGCCCTTGTGCTTGAGCACTTCCTCGGCCATGCCGCCGTCGCCGCCGCCCACGATAAGCACGCTCTCAACCTTGCCGTGCGCCAGAATGGGGACGTGCGCCAGCATCTCGTGATAGCAGAACTCGTCACGCTCGGTGACCTGGGTCACCCCGTCGAGCCACACGACATTGCCGAACGCGACCGTCCTGCCCACGACCAGCCGCTGGTGCGGCGTGTTCGAATCAAACAGCGTCTGCTCCACCCGGTACGTGGTGCCGTAGCCGGTGTGGAGGCGTTCATACATCCACACCGTGCCGTCGTCTTCGGTCTTCAGGCTCACAGGTTGGAGCCCCGCAGCAGTTCGTTGACGCGAACTTCGCCGGCGTTGAAGCGGCGGCGGAGAACCTCCACGCACTTCTCCGGCTTGGCATCGCCGCACATGAACACGTCCAGCGCGGCAAAGCGGCGCTCGGGCCAGGTGTGGATGGAGATGTGGCTTTCGGCCAGCACCGCCACGCCGGACACACCGGCCACGCCTTCGGGCGTGAACGGATGCAGGTGGATGTGCAGCAGGGTCGCGCCTGCTTCCTCGACGCACTCGCGCATGGCGGCGTCGATCAGGTCCACGTCGGCCAGGCCGTCGGCGTCCACCAGGTCGATGATCAGGTGGGTACCGGCGCAGGCCACGCCGTTCTTGACGATGAAATGATCTGCCGGAAGATCTTCGGCCTGATCGTTGCGTGCAAAAGGCACCACGTTGTTGTTGTATTCTTCCTCACGGGTGGTGCCTGGAACGTCCAGGTCCATCCCCAGTTGGAAGAGGGCGGAATTGTCAGTCATTTGGGAACCCTCCCCAGCCAGTAGATGATCCAGCCCTGAAGCCCCAAGCGGACCTCAGAACGCACAAAAGCCGGCGCATGGTCGCCACCCCAGCTTGCCAACCCCGGGTTTGCCCCGAGACCTACCGCCGCTCTTCGCAGCAATGGCTTCCCGCGCAGTAGCGGGAAATGACAAGCCGGTGTCTGAACATGTTGCCGGCTTGTGTGAGGGGT
>CAZYKZ010000578.1:0-1173 GCA_964648175.1 uncultured Anderseniella sp.
TAACCGTTCATGCCCGGTTCATGTTCCACAGTCGCATATGTCATATCGTGGCTTAGGGGCCTAATTCATGATCGGCGGGAAAGCCCTCCGATCACATTTCAGGACTGTGAACATGAAAACGACATTCAAAGCGACGATGTTTGGCACGGCGCTTCTGGCAGCGACAATGGCAACTATCGGGTTTTCAACTTCCGCGCATTCAATGACACTGAACTTGAAAGATTCAAAGCCCCACATTTCCGATACAGCCAGCGAACTACCCGTCGAGTTGGTCGGGAGCCGCGGTCATCGTTATGGCGGGTACCGACATGGTGGCGGTGGCCGATACTACGGATACAACCCGGGCCGTCACGGTCCGCGCTATGGCTATCGTTATGGCAATTACCGGCACTATTACGGGGGCTACTGGTATGCTTTCCCATGGTGGCTCGGCACTGCCGCTGTGGCGGCACCATACTACGCCGATCCCTATTACTATGACGCAGAACCCGTCTATTCAGGCGGGGACCACGTCCAGTGGTGTCTAAACAGGTACCGGTCGTACAATCCGCGGACGGATACGTTCAGGGGATATGACGGCCTCGATCATCGCTGTGTTAGCCCATACAGCTACTGAATAAGGCGTATCAGCAGCTTTTAGCGAGCTGGAACATGTACCGGTAGGCAGGCAGTTGTGTGGCCGCAATCTCGCCTTTCAATCTTCGATTGGCGCGCCACTCTGAAGAATGCGGTGTCTTCGTATCCGGTGCATTAGAGCTGTGAATTCTTCGCGACAGAGTGTTTGGGGATTGCCGCACCGATAGAGCAGAGCGATAATGCTACTGCTGGTGTGACTCCTATCAGCACCGTTCTTCGCTAGGGAGGAACGCGAGAAGCCCCGGCCAGTGCCCTGCGCCGGGGTTTCTTGTCCCAGTTCTTGATACGCGCCGAGTTGATCGTTTCGTGCTGATGGAAGCCTTGTAGTCGCTGCGGATTCGCGGATCGGTCGCACGTCGATTTTCGGAGGGCTGAATGATCTGGCTAGAAGCGTTGAGCTACGTGGTTACAATACTCGGCTTCCCTACCGCGATCTTCATATTTGTCACTGAAGAGCGTCGACGCCGTGCGAACGAGGAGAAGGAACTCCATCGTCACCTATCGGAGGAGTATGACAACTTCTTGAGGCTGGTGATG
>CAZYKZ010000579.1:0-1161 GCA_964648175.1 uncultured Anderseniella sp.
TCAAGACCCAGCGCATCGCGAGTCAAATCAAGCGGTTGCAGGAAGGCCTTGACCATTTGAATCAGGTCGCAATCGAGCACGAACTTCTCGAAGCCCGCCACCAGGCCGCCTTCCATCCAGCCCGCACCATGCATGACGAGGTTGCCGCCGCCTTGCGCCACGCCCCACAGGGAGAACACGCTTTCATAGGCTGCCTGAGCATCGAGTGCATTCGCGGCGCAGGTGTTGGAGGTGCGGTACGGCACCTTGTACCGGCGGGCCAGCTGGCCGCCGATGATGGCAGCCTTCATGTATTCGGGCGTGCCGAAGGCGGGTGCGCCAGACTTCATGTCGACGTTGGAGGTGAAGCCGCCATAGATGACCGGCGCGCCGGGACGCACCAGCTGCGTCAGCGCGATACCGGCCAGCGCTTCGGCGTTCTGCTGTACCAGGGCGCCCGCAACAGTGACCGGGGCCATGGCGCCTGCCAGCGTGAACGGCGTCACGCATACGATCTGCCCGGCACGCGACATCTCGATCACGCCCTGCAGCATGGGGATGTCCATCTTCAGCGGCGAGTTGGTGTTGATGATGGTGAACAGCGAAGGCTCGCGCTCGAACTGCTCCCGGCTGACGCCGCGGGCAATACGGGCAATCTCGATGCCGTCGAGGATGCGCTCGGTGCCGAGCGAGTAGGCATGGAACGGCTTGTCGGTCAGCAGCGCCATGTCCTTGAGCGCAACCAGATGGCGCACCGAGGCATGAACGTCGATGGGCTCGACCGGATAGCCCGAGATGAAGTCGATGCAGTTGAAACTCTGCGCCAGTTTCAGGAAACCGCGATAGTCTTCCAGGTTGCCCGGGCGGCGGCCATTGTCGAAGTCTGACGCGTTGGGCGCGGAGCCCACCGTGCCGAACGCCAGGTAGCCGTCGCCGATGCGCAGCGTGCGGGCCGGGTTGCGGGCGTGAAAGTCGAACGCTGCGGGCGCAGTCTTGATGGCGGACTCTATGACATCGGCCGGGATACGCACCCGCTCGCCATCGACGCTGGCGCCGGCAGCGCGATAGATGTCGCGCGCTTCGGGCAGCATCACCTCGACGCCGATTTCCTGCAACACCTCGAGCGAGGCCAGATGAATGGCCTCCAGCTGGTCGTCGCTGACATAGCGGGTCGGCTCGAAG
>CAZYKZ010000580.1:0-1158 GCA_964648175.1 uncultured Anderseniella sp.
AAACGACAGCGCAAAGGCGAGCATGCCGCCGGCGACGAGCGCCGTTCCGATGTTGGGCAGGATGACATATCGAAAGGTCTGGATACTGTCGGCACCGAGGTCCATCGACGCTTCGATCACCGATGTCGACAACCGCCGGAACCGGGCGATCGCGTTGTTGTAGACCACCACCACGCAGAAGGTCGCATGACCGATCACGATGGTCCAGAACGAGAAAGGGATCTCGGCGAGATTGAAGGCCGAGCGAAGCGCGATCCCCGTGATGATGCCCGGCAGCGCGATCGGCAGGATGACCAGAAGGGACACGACTTCCCTGCCAAAGAATTTCGAGCGCGAAATCGCAGCGGCGCATAGCGTTCCCAGGACGAGCGCTATCACTGTGGAAATGCTGGCAACCTTGACCGAAAGGGTCAATGCTTCCCAGACATCGGGCCTGCCCCAGGCGACGCCAAACCATCGCGTCGTCAGTCCGGGTGGCGGCCAGACAAAGCTCGTCTCCTCGGTCGTGAACGCATAGACGAAGATCAGCAGAATCGGCAGATGCAGAAAGGCAAGGACAGCACCTGCGGCGACTTTCAGCCCGAGGGGCGATGAGGCATTTCGGTCAGAGCGCATCAAACGCCCCTGCCCGCTTGGCGAGCGCCAGATAGGCGGCGAGGATGAGAATGGGCACGATGCAAAACGCGGCGGCGAGCGGAATGTTGCCCGCCGTGCCCTGATGGGCATAGACCGCCATCCCGATGAACCTCGCCGAATTCCCGATGATCTGCGGGATGATGTAGTCGCCGAGCGTCAGCGAAAACGTGAAGATCGAACCGGCGACGACGCCCGGAAGGGCGAGCGGAAGCAGGACGTTGCGGAACGTCTGGGCGGGTGACGCCCCGAGATCGGCGGAGGCCTCGAGCATCGAGGACGGAACGCGCTCGAGCGCGGCCTGCATCGGCAGGATCATGAACGGCAGCCAGACATAGACGAAGACAATGAAGGTGCCGGTTGCCGAAACTGACAGCGACGGCCCACCGATCACGGGCAGCGCAAGCCAGGCGTCAAGCAGCCAGGTCAGGTGCGTTTGCGCGAGCACCCATCCGATGATGCCCTCCTTGGCGAGGATCAGCTTCCAGGCGTAGACCTTGACGAGGTAGCTCGACCAGAGCGGCA
>CAZYKZ010000581.1:0-1150 GCA_964648175.1 uncultured Anderseniella sp.
CGCAACTTGCTGTCGATCGCCAGGTTGAACAGCGCGAGATCGCGGGTCTTGTTGGCCAGTTGCAGCCGGGTTCGAATGGCCCAGACATGTTTGGGCTGCAGGGGCGGCTTCTGGCCAGTCAGCCTTCCCTTGTTCCAGGGACGCTTTCTCGCAGGCAGGAACGCAATGAGGTTCGTATCTTCCATGACAACAACTCCTGTTTATTGAACAGGATCATTGTGAACCTCTGGCCGTTATCCTCACTGGTACCGGGCACATGGCGTTCTACAAAACCTCGTCTGGCCGAAGGAGAGTCCGCTTTCTGAGGCATAGCGGACACTCTCAGTGCCAGGCAAAATCGGCCGCTTGTGACCCGCAGGAGACATTTGTCGCACCCCGAGCGACAGTTGGTTGCGTTGGTGTTGTGGCCATTCACATGTCTGACCATATTGATGCATGAAACACCAATAGCGACCTGCCAGCATGAACGAAGATAGAAAGAGCCACTGGAATGGCATTTACGGTCAAAAGGCTGAAACGCAGCTAAGCTGGCACCAAGACCATCCATCGATCTCCCTTGAACTCGCGGAAATCGCAGGCGTCACATCAACCTCCTCGGTCATTGACATCGGGGCCGGTACATCTCGATTTGTCGACTGCCTGATTGAGCAGGGGCTGCAAGACGTATCGGTACTTGATCTGTCCCAGGTTGCCCTCGATGTGGCTCGTAAACGGCTTGGAAAGCGTGCAGAGGTGGTGGAATGGATCGCATCAAACATCACCGATTGGTTTCCTACTAGAGACTACGATCTCTGGCACGATCGCGCCGTATTTCACTTTCTCGTCGATCCGACAGATCGTGCCGCTTACTTGGACCGGCTTACGCGATGCGTTCGCCCTGGTGGACACGCCATCATTGCTACGTTTGCACTCGATGGGCCCCTGACCTGCAGCGGATTACCTGTGGTTCGGTACAGCCCTGAAAGTCTGGCAGAGACTCTCGGCGGCGAATTTTCTCTCTTAACGCAACGTTTTTGTCAGCATCATACGCCGTCAGGCAAATCGCAGTCGTTTCAGTTCAGCCTCTTTAGAAAGCAGGGCTGACGCGAGAGTCCATGCCCGACTTGCGGCATCTGGCCCTGAACAATACTTTTCGGTGAGTTCAGAATGC
>CAZYKZ010000582.1:0-1145 GCA_964648175.1 uncultured Anderseniella sp.
TTCGTCGTCGCCAACCCGCCGCCGCGCCGGGGCGGACGCTATTTCATCTTCCTCAAGCTCATCACCGACAACGGCATCGAAGGCGTGGGCGAGGTCTACAACGCCACCTTTGCGCCCGACGTGATCGTGAAGATGATCGAGGACGTGTTCCAGCGAAACGTCGAGGGCATCGACCCGTTCCACATCGAGAAGTTCTGGCGGCGCACCTATTCGCGCGGCTACTCCATGCGGCCCGACATTACGCTGGTCGGCGTCATGTCCGGCATCGAGATGGCCCTGTGGGACATCTGTGGAAAGGCTGTGGAAAAGCCTGTGTATGAGCTGTTGGGAGGCCGTGTACACGACCGGCTGCGCTCCTACACATACCTCTATGCCCCGGCGGACGTTGACGCCTATGCCTACACCGATGAAGGCAACAAGGTGTACTACGACCCGGACGCGGCGGCAGAGCGCGCGCTGCACTATGTGAACCTCGGTTTCACGGCGGTAAAGTTCGACCCTGCCGGTCCCTACACCGCGTTCGACCCGCACATGCCGAGCCTCGAGCGCATGGAGCTGTCGGAGAAGTTCTGCAAGCGCATCCGCGAGGCGGTGGGCAACAAGGCGGACCTGCTGTTCGGCACCCATGGCCAGTTCACCACCTCGGGCGCCATCCGCTTGGCGCGCAAGCTCGAGCCCTACGATCCGTTATGGTTCGAGGAGCCTTGCCCGCCGGAAATGCCGGAAGAGATGGCCAAGGTGGCGCGGTCTACGAAGATTCCGGTCGCCACCGGTGAACGGCTGTGCACCAAGTACGAGTTCGCCCGCGTGCTGGAGACCGGCGCTGCCTCGATCCTGCAGTTCGCGCTGGGCCGCGTGGGTGGCCTGCTGGAAGCCAAGAAGATCGCCGGCATGGCGGAAGCACACTATGCCCAGATCGCGCCGCACCTTTACTGCGGCCCCATCGAAGGCGCGGCCAACGTGCAGATCGCGGCGTGCTCGCCCAACTTCCTGATCCTCGAAAGCATCGAGACGTGGGGCGGCTTCCACGGCGAGGTGCTGAACAAGCCGATGGGCTTCGAGGACGGTTTCGTCATACCGCCATCGGCTCCCGGCCTTGGCGTGGAGCTGAACGAGGAGGTGGCGCTGGCCCACCCGCTCACCGA
>CAZYKZ010000583.1:0-1144 GCA_964648175.1 uncultured Anderseniella sp.
TTCCTTCAGGTTGGCGAAGGCCGGGTGCAGCTTCTTGAAGTCCTCGAAGTTGTCGAACACCGCCTTCACCAAGGTGTAGACAACGTCTTCCGGCACGTCGGCCGAGGTGACGAAGGTCGCGCCCACGCCGAAGGTCGGCGTGTCGTTCGGGTTGCCCTTGTACATGCCGCCCGGAATGGTGGCCTTGCGGTAATAGGCGTTGTCGGCGACCAGCTTGTCGATGGGCGCGCCTTCCACCGGGATCATCTCGATGTCGCAGGTGGTGGCGGCTTCGGTGATGGCGGCAGCCGGGTGGCCGACGGTGTACATCATCACGTCGATCTTGTCGTCGCACAGGGCCTGGGCCATTTCAGATCCCTTCAGCTCTGCAGCCAGGGCGAAATCTTCCATCTTCATGCCGAACGCAGCCATCACCACTTCCATGGTGTCGCGCTGACCGGAGCCGGGGTTGCCGACGTTGACGCGCTTGCCCTTGAGGTCCTCGAAGCCCTTCATGCCGGAGCCTGCACGGCCAATGATGGTGAAGGGTTCGGGGTGCACGGAGAACACCGCACGAAGCTTTTCGAACGGACCGGCCTCGGCAAACTTGCCGATGCCCTTGTAGGCATTGTCCTGAACGTCGGACTGGGCCACGCCGAACTCAAGCTCGCCTGCGCGGATGGTGTTGACGTTGTAGACGGAACCGCCGGTCGATTCGACTGAACAGCGGATACCGTGCTCCTTGCGGTCCTTGTTGACGAGACGGCAGATGGCGCCGCCGGTCGGATAGTACACGCCGGTCACGCCGCCGGTGCCAATCGAGACGAAGCGTTGCTCGGCTGCAGAGGCCGCTGCGGACATGGCCACGACTGCTGCTGCAGCCAGCGTATACTTGAGAATTTTTTTCATGTTGGACTCATAGCTCCCTTGTTTCACCTGGAGTGAAGAAGGAAAGCCTATGCCGTGTTGCAGGCACGAGTCCAGTTCGCCGACGCGGCAGGCATCCTGCCTTGCGAAACGCGGTTCCACTGCCCGCCTTAGGGGCAAGGTCCGCGCGTGCGATCACGCAGTATCGTTGAGGAAGGATGGTACAGGCGGATGGGTTCGAACCAACGACCTCCGGATCCACAATCCGGCGCTCTAACCAACTGAGCTACGCCTGCAC
>CAZYKZ010000584.1:0-1144 GCA_964648175.1 uncultured Anderseniella sp.
TCACTGTGTGACCAGATGTGCTTCGAGACGTGGGCGGAAGTCGAAATCCACTAGGGCGCTCGCGGACCCGGTCACTCCACCACGTTCCTGAGAGTTCCCACGCCGGACACCGTAATCTCGACCTCGTCGCCTGACTTGAGAAACTTGGGCGGCGAAAAGCTGCCGCCTGCTCCCTCGGGCGAGCCGGTGGCAATCAGGTCGCCAGGGTTCAGCGGCGTGAAGTCGGAGATGTAGGCGATCAGTTCGTCCAGCGGGAATATCATCTGGCTGACATCGGTCTGCTGGCGCACCTCGTCATTCACCCTGGTCGTCAGCTTCATCTTGCTGACGTCCTCGATCTCGTCCGCCGTCACGATCCAAGGCCCGCAACCGCCGGAGCGGGCAAAGTTCTTGCCTGCGTGCAGCGAGTGCTTCTGCCAGCCACGCACCGAGCCGTCATCAAGTATCGTGAAGCCCGCAACGTGCTCCATCGCCCGCCCGCGCGGAATGTGCCGGCCGCCCTGGCCGATCACCAGCGTGATCTCGCCTTCGTAGTCGAACGTTTCTGCCGCCTTGCCGCGCGGCCGTTCCAGCTTTTCTTCATGGCCGACGATGGCGTCATGATGCTTGGCGAACAGGATGATGTGATCAGGCTCCGGCGGCACGCCTTCTGCCGGATACTTCTTGCGGTAGTTGATGCCGACGCAGATCACCTTGTTGTCCACGGCCAGCGGCGGCAGCAGGCGCACATCTTCCAGCTGGATCATGGGCGGGCGGCCGCTCACATCCCGTTCGAGTGCCTCCAGCCCATCCGGCACCAGGACCGATTTCAGGTCCGGATACTTCTGCAGGAAGCCGTCGGTGGGCTCGATGATGCCGTCGTCCTTCGCCACGCCGTAACCGGTGCGCGCATTGGTCCTGAACCGTACGATCTTCATTTGAACGTTTCCTCCCGCCGCCGCACGATGGCGCTCAGCGTGTCGTTGTAGGGCGTGGCGATGCCGAGCTCACGGCCCAGCACCGGCACCATTCCGTTGATCGCGTCGATCTCAGACGGGCGCTTCGCCATGTGGTCGAGCAGCATGGATGGCCGCGCATTGGGCATACTGGCGCCGAACGCAGTGACATAAGCCACCGGATCGTCAAAGCTGAAGTTGATGCGCTT
>CAZYKZ010000585.1:0-1142 GCA_964648175.1 uncultured Anderseniella sp.
CCATAATCTTGGAGGAACACGGTATTACGCCGATATTGACAGCAAACAGGACAACGCTAGATTCGCAAACCAAGTGCGACACCGGGTATATCCGGGATCGCCATGGGAACACATTATGATCACTTCACACTTGAAGACCGCTGTCAGCTGTTCAGCCTGATGGAGTTGGGGCTCTCGAAGACCGAGATTGCGCAACGACTTGGCCGAAACCGCAGCAGCATCTACCGGGAGTTGGAGCGTAACCGCCGGGCTGATGGCTACACCCCGATCAGCGCGGAGCGCCGCGCCTGGGCGAGGAAGCTGCGGGGGTCGCGCATTGAGCGCTCCATCCGCCTTCGCGGCTATGTCGAAGACCGCCTTGCCATGGGATGGTCTCCAGAACAGATCGCCGGGCGGATGGAGCTCGATGAAGTCGACCACACGGTATCGACGGAGTCCATCTACCGCTACGTCTACAGTCCGACTGGCCGCCGCACAGGGCTGCCGCGATACCTGGCCCAGCGCAAGTCGAAACGAGGCCGCCGGGTGCGCAACGGCAAGCGGGAGCCAGCCATTCCTGATCGTGTGCCAATTAGCCAACGCCCTGAAAGCGTTGCTCAAAGATGCGAGTTTGGTCATTGGGAGGGTGATCTCATGCACTTCCGGCGCCAGCGTGACATCCTGCTCACCCTGCACGAGCGCACCACCCGGCTGACGCTGGCCCGCCGGCTTCACAGCAAGGATGCAGGCGATACTGCCGAGGCCATCGTCACCGAACTGCAAGGCCTGCCCGGCAATGCGCGGCGCAGCATCACTCATGACAACGGCGGAGAGTTCGCCCGCCACGACCAGGTCCGGCAAAAGATCGCCATGCCAGCCTACTTCTGCGACCCTCATAGCCCCTGGCAGCGTGGCTCCATCGAGAACACCAACGGACGGCTGCGACGTGAGTTACCGCGCAAGACATCTCTGTCCGACTACAGTGATGCAGACCTCGACGACATCGTCTGGACACTTAACTCAACCCCGCGAAAATGCCTCGGCTTCCAGACCCCGATCGAGGCCTTCGCTCAACACCTCGGTGTCGCACTTGAAATGTGAATCCAGCGACCGGCCATAGCTGCACAGCAGGCGCAGGTTGGACGGGAAATTGTGTTCAAGCA
>CAZYKZ010000586.1:0-1137 GCA_964648175.1 uncultured Anderseniella sp.
GAATGTGTAGCGACCGTCGGTTGATGTATGTCAGCCGTGCCAAGTCTATGAGGCAGAACAAATCACCCGGTTTTAAAAGACCAAGCGCCAAAAATGAGCAGTCATTCGATCATTTCGGCGTTATGGACACGTTCGACCGTGGAAGCACCTCACCACTTAGAGTTAGTGTCTATACGGAAGCGAATAACATAGCCGGTGTACAGTTAGCATCCAGCGGTAGGCCGACACTTTTCGTCAAAGTTCAAACTGTTCGCAGTCGACTCGGCTCGGATATTTGTGAACCCAAAAAACCCCGAGCTCTCGGAGCTCGGGGTAGTTTCAGTTCCATCAGGAGGGCCCAACGGAACCGCGTGAAGCTCAATTTGGTCAGCAATGAAGCTGCAACGGCTAACTGGTAGCAAAAAGCAAAGTTGCCTACATCACGTGAGATAGCTCATGTCGACGGGCATTCGTATTTGGCGAGCTCCAATCAGTTGCCAGGTAGCGCAAGCCTATTCTTTGTCTTCGGGATAAAGCTGCTCCGGATCAATCTTGTACGACCAAGCTAGGTCGGTGTTCTTCCAACCGTTAGCCAGGCGTTTGCCCTTGTTTGGGCCATCCTTGACCTTGTCGCCCTCGTAGCCATCGACCAGCGAGTAGACGTTCTTGTAGCCCATGTCGGTCAAGAGATCGGCAGCCTTTGCGCTACGCGTGCCAGACCGGCACATCAGCACCACCTTGCTGTCCTTCCCGAAGCCATGCTCGGAGACGTACTTTTTAAATACCAGAGGAAAATCGGGGTTGAGCTCCAGCTTGTAGGCTTGGCTCTTGGCGTCATACTCGGGGGTGAGCGGCATTTCCATATATGGAATATGAACGTTCACGCGTGTCGGCAAACCAAGAAACGATACCTCGGCTCGACTGCGAATGTCGACGAACAGCACGTTGTCATCCTTCAGCATGTCGCCGGCTTCGGATGCCGTCAGATACAGGCCTGCCTTGGTCTGCTTGTTCTTCGGCAGTTCTCCCGCAAATGCTCCAATGGACGGAACAAGCAGCAAGGCAACTACTGTGGTTGCCTTAAGATAACGAGCGCAATTCATTGAGCGTATCTCCGTGATCTCTGGCACATGGCCGATGTGTTCAAACGCAGTCGAC
>CAZYKZ010000587.1:0-1136 GCA_964648175.1 uncultured Anderseniella sp.
CCATAGGGGTGAATTATCTTGGCCAGACGAAACATGCCGCCGCTGCGTGCGCTGACCGCCTTCGAGGCGGCTGCCAGGCTGGGCAGTTTCCGCAAGGCGGCGGACGAGCTCGGCATCACCCGCTCGGCGATTTCCCACCAGATCAAGGCGCTTGAGGACATCCTCGGCGTGGACCTGTTCTCGCGCGATGGCAAGCGCGCCGAGCTGACGGGGCCGGGCCAGATCTATTACCCTGCGGTACGCGAGGCATTCGACCAGATCGAAAGCCAGACCCAGGTGATCCGCCCGCGCGCCTCCGAGAACGAGCTGACGGTGCAGGTCTATGTCACCGTGGCGATGAAGTGGCTGCTGCCGCGATTGCACGATTTTGAACGCCGCTACCCCAACATGAAGGTGCGCCTGTCCACCTCCTATTTTCACTGGGATTATGACCCGGACAACGCCGATGTCGGCATCATCCTGGCTCGCAATCGCGACGGCGATCATCACTACTCCAACCTGTTCCGCTCGCAGCTGCGGCCGGTCTGTTCGCCCGACTATCTGGCCCGGTCGGCGCCGATGGAACGGCCCGAGGACCTGGCCAATCACAAGCTGCTCTACGTGTTCTCCGGTGAGGAGGACTGGCGGCTATGGCTCAAGGCGGCGGGCCTCAACGACGTGAAGCTGTCGAGCGCGCTCGCATTCGACAGCTACCTGCTGGCCCAGGAAGCAGCGGTAGCCGGGCAGGGCGTTGCCATGACCATCGGCCCGTTTGCCCGCGAGGAACTGGCCAGCGGCCGGCTGGTGCATCCGTTCGACCTCACCGTGCCGCACCGGCACTGGTGGGCGTTCGCCTGCAAGTCGGCCGACAAGCTGCTGCCCAAGGTGAAGCTGTTCCACGACTGGGTGCTTGAGCAGGTCGAGCAGGACAATGACATAGAAGCCGGCGCAGCCAAGGCGCCACTGGAGAAAGTCGGAACATGACGGACGTAGCCGTTGAGGAACAGCGCAAGTCTCGCCGCCGTGAAGGTGGCGGTCGACGCGGTGGCGGTAGCGCCGCCGAGGGGCTCGCTCAGCAGGCAGCCGGTCAGGCCCGCCTCGTCTTCGAGCCGACCCGCTATGTCAGCGACGACCAGCTGGAGGCCATTCATCTGGCC
>CAZYKZ010000588.1:0-1134 GCA_964648175.1 uncultured Anderseniella sp.
ACGGCGCGGATATCGCCCGCCTCGCGGTCGACAAAGCCGCGGGGCAGCCGGGCCTTGGGCCGGTTGGGTTTCTGCTTCTTGGACATGGGCGGCTCGGGCGCTTGAAGATCGCTGCAAACAACTGGTTGCGCGCCTTCTAGATCAATGAGCCGCGCCCTTCAAGGCTCCAGGCCGCCAGAGCCAAGACTTGGCAAGCGGCGCTCATTGAGGCAAACTTCGCCCATTATGGACGAGATGCTCAAAGACGCGGTGATCCTGGAGGCCAATGACGCCTTCTACTCCGCGTTCCGCCAGCGCGATTACCTCGCCATGGAGGATCTCTGGTCGCGCAAGGAGTCGGTGTGCTGCTACCATCCCGGCTGGCCCGGCATCATGGGACGCGACGAGGTTCTCGACAGCTGGTACTCGATCCTCGTCATGGGCGACACGCCGGACATCGACATCACCCAGCCCACCATCATCCGCCATGGCACCACGGCGATGGTGTTCTGCACCGAGCACCTCGGCGAGGTGTCGCTGATCGCCACCAACACCTTCATCGTCGAGGACGGGTGCTGGCGCATGGTTCACCACCAGGCGGCCCATCTTCCATCCTGATCTCCCCGATTCTGCACTATTCCGCGCTTGGCAGGCACAATAGTGCGCATTAAACCAGTCCGTGGCCATGAACAAGCCGTCCGGCAGAGACGGCAGGCCGCTCTGTGTTCGGGAGGAAAACATGAGCGATCCAAAGCTCTACAATGCCGCGCTTGACCTGGCCGACCGTCATCTGGCTGAAGGCAGGGGCCCAAAGCTTGCCTATATCGGCGATGACCGCGAACTGACCTATGCCGGACTGGTAGAGGGCACGAAGCGTGTTGCAAACGTTCTCCAGGGGCTTGGCGTGCCGCGCGAGGCCCGCGTCGGCGTGCTGATGCTCGACACGGTCGACTGGCCCTGCGTCTTCCTCGGCGCCATTCGCGCAGGCATCGTGCCGGTGGCGCTCAATACGCTGCTCACCGCCGACCAGTACCGCTACATGCTGTCCGACAGCCGCTCGCAGGTGCTGTTCGTGTCGTCAGCGCTTTTGCCGGTCGTCGAGCCCATCCTCGGCGAGCTGCCGTTTCTGAAGCATGTCGTCGTCGCCGGTGGCGA
>CAZYKZ010000589.1:0-1132 GCA_964648175.1 uncultured Anderseniella sp.
CCGCGCTTGCCGGAGCCGTCGATCTGGTCCGGCGACATCTTGTTCTCGGCCAGCATCTTTGCGGCGGAAGGCGAGGCCGGAACCCCCGGCTTTGCAGCCGGCGGTGACTGCTCGTCCTTCGCCTTCTCAGGCGCCGGCTTGGCTTCTTTCTTGTCGTCCTTTGGAGCCGCAGCCGCAGGGGCGGCAGCCTTGCCGTCGCCATCACCCACGGTGCCCAGCAGCGCGCCGACCTCGACCGTCTCGCCTTCCTTGGCGACGATCTCGCCCATCACGCCGCTTGCCGGCGCCGGCACCTCGACCGTCACCTTGTCGGTTTCAAGTTCCACCAGCGGCTCGTCGGCCTTGACCGCGTCGCCCGGCTTCTTGAACCACTGGCCGATGGTGGCCTCAGTCACCGACTCGCCCAGCGTCGGCACGCGAATTTCGTTCGCCATGTGTCTATCGTCCCTTCAAATGACGGTTGCGCCACTCACATCAGGTGGCGCAGTTCTACCTGTTCCTGCCCGAGGGCCGTATCGAGGAAGCCCTGCAATTCCTTGAGGTGGCGGCTCATCAAGCCGGTCGCCGGGGAGGCAGCCGCCGCTCGGCCTGCGTAGACCGGACGCCGGTGGCGCGCCTCGATCCGGTTCAGCACCCATTCCACATAGGGCTGCACGAACGTCCATGCGCCCATGTTCATCGGCTCTTCCTGGCACCATACGATCTCGGCATCCTTGAACCGCATCAGCTCGGTCACCAGTGCCTTGGTCGGGAACGGGTAGAGCTGCTCGACGCGAAGCAGATAGATGTCGTCGATACCGCGCTTCTCGCGCTCTTCAAGCAGATCATAGTAAACCTTGCCGGTGCACAACACGACACGACGGATCTTCTCGTCCTTCACCAGCTTCACCGTTGAACCCGGTACGTACTCGGCATCGTCCCACAGGATCCGGTGGAAGGTGGATTCCGGCCCCATTTCTTCCACTGTCGACACGCAGCGCTTGTGGCGCAGCAGCGACTTCGGCGTCATCAGGATCAGCGGCTTGCGGAAGTCGCGATGCATCTGGCGCCGCAGGATGTGGAAATAGTTGGCCGGCGTGGTGCAGTTGGCCACCTGCATGTTGTCTTCCGCACACATCTGCAGATAGCGCTC
>CAZYKZ010000590.1:0-1129 GCA_964648175.1 uncultured Anderseniella sp.
ACTGGGACACACTGCCGCCGGTCGTCCTCGACGCCAGCAACCCGCCCTTCTACCGCTGGTTCACCGGCGGGCGGCTCAACACCTGCTACAACGCCCTCGACCGGCATGTGGAGGCCGGCCACGGCGACCGTCGGGCCCTCATCTACGACTCCCCGGTCACGGGGTCGTCGCGCACCTACACCTATGCGGAGCTCACTGACGAGGTCTCCCGGTTCGCGGGGGCCCTGCGCTCGTTGGGGGTCGAACCGGGCGACCGGGTCGTCATCTACATGCCGATGGTGCCGGAGGCCGCCATCGCCATGCTCGCCTGTGCGCGGCTCGGTGCGGTGCACTCGGTGGTGTTCGGCGGCTTCGCCCCGCAGGAGCTCGCGGTACGCATCGACGACGCGGCGCCACGGGTGGTGGTGTCGGCCTCCTGCGGCATCGAGCCCACCCGGACGATCGCCTACAAGCCCCTGCTCGACAAGGCGCTCGAGCTCGCCGAGCACACGGTCGACCACACGGTGATCCTGCAGCGGCCACAGATGGAGGCCGACCTCACCGCCGGCCGCGACGTGACGTGGACCGACGCGATGGCCGACGCCGCACCCGTCGACCCGGTGCCCGTCGACGCCACCGACCCCCTCTACATCCTCTACACGTCCGGCACGACAGGACGTCCGAAGGGGATCGTCCGCGACAACGGCGGCCACGCGGTCGCGTTGGCCTGGTCGATGCCGAACGTCTACGAGATCGGCCCGGGCGACGTGTGGTGGGCCGCCTCCGACGTCGGCTGGGTGGTGGGGCACTCCTACATCGTCTACGCGCCGCTGCTGGTCGGTGCCACGACCGTGATGTACGAGGGCAAGCCGGTGGGCACACCCGACGCCGGTGCCTTCTGGCGGGTGGTGTCCGAGTACGGCGTGAAGGGGCTGTTCGCTGCCCCCACGGCGTTCCGGGCCATCAAGAAGGACGACCCGGCGGGTGAGCACCGTGCCCGCTACGACACCTCGTGTCTCGCCAACCTCTTCATGGCCGGCGAGCGCCTCGACCCCGACACCTACGAGTGGGCGACGAGCACCATCGGGGTTCCGGTGACCGACAACTGGTGGCAGACCGAGACCGGGTGGCCGATCTGCTCGAACCTGCG
>CAZYKZ010000591.1:0-1127 GCA_964648175.1 uncultured Anderseniella sp.
GCCCGCAACAAGACCGACCTTGAAGAGATCGTGGAGAACTCGCTCAAGCGGGCCGGTCTGTTCGAGGAAGTCAAGGACCGGCTGCAGTCGCCCGGCACCGGCCTGTCCGGCGGCCAGCAGCAGCGGCTTTGCATCGCCCGCGCCATTGCGGTCAATCCCGACGTGATCCTGATGGACGAACCGTGTTCGGCGCTCGATCCGATCGCCACTGCCAGGATCGAGGAACTTATCGATGAACTGCGCGAGAACTACTGCATCGTCATCGTGACCCACTCGATGCAGCAGGCCGCCCGCGTTTCGCAGCTCACTGCATTCTTCCACCTCGGTACCCTGGTAGAGGTTGGCGACACTGAAGCCATGTTCACCAACCCCCAGGAACGCCGCACCCAGGACTACATCATGGGCCGCTTCGGCTGACCGCAGCGCCCGCATGAAAGGCTAATCCCGAATGAAAACCCACATCGTATCCGCCTTCGACGAGGAACTGGCCGAACTGCGCAAGCTCATTGCGCAGATGGGCGGCCTGGCGGAAGACCAGTTCGGCAAGTCGATCGATGCACTGTCGAGTTCCGACCGGCAGCTTGCTGAAAAGGTGATTGCATCCGACGAGAAGATCGACAGGCTCGAGAAGGATCTGGAAGAACGGGCCATCAAGCTGATCGCAAAGCGCCAGCCTATGGCGGCCGACCTGCGCGCCATCATCGTCGCCATCCGCATCTCGTCGGACCTTGAGCGCATCGGCGATCTGGCCAAGAACATCGCCAAGCGCACACTGGCCGTAGATGAACCGCTGCCGAGGTCGGTCAATGCCGGCATGAACCGCATGGCCGAACTGGCGCTGGAGCAGCTCTCCGACGTGCTGGATGCCTATGCCCGCCTCGACGTCGACAAGGCCCAGGAAGTCTGGGTAAAGGACAGCCGCATCGATGCGCTCTACAACTCGGTGTTCCGCGAACTGCTGACCTACATGATGGAGGATGCGCGCACCATCGGTATGTGCACCCACCTCCTGTTTGGCGCCAAGAACATCGAACGCATTGGCGACCACACCACCAACATCGCCGAGAACATCCATTACCTGATCACCGGCGGCGCGCCGAAGGGCGAGCGTCCCAAGGAAGATGCAA
>CAZYKZ010000592.1:0-1125 GCA_964648175.1 uncultured Anderseniella sp.
GCGTGATCTTGTGGCGCTTGAGGAAGCGGCGGACCGTACCGTCGCCGAAGACCAGACCCTTGTCGGCCAACTGACGGCGCAGTTCCTCCAGCGTGATGTCCGATGTCTCCTCCAGCAGGGCCAGGATCGTCGCGCCATTCGCCTCGATCCGTCCCGAACGCCGGTCTCCGCCCAGCGCCTTCGGCTTCGGATTGCCCTGCTCGCGTTCCAGTTTGCCCCAACGGCTGACGCTGGCGGCGCTGACACCGAACCGCTCCGCCGCCTGGCGATGCGTCAGACCTGCGGCAACTGCCGCCAGAACCCGAACCCGAAGATCAACCGAAAGCGCTTTCGACATGCCTGCCGCCTCCATCCGGCAGACAGTCTGAATCAGATCAGAGCTGATTTGGGAATCCCAGGCGATTCATTCAGGTGGGCGAATGCTCTAAAAGCTCCACTACGACTTTTATTACATCAAGCACTTTTCACCGTGGCTCGATGTGCTTATTACCGCCAAGACCATCCGGACCGTCCTGACAGGGTTCGGCTCGAAGTGAGTGAGGCCATAGGCACATGAAGATTGCAGTGATCGGGGCAGGCTATGTGGGCCTGGTATCAGCCGCCTGCTTTGCCGAGTTCGGCTTTGAGGTGGCCTGCGTGGACAAGGAGCCGAAAAAGGTCGAAGCGCTTCAGGCCGGCCGGATGCCGATCTACGAGCCGGGCCTGGACAAGATCGTGCTGGCCAATGTCGAGGCGGGCCGGCTCACCTTTTCCACGGAGCTGGCGCCGGCGGTGGCAGCAGCTGACGTGGTGTTCATCGCGGTGGGCACGCCGACACGCCGGGACAGTGACTCGGCTGACCTGTCTTACGTGTTCGGGGCTGGCGAGGAGATCGCCAGGGCCATGGACGGGTTCACCGTGGTGGTGACCAAGTCGACGGTGCCGGTTGGGACCGCACAGAAGCTCGAAAAGCTGATCCGCGACACGAGGCCCGACGCTGATTTCGAGGTGGCATCGAACCCGGAGTTCCTGCGCGAAGGCTGTGCGGTGGAAGATTTCCTCAAGCCCGATCGGGTGGTGATAGGCATCAATGCCGAGCGGGCGCGTGAGCCGCTGTCGTATCTCTACCGTCCGCTGTCGCGCTCC
>CAZYKZ010000593.1:0-1124 GCA_964648175.1 uncultured Anderseniella sp.
GCGATGGCGGCGATGGCGGTGTTGCGGATGGCGGTCATTGTCGTGTTTCCTCTGTTGTCTTCTTGTTTTGTCTTCGTCTTGACCGGCGTTGCGGTCTGTTTCGATGAGCCCAACATGACAGACCGGCAACCATGCAGATGTGCATTAAGTCACATTGCACGACGGCGATTGTGGCGCGGGAGGCAAACGAAAACCGCCGGGACAGTGCCCGGCGGTCATCAATGAACTGTTGTTTCAAGAACGCCGAGGCTCAGAAGCCCTGGCGATCCATGCAGCGGAACCAGCGGCGGGTTTCCCAGCCATGGCGGGCTGCGCATTCGTTGGCCCAGTAGCGGTATTCGCGGCGCTCGGAGCGGTAGCGATAGCCACCGCCGGCGTAGTAGTAGCCATCGTCTTCATAGTAACGGTGACGGTCGTGGGCGGCGGCGGCTGCACCCAGCGCGATAGCGCTGCCGATGCCGATGCCGAGGAAAGCCGCGCCCTTCTTGGAGATGGCATGAGCCGGCGAGGCGGCGGCGGCGGCCAGGGTCAGAGCGGCAACAGCAGCAATCAGGGACTTCTTGAACATTTGGGTTTCTCCTGCAGTACGTTCAATTTCAAGTCTTGCTACAAACCCTTCGAGGCCGTTCTTGCTGGTTCCGGTCCGCCGGTGTTTGTCTTGTACCCTTTCTAGGGCAGGCTGGCTGAATGGATGCTGATAACGCCGTTCATCTGGCGTTCATGTTGGCAACGCCGAAGGCACGCACAAGCAAAAGGGCCGGACGCAACTTGCATCCGGCCCCTCGAAGACTGCGCCCGGTCAAGGGCACATATGTGGCTGAATATCAAACCTGGTTGTGCTTGCGCGCCATGAAGTCCTTGGCGGTCTCAACGGCCACGGCCGCGTCACGGCAGTAGGCGTCTGCACCGATGGCAGCAGCGAATTCCTCGTTGAGCGGGGCGCCGCCCACCAGAACGATATAGTCGTCGCGCATGCCCTTTTCCTTCAGGGTGTCGATGACAACCTTCATGTAGGGCATGGTGGTGGTCAGCAGCGCCGACATGCCGAGAATGTCCGGCTGGTGCTCTTCGATCGCAGCGAGATAGTTCTCGACCGGGTTGTTGATGCCGATGTTGATGACTTC
>CAZYKZ010000594.1:0-1122 GCA_964648175.1 uncultured Anderseniella sp.
GGCGTGACGGTGTTGCTGCCCGATGAGCCTGTGGTCGCCGGGGTCGATATCCGCGGCGGGGCACCGGGCACGCGCGACACGCATGCGCTTGATCCAACCTGCCTTGTCGAGAAGGTGGATGGACTGGTGCTGTCGGGCGGTTCCGTTTTCGGCCTCGAGGCAGCAGGCGGCATAACCGCAAGCCTGTCGGCACAAGGCCGCGGCATCACCTTTGGCAAGCAGCCGTGGCCGACGCCGGTGGTGCCCACGGCGATCCTGTTCGACCTGATGTTCGGCCCGGACAAGCAATGGAGCGACATGCCGCCCTATCGCCAGCTCGGCCTTGATGCACTAACGGCGGCTGGCGACGCCTTTGCGCTCGGAAACGCAGGCGCGGGCTATGGTGCCACCGCCGGCACCGTCAAGGGCGGGCTGGGCAGCGCATCGGCCACCTTCAACGGCTATACCTGCGGGGCGCTGGTTGCAGCCAATCCGGTTGGCTCCTGTTTCGACCCACGCACCGGTGACCTGTGGGCGCGGGCCTTCGAGCTTGATGGCGAGTTCGGACCTTCTCCCGGTCATCCGGGCAACGACAGGGAAGCCAACCTGACCCCGCTGGCGGGCAGCAAGCTGCAGGGTCTGGAAGCCGGCGCCAACACGACAATTGCCATCGTGGCAACCGACGCCGATCTGACCAGGGCAGAGGCAACCCGCCTTGCCATCATGGCGCACGACGGCATGGCCCGCGCCATCCGTCCGGTTCACACCCCGTTCGATGGCGACACGGTGTTCGCAGTCTCGACCGGCAAGGTTGCCGCCGGCGCCAACCGGCCCGCCATGCTTGCCATGCTGGGCTCGCTTGCAGCTGACTGCCTGGCCCGCGCCATTGGCCGCGCCATCGTCGAGGCGCAGCCGCTGCATGGCTGGCCGGCCTGGCGGCAGCGTTGATCCGCGCGTGACATTTTTGCCTGCCAGGGTGCTTGCGTTCGGCGCGTTGAAGGGCTAAGTACTGCCCACCCTGGCGTTAGCGCCAGACATCGCGGGCGTTCGCGCCTGCCACGGATGCGCCCGTAGCTCAGCTGGATAGAGCACCAGACTACGAATCTGGGGGTCAGAGGTTCGAATCCTTTCGGGCGCGCCATT
>CAZYKZ010000595.1:0-1120 GCA_964648175.1 uncultured Anderseniella sp.
TCGTGCACGGCCGAACGCGTTCCCTCCACAGCCTGGTTCACCTGCGATACCACGTCCGGGCCGAAGCTCTGGTCCCGGCGCGGATCCATGAACCGGTGATCCTCGCCGGTTGTCAGATAGCGGTGCTTGGCGAACTCAGGCGGCACGTTGTCCTGCCCCATGAAGACGGGGGCGAACGGCGCCGCGACTGAGCCGATAGGCGCGTGCCACATCATCCGCAATGAGCTGTTTTCAGGATCCGTCAATGGAACCACCTGGCCGTAACCCGCCGAGTCGCCGGTCAGTTTGCCGGTGCGGATGGCCCAGATCATGTCTGCGAGGCCGATCTTTTCCGGCCTTGCGGCGCGCTCGCGCATTTCGGCCTCGATCCACGCCACGCCTTCCCAGCGTCCCTTGCCGTCGCCATAGATGGCGTTCACGTCGAACGGGCCGTCCTCGTACCAACCCATCTCGCGGGCGAAGCTGACCAGGTTCGGCGAATAGAGATAATCCGGGTGCCCCGGTTCATTCACCGGAATTTCGAGAATGTAACCGGGCCTCGATGCGCGGATGCTGTCCGGCCCCAGCCGTTCCGCCGCCCACAGGCCCTTGCCGCCGGCAAACTGGATGACGACCCAGGCCTCGATGCTGTCGGCGACGAGGTGCGAGTTGCCGCCATAGCTCGCCTCGCCATGTTCGGCGATCAGTTCGCCCATCAGCTCCACGCCATGGCGCGCCGACGTTGCGCGCTCGAGGCAGACACGGGCGAGGTCGGAATAGTTCAGGCCCTTCTGGTTTTTCGGCGTCATCGCCACAAGTTCGTCCCGCGACGGCGACCAGATATCGCGCACGGCCACGCCGTGCTCGTTCAGCCCGCCATTGGTAATCGGGGCCGGCACGCCCTTGTAGTAGGAGTAGCTGACGCGCAGGTGCCGGAACGTCTCCGCTGCCTGTGGCACGTCAATCCGGATGCCCGGAAGGTCCGCCGTGTCGCCCACGCCGGCGCGGAACGTGCTGCCCGGCTGGTGCGTCATCCGCGGCACGATTTCCAGCCAGTGGCTGGAGGGCTCGTCGCCATATCCTGCCAGCCACGCATGGCCTTCTGCTGTCAGGTTCCGGCCGACATAGATTGCGTAGCTCA
>CAZYKZ010000596.1:0-1113 GCA_964648175.1 uncultured Anderseniella sp.
GCCCACAAGCTGGGCGGTCCGCAAGGTGTGGGCGCGCTTGTCATACGTGACGGCTTGACGGTTGCGCCGCTCATCGTGGGCGGGGGGCAGGAACTGCGCCGCCGGGCGGGAACCGAAAACGTGGCCGGCATTGCCGGATTTGCGGCAGCAGTAAAGGTTGCTGCCGGCGAAACCGAATCCCACATCAAGGCGTTACGCGAACAGGTTGAATCTGCACTTGAACTGGGGCCGGGCAAGGTAACGGTGTTCGGCAAGGGCGCAGAGCGGCTGCCAAACACGGTTTGTTTCGCGCTGCCGGGCCTTGCAGCGGATACCGCGCTGATCGCCTTCGATCTGGATGGCGTTTCGGTCTCGTCAGGATCGGCCTGTTCGTCCGGCAAGGTGGCGGCAAGCCATGTGCTGCAGGCGATGGGCGCGAGCGGGGCGCAGGTCGGGTCCGCCATCCGGGTGAGCCTTGGCTGGAACAGCACGGAAAGCGACGTGCACAGGTTTATCGAGAGCTGGCAGCGCATTGCCGGGCGGCACATCGCCCAGGCAGCTGCGGCCTGAAGGAAAGTTTGAGAGACGAAGGAGAGGCAAAATGCCCGATATCGAAACAATCGAACGCGTCAGGGAAATCGACGTCGACAAGTACAAGTACGGCTTCGAGACCATGATCGAGTCCGACATGGCCCCCAAGGGCCTGTCGGAAGACGTGATCCGCTTCATTTCGGCCAAGAAGGAAGAGCCCGAGTGGATGCTCGAGCAGCGCCTCGACGCCTATCGCCGCTGGCTGAAGATGGACGAGCCCACCTGGGCCAAGGTCCACTATCCGAAGATCGACTTCAACGACATCTACTACTACGCAGCACCCAAGGGCCAGACCGGCCCCAAGTCGCTGGACGAGGTGGATCCTGAACTGCTGGCGACCTACGCCAAGCTGGGCATTCCGCTGAAGGAGCAGGAAATCCTCGCCGGCGTGCGCAAGCAGGGCGAGCCGAGCGAGCTGGATGACGTCGAAGGCCAGTCCTACACCTCCGGCAAGGTGGCCGTGGACGCCGTGTTCGACTCGGTTTCGGTGGTGACCACGTTCAAGAAGGAGCTGGCCAAGGCCGGCGTCATCTTCTGCTCGAT
>CAZYKZ010000597.1:0-1109 GCA_964648175.1 uncultured Anderseniella sp.
TGTCGTAGATCAGGTAACCGTGGTTGCGGGAGATGTAGGCCGTCGTCCAGATCGGGTCGAGGTTCTTCAGGTCCGCGTGCGGGATGACCCGCAGCACGCTTTCGGCGTTGGCCGGCAGGGCGGGCGCAGCAAATGCGGCAGCCAGCGCCACCGATGCCGCCATAACACTTCTTCTCGTCCAGCGTAACATACTCAACCTCCTCTGAGTTCACCGGCCACTCCTGCAGGCCTCAAACTTTAGTTTAAGGTGAGTTTGTCATGGCGAGTCAACGTCACTTTGCGGAATTATCCTGCATGGCCGTCATGTTGCGGCGTGCTTGTGCAATTGCGCGATACTGTTGTTCACTAACTGCGCAATTTCACCCAACCGAGGAGCTGCTGGATGACCGTCAAACTGCTTTGGCAGATGAGTGCCGTTGACCTGGCCGCCAACATCATCGGCGGAGAAGTCTCATGCGAGGAGGCCGTCACGGCAACGGTTGAGCGAATGCGCGCCGTCAACCCGAAGTTGAATGCGGTGGTTGACGACCTCGGCGACGATGCCATTGCCCAGGCCAAGAAGCACGATGACATACTGGCGAAGTCCGGTCCGCTCGGGCCGCTGCATGGTGTCCCAGTCACCATCAAGGAGAACGTCGACCAGAAGGGCAGGGCAACGCCCAACGGCGTCGAGGCCTATGCCGGCATCATCGCGCCGGACGACGCGCCGCTGGTGAAGAACCTGAAGGCCGCGGGCGCCATCGTGATTGGCCGCACCAACACGCCGGAATTCTCGTTCCGCGCCACCACCACCAACGCCCTGCATGGCCGTACCTTCAACCCGTGGAATGACACAGCATCCTCGGGCGGTTCCTCCGGCGGGGCTTCCACCGCTGTTATGGCCGGCATGGGTGCGATTGCCCACGGCAACGATATCGGCGGCTCGCTGCGCTATCCGGCTGCCGCGACTGGCGCTGCCACGGTCAAGCCGGGTCTTGGCCGCGTCCCCGCCTGGAACCCGTCGCAGAAGGCCGAGCGAGGCCTGCTGGCCCAGGTCATGTCCGTTCAGGGCGTCATCTGCCGCGAGGTGCGCGACGTGCGCGCCGGCATGAAGGCGCTCATCCAGTATG
>CAZYKZ010000598.1:0-1103 GCA_964648175.1 uncultured Anderseniella sp.
CCGCCGACCTCGCCGATCAGGCTTTCCACGCAGATGACCATGTCCTTCTCGAAGGTCATCTCGTAGGCGTTGCCGAAATCGGGATGCAGCGGCACGGACGGCCACTCGTCGCACAGACCCACCCCGTGCAGCGCCACCGAATAGCGCCGGTCGATGTACTTCTCAGGGATCTTCCATGACTTCTCGTTGAACTCGGCCATGGTGATGCCCGCCTTGAGGATGGCGGAGTTGTGTTCGATCTGCTCGATGGCGTGCTTGTATAGCTCGCGCTGGGCGTTGGTGAACGGCGTGTGGCCAATGGTCCAGGTGCGCGAGATGTCGGCGCAATAGCCGTACGGTCCGATCAGGTCCGTGTCGAAGGCGATGATGTCGCCCTTCTCGGCCACGATGTCTGAGGCTTCCGCAAACCATGGGTTGGTGTGCTGACCAACCGCCAGGAGCCGTGTCTCGATCCACTCGCCGCCCGAGCGGATGTTCTCGTAGTGCAGCTCCGCCCAGATTTCCTGTTCGGTCTTGCCGGGCAGCGAATTCTCCCAGATGCGCGCCATGCCGGCCTCGCACACGCGTACAGTCCACTTCATCAGCTCAAGCTCGTCGGCCGACTTGATGGAGCGGGCAAGCTCGGTCAATTCCTGGCCGTTGATCAGTTCAACGCCGCGCTCGGTCAGCGCGAAGGCGCCTTCGTGCTCGACCTTGTCCACTGCGATCCGCAGTTTCGACTTTCCGCCACAGCGCTCGCGCAGGGTGGCGACCAGTTCGTCCGCCCACTTGTTGACGCGCTCTTCGGTGCGCCCGCCTGACGCCATGTAGAACCAGGTAGTTGCTGTGCGCGTCTCGTTGATCTGCCTGTTGCCGTCGTTGAGAAACTCGGCGCCGTGGTACTGGAAGTCGATGGCGTGGCCGTCGGCGAATACCAGCGCATAGCGGAACGGATTGTGCGTGGCCCACAGCTGCATGTTGGGGCTGTCGAACACGTAGCGGGTGTTGAGCGGATCGTAGAGCAGGATGGCGTCGCAGTCGTACTTGTTGACGTAGTCCACCATGCGCTGCTTGCGGTACGCGCGGGCGCGCTCCAGCACAGCATGGGGGATGGGCGACTTGAG
>CAZYKZ010000599.1:0-1100 GCA_964648175.1 uncultured Anderseniella sp.
ACAAGTTCTATGGCCCCTCGACGCTGCGCCGCGGCATCGAGTTCTCGCGCAACGTGATGACGGTGCGTCTGGCGCAGGACATGGGCATCGAAAAGTTCACCGGGCTCACCGAGCAGCTGGGCATCTACGACAATTTGCAACCGATGCTCGCGACGTCCCTTGGTTCGGGCGAGACGACCCTGCTGCGCATGACCACGGCGTATTCGATCCTTGCCAACGGCGGCAAGAAGGTCGAACCGACGCTGATCGACCGCATCCAGGACCGCTATGGCCGCACCGTCTGGCGCCATGACAAGCGCGAGTGTACGGGGTGCAACGCCGCGGAGTGGAACAACCAGCCCGAGCCCGAGTTCATCGAGGTGCGTGAGCAGGTGATGAACCCTTTCACCGCCTACCAGATCACCTCGATGCTGGAAGGCGTGGTCGAGCGCGGCACCGGCAGCGCGCTGCAGCAGGTCGGCAAGCCCGTCGCCGGCAAGACCGGCACCACCAATGACGAACGCGATGCCTGGTTCATCGGCTACACGCCTGACCTCGTGGTCGGTGTCTATGTCGGCTATGACCGGCCACGCGCCATGGGCAAGGGCGAGACCGGCGGCGCGCTGGCAGCGCCCGTGGTCGCCAACTTCATGAAGATGGCGCTGCACGACAAGCCCGCCATTCCGTTCCGCGTGCCGGCCGGGGTGCGCCTGATCCCGATCGACCCGAAGTCCGGCAAGCGTGGCGTCTACGGCGAGGACAACGTCATCCTCGAGGCCTTCAAGCCGGGCGAGGAGCCGCCTGCACGCCAGCGCCTGGTGACCGGCGGCGATGCGCTGGCCTCCAGCGGCATCAATGTGGGCCGCGACGGCATCGTCATCCAGGGCGGGCAGGGCAGTGGCGACGGCGGTGCCGCTGCGGTGTCCGAAGGCGGGTTGACGACAGGTACCGGCGGCCTGTACTGACCTGCCTGACCAACCACGTTACTGTTCTCACAACAAAACGGGATTCGCACCGCATGCGGGCAGAAATCGAACAGCTTGTCGACGAAATGAAGCAGTCCATAGGACTGCTGAGGAGGCATCTTTGACTGGGATCAGGCACTCAGAGACCTGGACCAG
>CAZYKZ010000600.1:0-1094 GCA_964648175.1 uncultured Anderseniella sp.
GGATAACCGTCCGCCGGCATGCCAAGCTTCAGCTGCATGTCACGCACCGCCGCACGGGTCTTTGCGCCCATTGTGCCATCAGCCCCGCCGGTATCGTAGCCGCGCTTGATCAACGCCTGCTGCACCGCCAGCACTTCCTTGTAGCCGATGCTCGGCGGATTGCCGTGACCGAGCCCCACCTTGGGGGCACCGGCATAGCGAGTGCCAAGATACGCTGCCGTCAGAGAATAGGTCAGCGACTCGTTCCAGGTCAGATACGCATCGAAGTTCGGATAGCCGAGGAAGGCCGGGCCGTCCTTGCCCATCGGCAGAATGAGGGAAGCCTGCATGTTGTCGGCCTTCAGCGCCCCGCCACCGCGCTTCTTGACGCCCCACTTGGCCCACTGCGAGCGAGGATGCTTGATGGTCACGTCCGCCTGCTCCCACGGCATCTGCTGCGGCACCTCGACCTCTTCCAGCCAGGGCTGACCGGCCTGCCAGCCGAGATACTTCATGTAGTTGGCGGCAGACGCCAGCGCATCGGCGGATGAGTTGATCATGTTGCGATGGCCATCACCGTCGAAGTCAACGGCGTGTGCGTCGTAATACGAGGGCAGGAACTGCAATTGGCCGATCTCCCCGGCCCAGGCGCCGACCATCTGTTCCTTGCTCAGGTCGCCCTTCTGGATCAGGTCCAGCGCGGCAATCAGCTCCTTCTCGAATTTCTCGGGCCGGCGGCAGTCATAAGCCAGCGTCGCCAGTGAATCGATTGTCGAGTCCTTGCCCATGAAGCCACCGAAGTCCGTCTCCAGCGCCCAGAACGCCGTGACGACCGCGCCGGGAACGCCGAACTTCTTCTCGATGGCGTCGAACAGCTTCTTGTTCTGCTGCAGCTTCGCCGCGCCCACCTTCAGCCGGTTGGCCGACACCAGCTTGCCGGCGAAAGTGAGCCAATCATCGGAAAAGATGACCTGCGTACGGTCCTTTTTGACGATCGACGGATTGAATTGCACGCCTTTGAGAGCCGCGTCCGCCACGCCCTTGTCGATGCCCGCAGCCACGGCCCTCTGCTTGAAGCCCGACAGCCATTTGTCGAAGCTGCCGGTGTTCTGGCA
>CAZYKZ010000601.1:0-1088 GCA_964648175.1 uncultured Anderseniella sp.
TCGCCCCACTTGTCGTCGGGCTTGGCGACCACGGCGACGGCGGCGACGGAAGGGTGCTTGTAGAGGGTGTCCTCGACCTCGATGGACGAGATGTTCTCGCCGCCGGAGATGATGATGTCCTTCGAACGGTCCTTGAGCTGTATATATCCGTCTGCGTGCAGGACGCCAAGGTCGCCGGTGTGGAACCAGCCGCCGGCGAAGGCTTCAGCGGACGCCTTCTCGTTCTTGAGGTAGCCTTTCATGATGATGTTGCCGCGCATCATCACCTCGCCCATCTGCTCACCGTTGGCTTCCACGCGTTGCATGGTTTCAGGGTCCATGACGGTCAGGTCGTCAAGCGCCACATAGGGCACGCCCTGGCGCGCCTTCTTGGCTGCGCGCTCGGCCGACGGGAGGTTGTCCCACTCGGCGTTCCAGTCATTCACGACAGCCGGGCCGTAGCTCTCGGTGAGGCCGTAGAGGTGCGTGACGTTGAACCCTGCATCGGCCATGGCGGCGAGTGTCGCCTCGGGTGGCGGGGCAGCCGCGGTGAAGAACTGGACGGTGTGATCGAGCTCGCGCTTCTCATCATCGGGGGCGCCAAGGATGGTCGACATGACGATGGGCGCGCCGCACAGGTGGGTCACCTTGTGGTCGGCGAGCGCATCCCAGATCGGCTTGGTGCGGACCTGGCGCAGGCACACATGGGTGCCGCCGATGACCGACATGGTCCACGGGAAGCACCAGCCGTTGCAGTGGAACATGGGCAGCGTCCACAGGTAGACCGAGTGCTTCTGCATGCCGCCTGTGAGCACGTTGCCCTGGCCCAGCAGGTAGGCGCCTCGGTGATGATAGACGACGCCCTTCGGGTTGCCGGTGGTGCCGGAGGTGTAGTTGAGCGAGATGGCGTCCCACTCATCGTCAGGCTTCTTCCAGGCATAGTCCGGATCGCCGCCGGCGATGAAGGCTTCGTACTCGGTCTCGCCAATCAGCGGCCCGTCCTGCGCGAACTCAGGATCGTCGTAATCGATGACGATGGGCTTGGCCTCCTTCGTCATCGACAGCGCTTCCTTCATCAGCGCGGAGAACTCGCGGTCGACGATCAGCAC
>CAZYKZ010000602.1:0-1088 GCA_964648175.1 uncultured Anderseniella sp.
AACTCATCAATCAGGTCGAAGCGTGGCATCTCTTGGTCTCCTTGCGGGACTTGGCGGCCCATCAGCCGTTGTCCATGGATGCCGATGCTAGTCGATGGCCGTCATCCCACCGTGAGCGCGCCCGTGAATCTGAGCAGCCTTCGTCTGGTGCGAGCGTGATTCCGACGTTAAAAACAGTCTCGGGTCATTAATTTGGGAGGCTTACAGTTCTTCATGTTGCGGTTGACCCTATATGGCAGGTTTCGACTATTCGGCGACGACGGTGTGGAAATCCGCCTGAAGTCGACGAAGGCGAAGGCGCTTCTGGCCTATCTGGCGCTGCCGCCGGGCAAGGCGCGTAGCCGGGAAGAACTCATGGCCCTGCTTTGGTCGGATCGCGGCGAGGCGCAGGCACGAGGCTCCCTGCGTCAGGTGCTAACTGGGCTCAGGAAGGAATTGGGGAACGGTGCCCGGGACGCGCTGTGCATCTCCATCGACGCGGTGTCGCTGAAGCCCGATCATGTTGTGGTGGACGACGGTGACATCGGAGACGAGCTGCTTGCCGGCTTCCATCTCCACGACCCTGCATTTGAGGAATGGCTGCGCGATGAGCGGTTGAGATCGGAGGGCGAGCGCTTTCGATCCGGCAGTTCCCCGCCTCCGCGGCGCCTGGGCAAACCTGCCGTGGCAGTCGTTCCCTTCGTCAACATGTCGGGTGACCACGATCAGCAGTACTTTTCAGACGGAATTACCGAGGACATAACGACAGAACTGAGCCGCTTCGGATTGATCGACGTTCTCGCCCGACAATCAACCTTTGTTCTCCGCGATCGGCAGGAGGACATGTCCGAAGTGCTGCGGAAACTTGGTGCCCACTATCTGGTTGAAGGCAGTGTTCGCAAGATCGGAAGCCGCATTCGCCTCACGGCCCAGTTGGTCGACAGCGAAAGCCACAAGCAAGTGTGGGCCAATCGTTACGACCGCGAGATGACGGATGTGTTCGCCATCCAGGACGAGCTTGTGCATGCCATCGTGGCGACGCTCGCCGGACGCCTGGCAACGGAGGGTCAGGATCGGGCACTCAGAAAGCCGCCGGACAGTCTGGCGGC
>CAZYKZ010000603.1:0-1084 GCA_964648175.1 uncultured Anderseniella sp.
GTGGTGGCAATGGTGGCCTCGATGCTCATGCCGTGTGCGCGCGCTTCCGGCGAGGCATCGCCAACCGTGTGGCCAGAGGCCACGGTGCTCTGCTTGTGAATGGCGCCCGTGCGATGAAGGATCGCCTCAAGCAGCGTCGTCTTTCCTGATGACATCGGCCCCACAAGCGCTGCGCACTTGGGGCCGGCCGGCCTGATACGGTTGGCTGTGTCCATGGCTCAAAAACCTCCCTGCTGCCGCTCTCGCCGGCAGATCCCGGAAGGTTCGTGTTGCCCGAGCCGACCGGGAAGCCGGCCGATTGCTCTGTTTTGTTTCTACGCGAAAGATCGTCTCACCTTGCCGCGATGATGGCAAGGGGCCGCTGCTCTAGAGGCCGAGGTTCAGCTCCGGCCAGCGGCTGATGTAGATGGCGAACCAGGGGCACAGGGTATCGGGTTCCTCTGCCAGCAGGCGCGGCAGGTCCGCCACCTCGACCCAGCGGGTAGCGGCCACTTCTTCGGGGTTGAGGTGCGTTGCCAGCGTGGCCTCGTCAGCCTCGCCCTTGAACACGTGCACCCGCTCGTTCTCCGTCAGCCCGCCGCCGACATCGGCCCTGTAGTCGATGATGGCGGTCTTGCCGAGCGGCACGGTGAAGCCCAGTTCCTCCTCAACGCGGCGGAGCGCGGCATCTTCCGGGCTTTCCTGCCAGTGCGGGTGCGAGCAGCAGGTGTTTGCCCACCGCCCCGGGCAGTGATACTTGCCGGCCGCCCGCTGCTGTATGAGCAGTTTCGTGCCGGAAAACACGAACACCGAGATGGCGAGGTGCTGCTGGGCGATGCGGTGGGCCTCCATCTTCTCGATGGGAAACAGCGAACCGTCCTCGGCGATTGCCGGGATGATGATGTCTTCGCTCAACGCACTAGCCCCCTACCAGCTTGGGCAGGATGAACACCTCGTCGTCCGGCCTGACCGGCACCATCACCGCGTTGGCGTACATCTCGCCGTTGACGGTGACGGAGACGCCACGCCGGACCGCTTCCGCCATGCCAGGGTACTGCTCGCTGAGCGCCTTGAGCAGGTCGTTGATCGTCTCGCCCTCCACCTC
>CAZYKZ010000604.1:0-1082 GCA_964648175.1 uncultured Anderseniella sp.
TATTACGTCCGCGTCCTCGAGATCCCGACGCCGCGCTGGAGCACGATCGACGCCGTGCGGCTCGGCGTGCCGGTTCCCGAGGGACTGCCGGTCTCGATCCAGGAGCGTGCCTGGACGTCACCGATCTGGTACACGCCGGCGGGCTGAAGCAACCCGCCCGGCCCGGCCGTCGCCGGTGCAGGCAGGGTCCGGCGCGGGCCGGCCCTGTCCGCGGCGCGGCTCAGCTCGCGAGCAGGTCGGCGATGCCGACCGAGGCGATCTCCTCGATGGGCCGCGGCTCGCCGACGTAGAAGCCCTGCGCGTAGTCGACGCCGAGCTCGCCGAGCTTCTCGAGCACCGCGGGCGTCTCGACCGACTCGGCGATCACCTTCTTGCCCATGACGTGGCCGATGTCGGTGATCGAGCGCACCATCGCGTAGTCGACCTTGTCCTGCGAGATGCTGCCGACGAACATGCCGTCGATCTTGAGGAAGTCGGCGCCGAGTGCCTTGAGGTAGGCGAACGAGGACACGCCGCTGCCGAAGTCGTCGAGGCTCACCGAGCAGCCGAAGCGGCGCAGGTCGGCGAACAGCGCGTTGGCCTGGGTCAGGTTGCCGATCGCCACCTTCTCCGTCACCTCGAAGCCGAGCCGCCGCGGGTCGACACCCGCTTCCGCGAGCGCGTTGCGCACGAAGCCCGCCGTAGCGGCATCCACCACCGTGTCGCGCGACAGGTTCACGAACAGGCGTCCCACGCGCGTCATCGCCGCCGCGTTGTCGTGCATCCACTTGAGCGCGGCGCTGATCACCCAGCGGTCGTAGCGCACCGACAGGTTGTAGCGCTCGACGGTCGGCAGGAACGCCCCGGGCGGCACGGCGCGCCCGCTGTCGTCGCGCATGCGCACCAGCACCTCGTAGTGCGGCGGCTCGCGGCTGCCGAGCGCCAGCGGCCGGATCGGTTGCGCCTCGAGGAACAGCCGATCGTCGACCAGCGCGCGCTTGGCGCGCCCCACCCAGTCGGTCTCGGTGCGCTGGCGGGCGGCACCGGACTCGTCTTCCTGGTAGACGACCACGCGGTTGCGGCCCTGGTCCTTGGCGGCGTAG
>CAZYKZ010000605.1:0-1078 GCA_964648175.1 uncultured Anderseniella sp.
CCTCGCCGGAAGCGCGCGCACACGGCATGAGCATCGAGGCCACCATTGCCACCACCGACTGCATCGGCGAGCCGCTCACCATCATCGACTGCCCGGGCTCGGTAGAGTTCGCCTATGAATCCGAAGCTCCACTCAAGTATTGCGATTTCGCCATCGTGTGTGTCGAGCCGGACGCCAAGAAGCTGCCGGCGCTGCAGCTCATCCTGCACCGGCTGGATGAACTGGGCCTGCCCCGCCTTCTTTTCCTCAACAAGATCGACAAGGCTGAAGGCTCGGTGCAGCAGACGCTGCAGGAACTGCAAAGCGTCAGCAAGCAGCCGCTGGTGCTGCGCCAGATCCCGATCTGGGAGAACGGCGTCGCCACCGGCTGCATCGACCTCGCTCTCGAGCGCGCCTACATCTACCGCCCGCACGAGGACGCCGAGGTCCGCGAGATCGACGCCGCCGACAAGTCGCGCGAGGAGGAAGCCCGCTTCGCCATGCTGGAAACGCTGGCCGACCATGATGACGCCCTCATGGAGCAGCTGCTTGAAGATGTTGCGCCGGATGCAAGCACCGTGTTCAACGACCTCACCAGCGAGCTGCGCGATGGCCTTATCACGCCCGTGCTGATCGGCTCTGCCGAGAACGCCACCGGCATCCTGCGGCTGCTCAAGACAATCCGCCATGACGCCCCCAACGTGGAGACCACCCGCGCCCGGCTCGGCATTGACGGCGAAACCGGCCTCGTTGCCGGCGTCATGAAGACCATCCACACCACCCACGCCGGCAAGCTGTCGGTTGCCCGCATACTGTCCGGAAAGCTGGGCGACGGCGACATGGTGATTGCCTCCGGCAACCCGCAAGCTTCCGCAAAGGTGTCGGGCATCCATACGCTGCTCGGCAAGGACACCACCAAGACGTCTTCGGCCTCTGCGGGTGACACGGTGGCCGTGGGCAAGCTGGAGACCGTGCAGACCGGCGACGTGCTGGTGCCCGAAAAGTCGTCCCCGCCTGCCATCGAGCCGCTGCCGCAGCCGGGCTCGCTCTATGCCATCGGCGTGCGCCCGGCGGAACGGCGCGACGAGGTGAAGCTGTC
>CAZYKZ010000606.1:0-1069 GCA_964648175.1 uncultured Anderseniella sp.
GCGCACGCGACGTCGCCATCGGCCTTGCCCGCGACAGCGGTGTGCTTACACTGCCCGGATCGATGTTCGGCCCGGGCCAGGAGCAGTATCTGCGCCTCGCCTTTGCCAACGTGGAGGCAAGCCTGATGGATGACGCAGCACGGCGGCTGCAGGACTTTGCATTACGGCAGGATGCGGCACCGCTTGCGGCAGCGTCCGGATAGGCCTTTGGCATGAGTTTCGAAATCAAGATCTGGGGATGCCGCGGCTCCATTCCCGTCGCGACGCCGGAGAATATCCGCTTCGGCGGCTCAACGGCTTGCGTGGAACTCTCGATCAACGGGCAAACCATCATCATTGACGCAGGATCCGGCATCCGCGAGTTGGGTACGCAGATTCTCGCGCGCGGCACCAACCAGGCCCACCTGTTACTGTCGCACGGCCATTACGACCACCTGATGGGCCTGCCCTTCTTCTCGCCGGTCTATGACCGGGGCATGAAGCTCGACATCTGGTCAGGTCACACGGGTGGCAATCCCTGCACGCGCGACATCATCGCCGGCTTCATGAAGGA
Organism: uncultured Anderseniella sp.; assembly: GCA_964648175.1. Lineage (GTDB taxonomy): Bacteria > Pseudomonadota > Alphaproteobacteria > Rhizobiales > Aestuariivirgaceae > Anderseniella. Next base: position 554 of record CAZYKZ010000606.1, read on the forward strand.
GCCCTACCTGCCCGTCACCATCGACCTCATGTGCGCCAACATGAGCTTCCATGACATCAAGGCGGGATCGGTCCTCGACCTCGGACACGGCATCACGGCGACGTCAGCGCCCACCCATCATCCCGGCGGCTGCCTTGCCTGGCGGGTGGACTGCGAGGGCCGTGGCTTCGTCTATCTGTCCGACCATGAACACGGCAATGCCGCCGTCGACGTGAACCTGGTAAAGTTTGCCAGGGGAGCCGACGTGATGGTGTACGACGCCATGTACACGGACGATGAATACGAGAAGCGCAAGGGCTTCGGCCACTCGACGTGGCGGCAGGCCTGCAAGGTTGCCAAGGCGGCGGAAGTCAAGGAACTGCTGCTGTTCCACCATGCGCCGGAACGGACTGACCGTGCCCTCGAGTCGATCGAGGCCCAGGCGCACAAGCTGTTCACCGGTGCCAGCGCTGCACGCGACGGGCACATCATCAAACTGGATTGAGACCGGCTTGGGGAAACAATGGCGGAGAGGAT
>CAZYKZ010000607.1:0-1069 GCA_964648175.1 uncultured Anderseniella sp.
CACCATCGTGGACGGCCACGCGACGGTGACGGACGCGCCGGGCTGGGGCGTGGAGGTCAATCCGGACTGGCTGGACAAGGCCACGTATCAAGTGAGCGAGGCAACTGCATGACCTCCCACCCGCCGATAGATCTCGACCGTTACCCGATCGACCAGCCCGGCAGCCCGGGCTACGCGGCACTCGTTGAAAAGGCGCGGTCAGACATGGCCGCCACGGGTGCATGCGTGCTGGAAGGCTTCACGCCAGCAGGCGATCTTCCCGGCATGGTGGCGGAGGTTTCTCCACACCTTGGCAAGGCGTTCTACAAGACCAAGACCCACAATGCCTGGCTGGTTGAGGACGACCCGTCCGTCCCTGCCGATCACCCGCGCAATGTGAAGCAGACCACGACGTCAGCCACGCTTGGCTATGACTGCATCCCCGCAGAGTCAGGCCTGAACGCCATTTACGAGTGGGCGCCGTTCCGCCGTTTCGTCGCCGACGTGCTGGGCTACGGCACGCTCTACCCGTACGACGATGCGCTGGCCCCGGTGAACGTCCTGGTCTACGAGCCCGGAACCGAGACCGGCTGGCACTTCGACGGCGCCAGGTTCACCATCACGCTTTTGTTGCAGGAACCCGAAGCCGGCGCCGCTTTCGAATACGCACCGTTCATCCGCGACGCCGATGACGACGGCTATGACGAGGCAGGCGCTGTCATGGACGGCACGTCGGACAAGCTGATTGCATTCAACCAGCCGGCCGGCTGCCTCGTGCTGTTCCGCGGATCAAAGACCCTGCACCGCGTCACACCGGTGCGAGGAAACCGTGCCCGCCTTGTCGCCGTGCTCAGCTATTCGCCCGAGCCCGGCACCCGCCTCAACCCGACGACGCAGCAAACGTTCTACGGCCGAGTGGCCTGACGGACACACCCAAGGAAGCGCCACATGGCACACGCATCAGACGCCATCGCCACACCGTTCTCGGACGAACGCAAGAAGGCCTATTTCAACCCGGCCGGCAAGGACAAGCCACTCAAGTCGCCCATCCCCCATGCTGTGCTGGAGCGCGCCCGCGCGTACCGCAAGC
>CAZYKZ010000608.1:0-1066 GCA_964648175.1 uncultured Anderseniella sp.
TCGAAACCGGCCGGTTTTGACCCACTACGGACATTGGCGCGGCAGCATTTAGCTCGCAATGTTCCACAAATGTGAGATTTCAGGCGGTCAAACTGTGATATAAACAAGGTCGTAGGCAGGGGCTGAACGGTGGAGGCCTCAACAATGCATTACGACGATCACCATGAGCCTGAGATTGAAGCGCGAGGTATGACACTTGCCACCTGGGTGTTTGCTTTGGCTGTCGTCGCAATCATCATGTTTGCTCTGGACTTCGCCTCCTGAGCACGACGAGCTGTTTGAAGCTTGGCTTCGAGAATGCCTGATCAGGCGAGATGACCGGTTGGCCCGCCAAACCGGCCCAGACTCTCGTTTGTCTCTTTAACAATCGTTTCAATCAACCCGGCAGCCGGCAAGTCACGCGTCAGCGCTGCGGATTGGCCCGCATACAGCCCCATAAGCTCACCGTCTCCGGCCTTCTCCAGCGGATGCGTAAGACCTGACTGCGCCGGGAACGGCAATGGCTCCAGGCTTTCGGCACTGAGCTCATCAATCAGCCGGTTCCTGATGAACCTGGCCGGTCGGCCCGTCACAACATCGGAGACGACGGTGCTGCTGTCACTGGCCGTGGCCAGTCTTTCCCGATTTTGCCCGGGTACGTTAGCTTCTTCGCAACGCAGGAACGCGGTGCCGATCTGGACGGCGCTCGCTCCCAACATCAGAGCCGCCGCAACGCCCCGCCCATCGGCGATGCCACCTGCCGCAATGACGGGCACTTTCACCGCATCAACGACCTGGGGCACCAGCGCGAACAAGCCGGGTTGCATCGAAATGTGCGTTCCCGAAAACGTCCCGCGATGCCCGCCAGCTTCGGTGCCCTGGGCGATGATTGCATCGACACCGCGCGCCTCCAGCGCCTTGGCCTCTGCAACCGTTGTAGCGCTGCATATGACGAAGATGCCGGCTTCCTTGACTGCAGCCAGGATGTCATCATCTGGTAGGCCAAAATGGAAGCTGACCACTTCTGGCCGCAGCCGCTTCAGAACATCGAGATGATCCTCGTCAACTTCGCCAGCTGAAGCACTTG
>CAZYKZ010000609.1:0-1062 GCA_964648175.1 uncultured Anderseniella sp.
GTGGTCACCACGTTGGAGATGGACGACCCGGAATAAAGCCCCGACATGGCGGAAGCGACGACCGCCGCCTTGGCTGGTCCGCCGCGCATGTGGCCGAGCAGCGCGAAGGCGAGCTTGATGAAGTAGTTGCCTGCACCGGCCTTCTCGAGCAGCGAGCCGAACAGCACGAACAGGAAGATGATCGAGGCGGATACGCCGAGCGCCACCCCGAACACGCCCTCGGTCTGCATCCAGAAGTGCCAAAGGGCCTTGCCGAACGAGGCGCCCTTCCACTGCACAACATCGGGCAGCCACCGGGCGTCGCCGAAGAAGACGTAGAACACGAACACCGCCGCCACGACGAGCATTGGCAGGCCCAGGGACCGGTACACAGCGATGGCGAGTGAGGCCAGCCCCAGCGACGAGGCGATGATGTCGCCTTCGGTGGGCAGGCCGGCACGGGCAGCAATGTCGTTCTTGAACACCAGCAGATAGAGACAGCTGCCGACGCCGATGATCGCCAGCAGCCAGTCATACCAGGGAATGGTGTGGCGCGGGGACCGCTTCAGCAATGGATATGAGAAGGTTGCCAGCGCAATGGCGAAGGCGAGGTGGATGATGCGGGATTCGGTGTTGTTGAACACCGCCGGGATGCCGAAGGTCTGGGTGATCCAGAACGGCACGCCCGAGGCTATGTAGAGCTGGAAGCAGGACCAGATGAAGGCGACGATGGCGACGAACAGGCCAAGCGTGCCCTTGAGGTCGCGTCCGCCGGTATCGGATTCAGCGGCAATGTCGGCGGCCGACTTCGACAGAGATTGCGTTGCAGTGCTCATGCGATGCCCCTTGCGCTGAGACAGACGACAAATGGATCAATTGAAAAGGCAAATGAAATGAAGGTGCGAGCGCGGGAGGGAAACACCCTCCCGCACACGCTAACGCTGGCCTTACATCCAGCCGCGTTCCTTGTAGTACTTCTCGGCGCCGGGATGCAGCGGGGCGGACAGACCGTCCTTGATCATCTCGGATTCCTTCAGGTTGGCGAAGGCCGGGTGCAGCTTCTTGAAGTCCTCGAAGTTGTCG
>CAZYKZ010000610.1:0-1061 GCA_964648175.1 uncultured Anderseniella sp.
TACCGCGTGGTCGGCGGCCCGCGCTTCTATGAGCGCGCCGAAATCCGCGATGCGCTGGCCTATCTGAAGGTCACCATGTCGCCCGACAACGACCTCGCCTTCGAGCGCATCATCAACACCCCGAAGCGCGGCATCGGCGACAACTCGGTGCAGAAGATTCACGCCATTGCCCGGGCCACCGGCACCTCGCTGCACCGCGCCGCGCTGGACATCGTCCAGACGGAAGAACTGCCCAACAAGGCAAGGAAGGCGCTGGCGGACCTGCTGGCCTCCTTCGCCCGCTGGCGCACCCAGGTCGACACCCTGCCCCACACCGAGGTGGCGGAGATCATCCTCGACGAGTCCGGCTATACGGAAATGCACCAGCAGGACAAGGACCCGAAGGCACCCTCCCGGCTGGAGAACCTGAAGGAACTCGTGCGCTCCATGAACGAGTTCGAGACCATGGAAGGTTTCCTCGAACACATCGCGCTGGTGATGGACGTGGAGCAATCGGGCGAGCAGGAAGAGAAGGCGTCGATCATGACGCTGCACGCCGCCAAGGGGCTGGAGTTCGATACCGTGTTCCTGCCCGGCTGGGAGGAAGGCCTGTTCCCGCACCAGCGCGCGCTGGACGAAAGCGGCAAGGCGGGGCTGGAGGAAGAACGCCGGCTGGCTTACGTGGGCATCACCCGGGCGCGAAAGCACTGCACCATCTCGTTCGCCCAGAACCGCCGCGTCCACAACATGTGGCAGACGGCGCTTCCCTCCCGCTTCGTCGACGAACTGCCCGCGTCCCACGTCGAGGTGGACACCATGTCGTCGTCCTATGGCGGGTACAATCTCGGTGGCGCAGACCGCTTCGGCGGCTCGCGCTTCGACGACTTCAAGCCGTTCAACTCGGGCTACGACACGCCCGGCTGGAAGCGCGCGCAGGCCCGCCACGCCGAAGGCAGCGCCTTGCGCTCGAGCCCGCACATCATAGAGGGCACACTGACTGCATCCGACGCAGGTGCGGCGTCCTACGCCCGCGGCGACCGGGTGTTCCACCAGAAGTTCGGCCCCGGCACCGTCACCCACGT
>CAZYKZ010000611.1:0-1055 GCA_964648175.1 uncultured Anderseniella sp.
AGTTTCCGGGGGTGATCAACCAACTGACAGGGAGGGACGGCACATGCCTGGGAAAGACTGGTCCATCGAAGGACGCTACGTGGAGTATTGCAGCTGCGACCACGGCTGCCCGTGCGAGTCCATGGGAGAACCTACCCGCGGCCACTGCAATGGCGCCGTCGGCTTCATCATCGACAAGGGACACTGGGAAGACGTCAGCCTCGACGGCAAGAAGGTCGTGGCGACGTTCCACTTCCCGCGCGCCATCCATCACGGCGAGGGTCACATGCAGCCGATCCTCGAGGACGACCTTACCGATGCGCAGCGCGATGCGCTGTTCTACATTCTCACCGGCGAGGACCAGCCCGTCGGCACCATGTTCCAGATTTTCAGCGTCATCGTGGAACATCACCACGATCCGGTCTTCACGCCGATCGATTTCGACATCGACGTGAAGGGCCGCACCGCCCATATCGCCGTGCCCGGCCTGTTGAGAGCCCGCAGCGAGCCCATCCGCAACCCCGTCACCGACGAGGAACACCGCATTCTCACGGTATTGCCAAACGGCTGGGTATTCCATGAAGCCGAAGGAGCATCGGGATCGGCAAAGAGCATGGGTGACATCAAGTTCGACCTGGGCCGCTCGCACAGTTCCATGGCCTATGTGGCCTGGGGCCCGAACGGCCTCAAGTATGACTTCGACGAGGCGCGCAGGCGGTTTCCGCTACATTGAGCGGCGGTCCCGTCATGGCCAATCCGACCGTTATCGAAAAGCTGCTCCGGCACGACCGCATGGTGGTGGTGGTGTCGCTGGGCGTCGTGATCGCGGTCAGCTGGGCCTACATCCTTTCCGGGGCGGGGATGGGCATGTCGGCATTCCACATGTCTTCCCTGAAGATGGCGTTCGGACATTTCTCCGGGCCGGACGCCGGCAGCATGCCGGACATGAGCGCTGGGGCGGCAGGCAGCGCCATGCCCGGCATGGCTGCAATGACGGCATGGACGCCCGGTTATGCCGTTCTGATGTTCTTCATGTGGTGGATCATGATGATCGCCATGATGCTGCCCAGTGCCGC
>CAZYKZ010000612.1:0-1053 GCA_964648175.1 uncultured Anderseniella sp.
TGAACCGGGGCAAGAAATCCCTGGCGCTTGACCTGAAATCACCCAGGCATCTCGAATTTCTGATTCCGCTTATCGAGGAAGCGGACGTGATCGTCGAACAGTTCCGGCCCGGGGTGATGGAGCGGCTGGGCCTGCACTATGAGGCGGTGAAGCTCATCAACCCGCGCATCATCTATTGTTCCATCACCGGATATGGCCAGACCGGCGCGAACGCGCTGAAGGCCGGACATGACCTCAACTATATTGGCGATGCAGGCCTGCTGGCGCTGAGCATGGGGCCGGACGCGCAGCCAACCGTACCGCCGTTCCTGGCGGCGGATATTGCCGGCGGCAGCTATCCGGCGGTCGTCAACATCCTGATGGCCCTGTTGCAGCGGGAGAAGACCGGCGAGGGTACCCACATCGACATCGCCATGACCGACAACCTGTTCATGCTGATGTGGTGGGCCATCGGGCAGGGGCTGGTGACAGGCAAATGGCCCGGCAACGGCACCGCCCAACTGACCGGCGGGTCGCCGCGCTACAAGATCTACCCCGCCGCCGACGGCCGCCATGTGGCGGTTGCAGCACTTGAGCAGAAGTTCTGGGACCGGTTCTGCGATGCGATTGGCCTTGCCGAGCCGTTCCGCGACGATGCCTCGGACCCGGTGGCGACCATGGCGGCAGTAGCTGCTCTCATTTCGGAACAGGCGTCTGATTACTGGAGTGTGGTACTGGCCGAAGCGGATTGCTGCTGTTCCGTTGTTCGCACCTTGCCCGAAGCCATGCGCGACGAGACGTTCCATGAACGCGGCGTGTTCGACCATACGCTGGTCAATGAAGAAGCCGATACGCTGCCAGCTACGCCGGTGGCCGTTGCGCCACAGTTCCGCGGCGACCCCTCGGTGGACAAGTCCGCTCCGGCATTGGGCGCCCACAACGACATCCTGCTGGCCGGCGGCAAGTAGGAAACCTAACCCCGCATCGCCCGTGGCAGCGGCCCCGGCGGGTTGAGGCCCTCCAGCATGGCGCGCTTGCGCAAGGGCGGCACGTGCTGCAGCAGCGTCATGCCGG
>CAZYKZ010000613.1:0-1053 GCA_964648175.1 uncultured Anderseniella sp.
CTCCACGCCCCAGCCCGGCGCGTCCGTCACCGTCGCGTGGCCGTCCACGATGGTGTACGGATCCTCGACGAAGAGGTTCTGCTGCCAGGGGTAATAATCCTCGCCCTCGATGGAGAACTCGAGATACTTGCCGGCGTTCGGGATGGCGCGCAGCAGGTGCATGGTGCACAGCGTCACGAGCGACAGGTTGGCCGCGTGCGGCGTGCAGGGAAGCCCGGCTTCGGCCGCCATCTTCGCGACCCTGAGCGTGCGGTACATGCCGCCCATGTACATGACGTCCGGCTGCACGATGTCGACGCAGCGAAGGCCGATGGTATAGCGCCACCAGCTGAGGTCACAGTCCTGCTCGCCGCCGGCCACGTCGATGCTGAGGGCTTCCTTCACCTGCTTGGTCTGCTCCGGCTCCCAATAGGGGCAGGGCTCCTCGAAATGGCCGATGCCGTTGTCCTCCAGAATGCGGCCAACCTCGATGGCGCGCTTCGGCGAGTAGCACGAGTTGCCGTCGACCAGCTTGTCGATGCCGTCGCCCAGCGCCTTTGATACGACCGGCACCACGGCCTCGGTGCGGCCGGGCCACTCGTCCTGGTCGCGCCCGCATTCGGCGCCCACGCGCCACTTGAAGGCATCGAAGCCGAACTGGTCGCGCAGTTTCACGAACCGGGCGGCCTCGTCTTCCGGGGTGATGTCGCGCTTCATGGATGACGCATAGGCCCGCACCTTGCCCGGACTGCCGCCGATCAGCGAGGCAACGGGTTTGCCTTCGACGCGTCCCCGCAAGTCCCATAGCGCGGTGTCCAGTCCGGTCATGGCCCGGCGCAGGTAGGAGCCGGGGAACTTGTGTTCGCGCTCTGTGATGCGGTCGAGCAGGTCATCGAAGTCATAGGCCGGCTGGCCCAGCGCGTATGGCGCGACCTGCCGGTGGAAAACCTGGCACGTAATGTCGGAGTGGTAGGTCGAGACCTGGCCCCAACCGGTGTCACCCGTATCGGCGGTCACGCGCACGAAGCCGACATAGCGGTTGGTGAAGGTTTCGAGCTTGGCGATTTTCATGGG
>CAZYKZ010000614.1:0-1045 GCA_964648175.1 uncultured Anderseniella sp.
TGCTCGATCTTTTCCGAGTGGAACTCGATGACGTCGCCGGTGTCCATGTCGATCAGGTGATCGTGGTGCTCGCCGGCAGCGGGCTCGTAGCGCGAACGGCCATCGGAGAAGGCGTGGCGCTGGATGGCGCCCTGCTCTTCCAGCACTTTCAGCGTGCGATAGACCGTGGGCAGCGATATGCGGCTGTCCTCGCGCACCGCACGGCGGAAGATGTCCATGGCATCGGGGTGCTGGTCGCCCTTCTCGGCAAGGATCCTGACGATCACGCGGCGCGGCTTGGTGATGCGCGCGCCGGAGGCCTTGAGCAGATCGAGAAGGTGTTCGCTGTCGGGGCCGGTGCTCATCCTGTGCAACTTAAACAAATGATAATGATTTTCAATATTGCAGTCCATATTGGCTTATTGCAAATAATTTGCATTTGCATAAACTGTCCCCGCGACCCGAGCACAGGAGTCTCACAGCCGATGATGAACCGACTGGTCATGCTTTTGTCTGCAGCGCTGCTGGCGCTTGCCTCGCTTGCGCTGCCCTCCCTGGCGGCAGAGCGGCTAAAGGTCGTCACCACCTTCACGATCCTCGCGGACATGGCCGCCAACGTCGCCGGCGACAAGGCCGACGTGGTGTCGATCATCAAGCCGGGCGCGGAGGTGCACCAGTACCAGCCGACGCCGAAGGACATCGTGCGCGCGCAAGATGCCGGCCTGATCCTGCGCAACGGGCTGAACCTCGAACTGTGGTTCGAGAAGTTCCTCGCCAACCTGTCGGACGTGCCGTCCGTCACGGTGAGCGAGGGCATTGAACCGATGGGCATTTCGCAAGGCCCCTACTCTGGCAAGCCCAACCCCCATGCCTGGATGAGCCCGGAGAACGCCAAGCTCTATGTCGACAACATTGCCCGCGCGATGGCTGAAGCCGACCCGGCCAATGCCGAGGCCTACAAGGCGAATGCAGAGGCGTACAAGGCGGAAATCGATGCGGCCGCCGCGCCGGTGCGCGAGGTGCTGGCGTCCATCCCCGAGCAGAGGCGCTGGCTGGTGACCAGCGA
>CAZYKZ010000615.1:0-1044 GCA_964648175.1 uncultured Anderseniella sp.
AACGGCGCTGACGGAGCCTATGTGGGCACGAAGGACAGCATATGGCACTGCACGGTGCCGAAGGTGAAGGTCGCCGGCACGGCGGGGGCAGGCGACGCATTTGCCTCCACCTTCGCAGGGCTGGTGACGTGCGGCGAGAGCGTCGAGGACGCCATCAAGGGCGCCACCTGCAATGCGGGTTCCGTCGTGAGCCATCTCGACACCCAGTCGGGCTTGCTGACTCGCGAGAAGCTTGCGGCAAGGGTGAAGCGCTACGAGCCGAAGCTCAAGGTGAGTAAGTGGAGCTTAAGCTGAGCAGCTTGCCCCGCCCAGCACGCAGAATTTCGAGCAGTGCGGGTGGTTGAGCTTGACCGCACCGTTCCGGAAGTTGCCGCCATCGGCATTCAGCGATGCGGCAAGCGTGGAGCCCATCTCGAACGCCGGGTCATAGGGCAGCAAGGTGCATGGCACGATGGCAGGCGCGTCCGCCCCCTTTCGCTTCACCACCATGCGGCTGGAGGCGCACATCTGCTGGTCGGGCCGCTTCGACAGGATATCCCAGCAGGCAGTGGTGATTTCCGGCACGTCCTCGCGCTCGTTCATCTCCGGAAACAGCACGAGCTGACCTGCATTTGCAGGATCAATGCGCCAGCCAAGCCTGGCAATGAGCTCGCCATAGCCCTTGCGTGAAAGGGCTTCCGTTTCACCCCAGCAGGTGCGTCCTGCGATGGCGATGCTGAAGCCGTTGGCGTTGAGCCAGTCCATACCGGCGATCGCCTTGTCCCATGTGTCCGAGCCGCGCTCTTTCTCGTGCAGGTCACTGGTGTAGTGATCGAGGCTTACCCTCAACGTGATCCTGCTGCCGTGATTCTTCTGCAGCGCCAGCAGGGCCTGTTTCACCTTCGGCCGCTGCATCGGTTGCATGGCGTTGGTGAGCACCAGCACCTCGTGGCCGCGCTCCAGCGCCGTCTGCATCATCGCGCACATGTCCGGGTTCATGAACGGCTCGCCGCCGGTAAAGGCGATTTCCCGGGTGCCGAGCTTCAGGCTCTCGATCTCGTCCAG
>CAZYKZ010000616.1:0-1041 GCA_964648175.1 uncultured Anderseniella sp.
GCGCAAGCGCCAGACCTCGCCATCGAGGGCGAACTGCAGGTGGATGCCGCCCTGGTGCCATCGGTCGCGGCGCGCAAGGTCAAGGGCGGCAAGGGCGTGGCGGGCGATGCCAACGTGCTGATCTTCCCCGATCTGAACTCGGGCAATATCGGCTACAAGCTGGTGCAGTACATGGCCAATGCCGACGCCATCGGCCCGTTCTTCCAGGGCTTCAGCAGGCCGGTGTGCGACCTGTCGCGCGGCTGCTCGGTCGAGGACGTCGTGTCCGCCGCCGTAATCCTGATGGCAACGGCCGATTGAACCAGGCCGCATACTGCTGTATCGCGACACGAGACAACATTCGGGCGCAGAGCCTCCTTCCGCATAATTGCGATTAAGTGACCATCATGATCGAAACGATTGCCGCTGCGCTGGAACAGCGCGGCTACTCAACCCTCACGCCCGTACAGGCAGAAGTGACACGCCCTGAATACGAAGGAGCCGACCTGCTGGTTTCGGCCCAGACCGGGTCGGGCAAGACGGTCGGCTTCGGCATTGCCATAGCCCCGACATTGCTGGACGAGAACGGGCGCTTCGGCCCGCCTGCCGACCCGCTGGCGCTGATCATCGCGCCAACCCGCGAGCTTGCCATGCAGGTCAAGCGCGAGCTCGCCTGGCTCTACGAGAAGGCAGGCGCCGTGGTGGCGTCGTGTGTCGGCGGCATGGACATGCGCGCCGAGCGCAACGCGCTTGAACGCGGCGCTCATATCGTCGTGGCCACCCCGGGCCGGCTGTGCGACCACATCAAGCGCGGCTCGTTCGAGACCGGCAGCTTGCGCGCCATCGTGCTGGACGAGGCCGACGAGATGCTAGACCTGGGCTTCCGGGAGGACCTGGAGTTCATTCTCGGTGAAGCACCCGAGGACCGGCGCACGCTGATGTTTTCGGCGACCGTGCCGCGCGCCATTGCCACGCTGGCCAAGCAATACCAGCGCGACGCCATTCGCATCACCACTGCCGCCGAGCAGACCCAGCATGCCGACATCGAATACCGCGCGCTGA
>CAZYKZ010000617.1:0-1033 GCA_964648175.1 uncultured Anderseniella sp.
CACGCCGGCCAGCAGGAACCAGTTCATGAACGGGATGTAGATCTGGCCGATCGCGTGCTCGGAGGTGTGGCGGATCTCCATCCGCGGCAGATAGCCGAGCTGCACCGCCTGGCGGGTCACCGAGAAGGCGCCGGAGATCACCGCCTGCGAGGCGATGATGGTGGCGGCAGTGGCGATCGCGACCATCGGGTAGATCGCCCACTCCGGACCCTGCAGGTAGAAGGGGTTGACCACTGCCTCGGGCTCCCGGATCAGCAGGGCCCCCTGACCGAAGTAGTTGAGCATCAGGGCCGGCAGGACGAAGCCGAACCAGGCCAGACGGATCGGCAGGCGGCCGAAGTGGCCCATGTCGGCGTACAGGGCCTCGACGCCCGTGACCGCCAGCACCACCGCGCCGAGCGCCAGAAAACCCAATCCCTGGTTGACCGCGAAGAACTGCACGGCGTAGGCGGGGTTCATCGCGGCAAGCACCGCCGGGGTCTGCGCCACATTGATCGCGCCCAGCACGGCGAGGAGGCCAAACCAGAGCACCATGATCGGCCCGAACAGCACGCCGACGCCGGCTGTGCCACGGCGCTGCAGCAGGAACAGGCTGACGAGCACGACCAGTGCGGTGGGCACGACGTACGGTTTCAGAGCGGGGGTCGCGACCTCGAGTCCCTCAACCGCCGACAGCACCGAGATCGCTGGCGTGATGAGCCCGTCGCCGTAGAACAGGGAGGCGCCGAACAGGCCGAGCACCACCAGCAGCCAATGTCCCCGTCGGCGATGGCCGGTTGCGCGCTGCACCAGCGACATCAGGGCCATGATCCCGCCCTCGCCGCGGTTGTCGGCCCGCATGATGAAGGTCAGGTACTTGAGGGAGACGACGATCAGCAGGGACCAGAACACGAGGGACAGGATCCCGAGCACGTTGTCCGGGGTCACCGGCAGGCGGTGCGGGCCGCCGAACACCTCTTTCATGGTGTAGAGGGGGCTGGTCCCGATGTCGCCATAGACGACGCCGAGCGCGCCGAGGGCCAGGGCGCCGAGC
>CAZYKZ010000618.1:0-1031 GCA_964648175.1 uncultured Anderseniella sp.
ATCAACTTCGGCGAACGCACGCTCGACCGGATGCCGGTCATCCGTTCTGTGTACAAGGGCGTGAAGCAGATCTTCGAGACCGCACTGTCCTCGGGCTCGGGCAATTTCTCGTCGGTCGGTGTGATCGGTTACCCGCGCCCCGGCGTGAACGTCATCGTATTCATTGCCCGCGAACTGGACTCGGGCGAGATCGGACTTGCGCCCGGTACGCGCTTCTATTCGGCCTTCATGCCGACCACGCCCAACCCCACCTCCGGCTTCCTGTTCTTCGTGAAGAAGAGCGAGGTCACCATTCTGGACATCACCGTGGAAGAGGCGGCAAAGCTGGTCATCTCCGCAGGCCTCGTGACGCCGCAACAGCTGCGCGAGGCGGATGCCGCGGTTGCCAAGGAGGACGACACGCTGTCGCTTCTCCTGTCTGATCCGGCGCAGGTGCTGGCCCCGTCGAAGCGGCCTCCAAAGCCGGTCAAGGTGACGCCTGCAAAGAAGAAGAAGCCCGCCGCCAAGGCATCGTCCAAACGCAAGAGCTAGCCGGCTGACAGCAACCGGATCGCATCATCCCGCTCGAACAGGTAGAGCAGGGTACGCAGCGCCTCGCCACGCGATGTTCTCAAGCCAGGATCGGTTTCCAGCACCAGCCGGGCATCGTCACGTGCCGCCTGCAGCAATTCGCCATGGTCGGAAAGGCTTGCCAGCCGGAACGCCGCCACGCCGGACTGACGGGTGCCCAGCACCTCGCCAGAGCCGCGCAAGCGCAGGTCTTCCTCGGCTATGATGAAGCCGTCCTCGGTTTCTCGCATGATCTTGAGCCGCGCGGCGGCCGTCTCCCCCAGTGGTCCGTCATAGAGCAGCAGGCAGCTTGAGGCGCCCGCGCCACGGCCAACGCGGCCTCGCAGCTGGTGCAACTGCGCAAGGCCGAACCGTTCCGCATTCTCGATCACCATGATGGTGGCTTCCGGCACATCGACGCCGACTTCGATGACGGTCGTTGCGACAAGCACACTGATGTCGCCGGCCTTGAATGCAGCCAT
>CAZYKZ010000619.1:0-1030 GCA_964648175.1 uncultured Anderseniella sp.
GAGCGGCGGAAGGTCAGCGTCGGGTCGATCTCGTTCTTGATCTTGATCAGCGCGTCGAGAACCATCGGCCCGCAGTCGTCGAGGTCTATGGTGTAGGTGTCCACGCGCGGATTGGCGTCATCGTCCGGCGACCAGCGGTAGACCTTGAATTCGCGGGTGCGGCTGGCGCCGTCAGGCTTCGGCCATACCTTGCCTTCGGTGACCTGGCTGTTCTTTGGAAGTGCGAGTTCAACCATCTGTCAGTGCCTCAGTAAACGCGCGCCTTGGGCGCGATCTTCTTCGGGTCGATGCCGCCTTCAGCCGGCGTGGTCAAAGGCTCGGTGTGCACCGGGCGGTAGTCGAGCTTCACCTTGCCCTTGGCATCCACCCAGGCCAGCGTGTGCTTGCGCCAGTTCTTGTCGTCGCGGCCCGCATACGGCCCGTCCTTGTAGTCCTCGCGCGCATGCGCACCGCGGCTCTCCTTCCGCGCTTCCGCCGAGTAGACCGTGGTGATGGCGCTCGCCATCAGGTTTTCAAGCTCCAGCGTTTCGACGAGGTCGGAGTTCCAGATCATCGAGCGGTCTGTGACCTTCAGATCGGCCATCTTCTTCCACGCCGCGTCGAGCCGCTTGCAGCCCTGCTCCAGCGTTTCCTGGGTGCGGAAAACGGCGGCGTCTTCCTGCATCGCCTTCTGCATCTCCAGCCGCAGCGAGGCCGTCGGCGTCGAGCCGTTGGCGTGGCGCAGGCCATCGAAGCGGTCCATGATCTTCTCGACGCAGGCCTCATTGATCGACGGCACAGCCGAGTCGCGATCCACCACCTTGCCGGCGCGAATGGCAGCCGCCCGGCCAAACACTACCAGGTCGATCAGCGAGTTGGAGCCCAGCCGGTTGGCGCCGTGAACGGAAGCGCAACCTGCCTCGCCCACTGCCATCAACCCCGGCTGGATCCGGTCCGGATCCTTCTTGGTCGGGTTCAGCACTTCGCCCCAGTAATTGGTCGGGATGCCGCCCATGTTGTAGTGCACCGTCGGCAGCACCGGGATCGGCTC
>CAZYKZ010000620.1:0-1027 GCA_964648175.1 uncultured Anderseniella sp.
TCCTTGTGCATGTCGATGAAGATCTCGCCGAGGCGGCCGTCGTCATATTCGCCGGTGCGCAGGTACACCTTGTGGCCGCCGACGATGGCCTTCTGGGTGTAGCCCTTGCGCCGCTGCGGCAGCTTCTCGCGCTCCTGCTTGGCGGCGATCTCGACGATCTTCTCGACGATCTTCTCGACGCGCTGGGCAGCCGGCTGGTTGGCGGCGACCTGTTCGATCAGGTCGTCCGCATCCTCCTCCTCGTCCTCGATGAGGGCGGCGGACAAGGGCTGCGACAGCTTCGAGCCGTCGCGGTAGAGCGCGTTGGCCTTGAGGGCGAGCTTCCAGGACAGCATGTAGGCGGCCTGGCAGTCCCCGACCGTGGCGTCGTTCGGCATGTTGATGGTCTTGGAGATGGCGCCCGAGATGAACGGCTGCGAGGCGGCCATCATGCGGATGTGGCTGTCCACCGACAGGTAGCGCTTGCCCAGACGCCCGCACGGGTTGGCGCAGTCGAACACCGGCAGGTGCTCGTCGGCGAGGCCCGGCGCGCCCTCAAGGGTCATGGCGCCGCACACGTGGATGTTGGCGGCCTCGATGTCCTTCTTCGAGAAGCCCAGGTGGGTGAGCAGGTCGAAGTCGAAGTCGTCGAGACGCTCCGCCGGGATGCCCAGCGTCTGCGTGCAGAACTCCTCGCCCAGCGTCCACTTGTTGAACACGAACTTGATGTCGAAGGCCGACGCCAGCCCGTTCTCGACCGCCTGCAGCTCCTTCGAGGTGAAGCCCTTGGCCTTCAGTGCCGCGTGGTTGATGGCCGGTGCGTCCGCCAGCGTGCCGTGGCCGACGGCGTACTTGATGATCGCCTCGATCTCGGCGTCGGTGTAGCCCAGCGTCTTGAGGGCGGCAGGCACCGCGCGGTTGATGATCTTGAAGTAGCCGCCGCCGGCCAGCTTCTTGAACTTCACCAGCGCGAAGTCGGGCTCGATGCCGGTGGTGTCGCAGTCCATGACGAGGCCGATGGTGCCGGTCGGCGCGATCACGGTCGACT
>CAZYKZ010000621.1:0-1021 GCA_964648175.1 uncultured Anderseniella sp.
CTTCCTGGATCAGGTCGAGGAACTGCAGGCCGCGGTTGGTGTACTTCTTGGCGATGGAGATCACGAGGCGCAGGTTGGCCTCGACCATTTCCTTCTTGGCGATGCGCGCCTCGCGTTCGCCCTTCTGCACCGCGTGCACGATGCGGCGGAACTCGGGGATCTGCAGGCCGGTGTCGGATGCCAGCGAATGGATCTCCTCGCGGATTTCCTTGATCGCGTCCTTCTCCTTGGTGACGAAGTCCTTCCAGCCGTGCTTGGCCAGCCGCGACACGCGGCGCACCCAGTTGGCGTCAAGCTCCTCACCCTGGTATTCCTCGAGGAACACTGTCCGCGGCACCTTGTGGCTTTCAGCCAGGCGCATCAGACGGCCTTCCAGCGAGATCAGCCGGCGGTTGATGTCATAGAGCTGCTCCACCAGCGCCTCGATACGGGCCGGGTTCAGCGACAGCGACTTCACGTCCTCGATGATTTCCTCGCGCAGCTTCCTGTAGCGGCGTGCCTGCGACGAGGACAGCGCCGTCTTCTCGGCCACTTCCTGGTCCTGCAGCTTGCGCAGGGACTTGTAGGTCTTGGCGATGCGGTCGAAGGTTTCCAGCACGTGCGGCTTCAGTTCGGCTTCCATCGCCGCCAGCGACACGTTGGCCTCTTCCTCGTCGTCCTCGTCGTCCTCTTCCGGGGCGGAAGACGGCTCAAAGTCATCGGCCGACAGCACGTCGTCGTCAGGATCGGGACGGCGCGGACGCGACCGGCGCATTTCGGCGGCAGCCTTCTCGCGCTTCTCGGCCTCGGCCTTGCGCGCTTCCTTTTCCTTGGCCTCGCGTTCTTCTGGCGTCGGCGCCTCGACCTTCTTGGCGTCGGGGCCGGCATAGGTGGCCTCGAGGTCGATGATGTCGCGCAGGAGGATCTTGCCCTCCATCAGTTCGTCGCGCCAGATGATGATGGCCTGGAAGGTCAGCGGGCTTTCGCACAGGCCCGAGATCATGGCCTCGCGGCCGGCCTCGATGCGCTTGGCGATGGCGAT
>CAZYKZ010000622.1:0-1019 GCA_964648175.1 uncultured Anderseniella sp.
ACCGTGTGGTGCTCCAACGACTATCTCGGCATGGGCCAGCACCCGGACGTGATCGCCGCGATGCAAGAGGCCATCGCCTCGTGCGGCTCGGGCGCCGGCGGCACCCGCAACATCTCCGGCACCAACCACCAGCACGTCGAGCTTGAGCGCGAACTCGCCGACCTGCACGGCAAGGAAGCAGCCCTCATCTTCACTTCCGGCTACGTGTCCAACTGGGCCTCGCTCGGCACGCTCGCCTCGAAGCTGCCCAACTGCGCGGTGTTCTCCGACGCGCTCAACCACGCCTCGATGATCGAGGGCATCCGCCACTCCAAGGCCGAGCGCTTCATCTTCCGCCACAACGATCCGAAGCACCTTGATGAGCTGCTCTCGCAGGTCGACCCGGACCGGCCGAAGCTCGTCGCGTTCGAGAGCGTCTACTCGATGGACGGCGACATCGGCCCGATCGCCGAGCTCTGTGACGTGGCCGAGAAGCACAACGCGCTGACCTATCTCGACGAGGTTCACGCGGTCGGCATGTACGGGCCGCGCGGCGGCGGCATTGCCGAGCGCGAAGGCCTGATGCACCGCATCGACGTGATCGAGGGTACACTCGGCAAGGCGTTCGGCGTGATGGGCGGCTACATCACCGGCTCGGCCCAGCTGATCGACTTCGTGCGCTCGTTTGCCTCCGGGTTCATCTTCACCACCGCCATCCCGCCGGCCATCGCCGCCGGTGCTGTCGCCTCGATCCGGCACCTGAAGAATTCGTCCGTCGAGCGCGACCGGCAGAAGGTGATGGTGGCGGAGCTGCGCAAGCGCCTCGACCGGGCCGGCATTCCGCACATGGCCAACGAAAGCCACATCGTTCCCGTCATGGTGGGCGATGCGGCCAAGTGCAAGTGGATCTCGGACTGGCTGCTCGACAATGAAGGCATCTACGTGCAGCCGATCAACTATCCGACCGTGCCGAAGGGCACCGAGCGGCTTCGCTTCACCCCCACCCCCTTGCACACCACGGCCGATATCGAGCATCTTGT
>CAZYKZ010000623.1:0-1010 GCA_964648175.1 uncultured Anderseniella sp.
TCAAGTTCAACGCCAAGTCGAACCCGACGCCGTCCAAGACCAGCCACAACACCTTCATCGAGGTGGTCTGGACCGTGGTTCCGATCCTCATCCTGATCGCCATCGCCATCCCCTCCTTCCGGTTGCTCTACCTGCAGCGTGAAATTCCGGTTGCCGACATGACCGTCAAGGCGATCGGCAACAAGTGGTATTGGGACTACGAATATCCCGACAATGACGGCATCTCCTTCACCGCTGCCATCAAGGCCGACGAGGACCTGAAGGACGGTGAACCGCGCCTGCTGACGGCCGACACCGAGGTCGTCGTGCCTGTCAACAAGGTCGTTCGCCTGATCGTGACCGCCAATGACGTCCTTCACTCATGGACGGTGCCGTCGTTCGGCACCAAGATCGACGCCGTTCCCGGCCGTCTGAACGAAGCCTGGTTCAAGGCCGAGAAGGAAGGCATATTCTACGGCCAGTGCTCGGAACTGTGCGGCAAGGACCATGCCTTCATGCCGATCAACGTCCGGGTCGTCTCCGAGGACGAGTTCAAGGCCTGGGTGGAGAAGGCCAAGACCGCAGGCGTCGAGGAAGCCCAGAAGCACCTGGCCTCGATCCTGACGACAAAGGGCAAGCTGGCGCTCAACGCTGCCGGCAAGGCCGAAAACAACTGATTGAGATTGCATAAGAGCGAGGAAAGCCCAAATGGCTAACGCAGCAGCAACGCACGGTGCGCACGACGATCACCCGACGGGGATCAAGCGCTACCTGTTCTCCACCAACCACAAGGACATCGGCACGATGTACCTCTGGTTCGCCATCTTCTCCGGCCTGGTGGGGGGCATCCTGTCCATTTTCATGCGCATGGAACTGCAGGAACCGGGTATCCAGTATTTCCACGGCCTGGCCCACATGGTGTACGGCGTTGGCGACAGCGCCGCTGATGCCGTTGATGCCGGCAAGCACATGTTCAACGTGTTCGTCACCGCGCACGGCCTGCTGATGATCTTCTTCATGGTCATGCCGGC
>CAZYKZ010000624.1:0-1010 GCA_964648175.1 uncultured Anderseniella sp.
GACGTCCATGGCTGGCTCCTTCGTGTGAATGGAGCCAAATCATCTGTCCGTCGGGAATGGCTGTTCCCGACCCAAACCCGCCGTCTTCTCGGGGGGTGGATTCAGCGCACTGCATTCGCCCTGGGACAGAGTGTCCTTCGCGTCTGCGCACCACACTCGGGAGACCTGCCGTTTTGCCGCAGTGACCATGGCGTCTTTCACCTCAGCTCCGCATTATGTCAACCATGTAAATCGCTGGTTGTCACCGGCCAGGACGCGTATCGTTCCTACTGCTTATCCGCGTTCGCCAAGAGTTACTGGCGTATCGCCGCTGAGGGAAGCAGTTCGCTGGCGTCCCGGCGAGTTGCTCTAACAACAATGCGCACTGAAGCGGTCCAGCGCCGTTTGTCGGTGGCATAGAGAGAAGGGGATCAATTCATGGTGAAGCGAGTTTTCCTTGCTTTTGTTTCGGCCGCGATTGTCGTCGCAGGCTCGCCCGCTTTGCTGCCGGCAGCCTCGGCGGTCGCCGCCGAGTCTTCGAAGGACTCAGTCGGTGCAGTCGCGAAATCTCCGAACGGCGTCTACATAGCTGTCATGGACCTAGATCCGGCCATCGCTTACGCCGGCTCGATCGAGGGCTATCAAGCGACCAAGCCTGGCAAGGGGCAGAAGATCAATCCGAACAGCGCCCACGTCAAGAAGTACACCGGCCTGCTCAAACAGACTCACGCGAAAGCGCTGGCCACAGTTGGCGCCTCGACTTATGCGCAGTTGCACTCGTACACGACAGCACTGAATGGATTCGCCGCCAAGCTGACGCTGGAACAGGCGAACGATCTCGCTGCCCAGCCTGGCATCAGAATGGTCCTGCCCGACGAACGGCGCTACCGGACCACGGACGCAAGCCCCACCTTCCTCGGCCTGGACGGGGAGAGTGAGCCCTGGTATGAGGGATACACTGGCGAGGACGTCGTGGTCGGCGTCATCGACGACGGCATCTGGCCGGAGCATCCGAGTTTCGCGGACGACGG
>CAZYKZ010000625.1:0-1006 GCA_964648175.1 uncultured Anderseniella sp.
GGATGGTGAAATAGGCCAGCATGGCGATGGCGGACGAGCCCCAGTCCATGCCCATCTGCCGGAACAGCGGCTGGAACAGCACATATTGCAAGATGATGCCAAGCACGCCGTTGACGAGGCCGATCATGGCCAGTATCCGGCTCGAAGCGCTGGTACGTGGTTCAGTGCGTTGCATGTCGGGGTGCTTTGTGCGCCGGAAATCTGTCAAAGCCAAGTCACAGCTTCAGGAGCGCGCTGTCGGAGGTCCCAGGCTTCATCGTCTGAAGGCAGACGAAGATGAACCTCAGACAACAAGACGTTCAGATTACGTTCCGGCAGCGCGGTCTATCTCTCCTCTCGTCAACACGACTTAACAACTCGCCAAACAGAGGCAACAGGAGATTAGAACCATGAACACCGTTACCAAGATTGCATTCGCAGCCGCCATGTCCCTCGTCGCATTCACCGGCGCCGGCACCAGCATTTCCACCGCACAGGCACAGTCACTGGAAATCGTTGAAGGCATTGGCTTCGGCGCAACCCAGGCCGCCGCCCGCCAGAACGCAGTGCGTGCCTGGATCCGGCAGTCGCGGCGTGACTATCCAGGCGTCGACGCGAACTACAACACGGCCATCAAGAGCCAGATCAGCTGCAACGAAGAGCAGCAGGGCGGTGGCATCACCACCTTCGGCACCGGTGTTGAAGGCAACGTGGATGGGTCCTGGTCGTGCAGCGTGCGCGGCATCCCGGCTGGCGCGCTGGACTGATCCAGCCTCCCCATCTGCCAACCTGGTAAAATAGCGGTCCCGCCTCAGATGAGGTTCGGGGCCGCTTTTCTTTGTGGCGGAGAAGATGATCCGTGACGCTTAAGGCCATTGCACCGGGGCTGATGCCTCCAGGGCTCAGGCCGCCAGGCTTTCAAACAGCGGCAGGCAGTCGAGCGATCCGTGCAGCGGTTCGATCATGTTTTCGGGGTGGGGCATCATGCCGATGACGTTGCCAGCCTCGTTCATGATGCCGGCAATGT
>CAZYKZ010000626.1:0-1004 GCA_964648175.1 uncultured Anderseniella sp.
GCAATCATGGCTTCGGTGGTGATCAGCAGCGAGGCAACGGAAGCCGCGTCCTGCAGCGCAATGCGCACGACCTTGGTCGGGTCCATGATGCCTTCGGCGATCATGTCGCAATACTCTTCAGACTGGGCGTTGAAGCCGAAGTTGCCGGTCTTCTCCAGCACCTTGCCGACCACGATGGAGCCTTCGACGCCAGCGTTGGTGGCAATCTGACGGATCGGGGCTTCGAGAGCCTTCGACACGATCTTGATGCCGGCCATGATGTCCGGGTTGCTGTCGGACAGCGCGTCCACGGCCTTCTTGGCGCGCAGCAGAGCCACGCCGCCGCCCGGGACGATGCCTTCCTCGACCGCAGCGCGGGTAGCGTTCAGCGCGTCATCAACGCGGTCCTTGCGCTCCTTCACTTCGATCTCGGTGGCGCCGCCAACCTTCAGCACGGCAACGCCGCCTGCGAGCTTGGCAAGACGCTCCTGCAGCTTCTCGCGGTCGTAGTCGGAGGTGGTGTCCTCGACCTGCTTGCGGATCTGGTTGCAGCGGGCTTCGATGTCGGCCTTCTTGCCGGCGCCGTCGACGATGGTGGTGTTTTCCTTGTCGATGGAAACGCGCTTGGCGCGGCCCAGCATGTCAAGGGTGACGTTTTCCAGCTTGATGCCGAGGTCTTCGGAGATCACCTGGCCGCCGGTCAGGACGGCGATGTCTTCCAGCATGGCCTTGCGGCGGTCGCCGAAGCCCGGAGCCTTGACGGCAGCAACCTTGAGGCCGCCACGCAGCTTGTTGACCACCAGGGTGGCCAGCGCTTCGCCTTCGACGTCTTCAGCAATGATCAGCAGCGGACGCGAGGACTGCACGGTGGCTTCCAGGATCGGCAGCATGGCCTGCAGGTTGGAGAGCTTCTTTTCGTGCAGCAGGATGTACGGATCGTCCATCTCTGCAACCATCTTGTCGGCGTTGGTGATGAAGTACGGCGACAGGTAGCCGCGGTCGAACTGCATGCCTTCCACGACGTC